>NZ_CP108086.1:1214022-1517528 GCF_036186745.1 Microbispora hainanensis | reverse complement strand
AGGGGGTCGGCAAGGTCGGCCACCGCCTGGTCGAGCACCTGCTCCAGGACGGCGCCGAGGTCGTGATCTGCGACGTGAACGAGCGGGCCGTCGAACAGGTGCGGCAGCGCCACCCCGAGGTCGAGGTCGTGCCCGACGCCGCCACCCTCGTGGCGTCCGACATCGACGTGTACGCGCCCTGCGCCCTCGGCGGCGCGCTGGACGACGAGACCGTCCCCCGGCTCAAGGCGAAGATCGTCTGTGGCGGGGCCAACAACCAGCTCGCCCACCCCGGCGTCGAGAAGCAGCTCGCCGAGCGGGGCATCCTGTACGCCCCGGACTACGTCGTGAACTCCGGCGGGGTCATCCAGGTGGCCGACGAGATCGAGGGCTTCGACATGGACCGCGCCCGCGCCCGGGCGGCGAAGATCTTCGACACGACCTTGAAGATCTTCCACTCGGCCGAGGAAGAAGGCGTCCCTCCCGCCGTCGCAGCGGATAGGCTGGCAGAGCGGAGAATGTCAGAAATCGGTCGGCTAAGGGGTATTTGGCTCCGGCGCTGACCGCCGCCGCTCGTACGACGTACCGAGCGGCGCACAAACCAGGTACGGTAATAGGCGAACGAGAGACTGACGCCTGAAGTCAGGTGGCGTCGGTGCGCGGTGCGTTAGTGACGAGGGGTCGGGCACGGCCCCGCATGAGGGGGTCGAGCCAATGGGGCGCGGCCGAGCCAAGGCCAAGCAGGTCAAGGTCGCCCGTCAGCTGAAGTACAACAGCGGCGGGACGGATCTTGAGCGCCTGCGCGCGGAGCTCGGAGTCGTGGACGCCGACGATTCCGGCCACAGTGACGAGCATGACCCTTACGACGAGTTGGCTGATCGCTACGCCGATTACGCGGCCGTCGACGACGACGACGGCGATGACGACCGCCGTGGGCGGCGTTGACCCGGTTCTGATCGCCAGGTGAGTGACCCGGCGGGGGACGTTCCCGCCGGGTTCTCTCAATGTCCGCGAGTCGCTCTCCCGTCCGCCCCTCGCCTCGGGGGTGCGGGGACGGGCGCGGAGGGAGCGCCGGTCGGCCGCACCATTGTGGATGGCCGTAATCAGGGACCGTTGCGGACGGCCGCATAAGTGGCCGGACCCGGTCACCGCCGGTCGGTGTGTCATGGGCGTGTTCCCTCATCGCCGGCTCGGCCGGATCGCGGGCTGCGGTCTCCTGGAAACCGCTTGGTCCCCGTGGTGGCGGGCCGTTGTGGCCGCCGCCACATCGTGCTGCCCGGACACGCGTGCTGCCCGGACACGCCCGGCGGCGGACCCTGTTCGATCGGCTCCGCTGCGGCGGCTGTGGCGGCGTCGTCCCGGAAGTGACGGATCTCACGTCGATGACGGACGCCCGCCGGCCGTAGGCGCGGGCCGGGCGGACCGCCGCGACGCGGGCCGCCCGTTCGACGGCGCTCCCAACGGCGCTCCCAGGGGGTCGGCCGCGGCTGTCACGCCGGCGAGCCGTCACACTACGACACCTTCCGGTGCCCGTTCGGCCGGCCGCGGCCGTCCCGTCACCGCGCCGGCGAGAACGCCCTACCGGCCGGCGTTCGTCCGGCCCGGCCTTACTGGCGGAAACGGGCCCGTCCCTCGCCCTCGACGACCTCGCCCAGCACCCAGGCGGGCAGGCCGCGACCGTTGAGCAGCGCGAGCGCCTTGTCGGCCTCCGCCGCCGGGACGATCGCGCACATGCCCACGCCGAGGTTGAACGTCTTGTCCATCTCCTCCTGGGGCACGCCGCCGTGTCCGCCCAGCACCTCGAAGATCGCGGGCGGGGTCCAGGAGCCCCGGTCGAGCAGGGCGTCCACCGTGCCGGGCAGTGACCTGGCCAGGTTGGCGGCCAGCCCGCCGCCGGTGATGTGCGCCAGCGCGTGCACCTCGGTCTCCCGGATGAGCGCCAGGCAGTCGAGCGAATAGATGCGGGTGGGCTCCAGCAGCTCCTCGCCGAGCGTACGGCCCAGCTCGGGCAGCTCCTGCTCCAGGCGCAGCCCGGCGGTCTTGATCACATGCCTGACCAGCGAGTAGCCGTTGGAGTGGACCCCGCTGGAGGCCAGCCCGAGCACCACGTCGCCCGGCACGACCCGGTCGGGGCCGAGCATCTCGTCGGCCTCGACTACCCCGGTGCCCGCGCCCGCGAGGTCGTACTCGTCGGGGCCCATCGCGCCGGGGTGCTCGGCGGTCTCCCCGCCGACCAGCGCGCAGCCCGCGAGCCGGCACCCCTCGGCCACGCCGCCGACGATGTCGGCGATCCGCTCGGGCACGACCTTGCCGCACGCGATGTAGTCGGTCATGAACAGCGGCTCGGCCCCGCAGACGACGAGGTCGTCCACGACCATGCCGACGAGGTCGATGCCGATCGTGTCGTGCTTGCCGAGCTGCTGGGCCAGCATGACCTTGGTGCCCACACCGTCGGTGGACGTGGCCAGCAGCGGCCTGCGGTAGCGCAGGAACGCCGAGGCGTCGAAGAGCCCGGCGAAGCCGCTGGCGTCGTCGACGACCTCCGGGCGCCGGGAGCGCGCCACCCGCGACTTCATCAGCTCGACCGCGCGGTCACCGGCCTCGATGTCGACGCCGGCGTCGGCGTAGCTGGTCATCGCTGAGCCTCCAGCACGAACTTGCCCACCCTGTCGTCCTCGATCGGAATGGGGTACTCGCCGGTGAAACACGCGCGGCAGAGCCGTTCGGCCGGCAGCGTGGTCGCCCGGGTGAGCCCCTCCAGGGAGATGTACCCGAGGGAGTCGGCGCCGAGCGAGGACCGGATCTCCTCGACCGACAGCGACCCGGCGATCAGTTCCGCCCGGGTGGCGAAGTCGATGCCGTAGAAGCACGGCCAGGCGACCGGGGGCGAGGAGATCCGCACGTGGACCTCGGTGGCCCCGGCCTCGCGCAGCATCTTCACGATGGCCCGCTGGGTGTTGCCGCGGACGATGGAGTCGTCCACGACCACCAGGCGCTTGCCCTCGATGACCTCGCGCAGCGGGTTGAGCTTCAGGCGGATGCCGAGCTGGCGGATGGTCTGCGACGGCTGGATGAACGTCCGGCCGACGTAGGAGTTCTTCACCAGGCCCTGGCCGTACGGGATGCCGCTCTCCTCGGCGTAGCCGATGGCGGCGGGCGTGCCGGACTCGGGCGTCGGGATCACGAGGTCGGCTTCCACCGGGTGCTCGCGGGCCAGCACACGGCCGACCTCGACCCGGGTGGACTGCACGCCGCGCCCGGCGATCGTGGTGTCGGGGCGGGCGAGGTAGACGTACTCGAACAGGCAGCCCTTGGGCTCGGCGGGCGCGAAGCGCTGCGTGCGGACCCCGCGCTCGTCGATGGTCAGCAGCTCGCCGGGCTCGATCTCGCGGATGAACGACGCGCCGACGATGTCGAGCGCGGCGGTCTCGGACGCGACCACCCAGCCGCGCTCCAGCCGGCCCAGCACGAGCGGGCGGATGCCCTGCGGGTCGCGGGCGGCGAACAGCGTCGTCTCGTTCATCCAGACGAGCGAGTAGGCGCCCTTGACCTCCGGAAGCAGCTCGGCCGCCACGTCCTCGACCGGGCGCGAGGAGTCCTGCGCCAGGAGGGCGGTGAGCACCTCGGTGTCGGTCGTCGCCCGGATGGAGCCGGGTGCGAGCCCTTCCGCGAGGTGGGCGGTGTTGATCAGATTGCCGTTGTGGACGAGCGCCAGCCCCTTGCCGTCACTGGAGTTCAGCGTCGGCTGCGCGTTCTCCCAGACACTCGATCCGGTGGTGGAGTAACGGCAGTGGCCGATCGCCAGATGCCCCCGCAGGGTGCCGAGGATCGACTCGTCGAAGACCTGGGCCACCAGGCCCATGTCCTTGTAGACGAGAATGCGGTTGCCCTCGCTTACCGCGATGCCCGCGGACTCCTGTCCGCGGTGCTGTAAGGCGTAGAGCCCGTAGTAGGTGAGTTTGGAGACGTCCTCCCCGGGCGCCCATACACCGAAGACGCCACAGGCGTCCTTCGGAGCGCGGTCCTGGGGGTCGAGGTCATGGCCCAGCCGGCCGTCGCCCTTCAACACGTACTTGAGTCTATTTGGGCGTTGGCGCTGCTCAAACCCGGGCATGCCCTTCAGCCGCCGCAAGCATCACCCGCCCTTTGCCGTGTCACCCCTGCTCACACGCGGATTTCGGGGCAGCCTGGGCTTCCGGGCAGGCCCTGAGAATCGGATTTCGGGCCCGGAACCGGCAGGGGAGGGATGATCGTGGCGACACCCGACGACCCCGGGGGGCCGCGGGAGCCGTACGGCCCGGGGGCTCCGGAGGAGCGGGAGCCGTCGGCCGGGATGCCGGAAGAGCCCGCCGGCCCGCCGTACGGGGGACCGCCCTATGGCCGGCCTCCCTACGAAGGGCCGTCTTACGGGCAGCCGCCGTACGGTCAGCCTCCGTATGGTGAACCTCCGTATGGGCAGCCGCCGTACGGGGGGCCGCTGCCGCCGCCTCCGGGGCCCGGCGGACGCCCCGGCGGCCCGTGGGGGCCGCAACCGGGCGGCGGGCTCGGGACGGCCGCGCTGGTGCTCGGGATCTGCTCGATCGTCCTGTTGCTGGTCTGCGGGATCGGCACGCTCGTGGCGATCGTCGGGATCGTCATCGGCATCGTGGCGATCGCCAAAGACTCCAACCGGGGCAGGGCGATCGGAGGGCTGGTGCTGAGCACGCTGACCCTGCTGCTCGCCCTGATCATCAGTGTGGCGCTCTACAACTGGTTCACGACCAAGCACGTCGGCGAGTGCTTCGACCGCCGGCTCTATCCCACCCAGGAGGACGCGCAGCGCTGCGTGCAGGACCGGCTCTCCGGGATCCAGTGACCCGTGTTCCCAGAGAGCCCGGTCACCAGAGAGCCCGGTCACCAGAGAGCCCGGTCACCAGAGCGGGAGCAGCGCGGACAGGTCGGCCCGTGCGCCGCTGGCCGCGATCTTCCCCGCGGCGGTGGCGTCGGCCCACGACAGCCGGCCCGTGGCCAGTTCGAGCCAGGTGCGGGGGTCGGTCTCGATGACGTTGGGCGGGGTGCCCCGGGTGTGCCGGGGCCCCTCCACGCACTGCACCGCCGCGTGCGGGGGCACCCGCACCTCCACCGACCGTCCCGGCGCCCGCGCGGCCAGCTCTTCGAGCAGGTGCCGTACGGCGGCGCGGGCGGCGGCCCGCAGCGGCGTGAGCCCGGCCTCGTAGGCGTCGAGCACGGCCAGCACGCACGCGTTGCCGGCCATGCTCTCGGGGCCGTCGAACGGCGGCCTGCCCAGATCGGCGAGCTGGGCGTCGAGCGCTTCCCTGATCTTCCCTGGGTCGATTCTGCGTGCCGGCACCGGCCCATTGTCCCGGATCCCGCCCGATGTCGCGCGAAATGGTCGCCCGTCTCCGTACATGAGAGGGGTGTACGCACCAGATCCGGCCCGAGCCTGATCGGCGGAAAGGTCCTCACCACGCCTTCCTACGCCGTGACCAAGGACTCCCACGGCGTCGTGCTGGTCACGATCCGCGACTTCCGTGACGTCGCGGGGCTGCGGAAGCAGCTACGCGACCTCGGGGTCCCCGCCGTCGTCGACTACGTGCCCGCGGGCAAGCGGTGCCGGGGGCCGCGCGGCAGCAATGTGGAGAACATCCCCCGGGGCCTCTACACCACGCCGATGAACATCCCGGGGGAGAAGGAGGGCTGGCAGATGCGGATCGACACCCGGCTGTTCGAGCCCGGCCAGACGATCGTCTGGACCGTCACCGCAATGCCCGATGGGGGAAGCAGCACCAGCACGATCCTCATGAACGACCCGGTGACGCCGTGCGTGCTCGTGCCCGGCGAAACCCGCGATAACGTGATCAAGGAGTAGGACATCCCCGTACGGCTCGGCGCGGAGCCGTACGGGGGGACTCATGCGACGGGCTCGGCGACGGCGGGTTCGCTGGGCTCGGCGGAGGCGGAGGCGGCCCGGGTGCGGCGCAGGGAGTAGACGCTGACCGGGACGCCGACCAGCACGATCGCGGCCGCGATCACCAGCGTGAACCGGTAGGCCTCAAGGAAGGCGTGCAGTGGAGCGCCGCCGACCGCGCTCTGCCTGGCGCTCAGGATCGCGCCCAGGATCGTGATGCCGAGCAGGCCGAAGACCTCGCGGGAGACGTTGAGCACGCCCGAGGCCACGCCCGCCCGCGCGGGGGGCATCGCGTTCAGCACGACGTTGGTCAGCGGGACGAGCAGGCCGGCGCCCGCGCCGTACAGGAGGAACCAGGGGAGCAGGTCGAGGTAGTGGGAGCCCTCGCCCGCGCTCGACAGCCCGCCGATGGCCACCGCCATCAGGCCGAGGCCGGCGGCGACCGTGCCCGCGCTGCCGAAGCGCTCGGCGATCCGCGGTGAGACGCTCGCGATCACCGCCATGAGCAGCGCCATGGGCACGAAGCCCGCGCCCGCCTCCGTCGGGGAGAACCCGAGGGCGCTCTGGAGATAGAGCGCGGTGAAGAAGTAGATGCCGAAGACGCCGAACGACCACAGGCCCATCGACAGCAGGCCGCCGCTGAAGACCCGCTCACGGAACAACGTGAGGTCGATCATCGGCTGCGCCGTACGGGACTCGACGACCAGGAACGCGACGGCGGCCACCGCGAAGGCCGCGAACGCGCCGAGGATCGGCGCCGAGGTCCACCCACGCGACTCGCCCTCGATGAGCGCGTAGGTGAGGGCGAACAGCGCCACGGCGGAGGTGGCCAGGCCCGGCAGGTCGAGAGAGGAGCGCCCGGCCGCGGCCCGCTCGACCCTGATCGAACGCAGGCCGATCACGGCCGCGATCACGCCGATCGGCAGGTTGATCAGGAAGATCCAGCCCCAGTCGGCGTTCTCGCTGAGGAACCCGCCGGTGAGCGGGCCGATCGCGAGGGCCAGGGCGCCGACCGCGCTCCAGATGCCGACGGCCGTCGCCCGCTCGCGCGCGTCGGGGAAGATCCGCGGCAGCAGGGCCAGCGTCGACGGGGTCAGCAGTGCCGCGCCGAGCCCCTGCACCGCGCGCGCCGCGATCAGCGTCTCCTGGCTCCCGGCGAGGCCCGCCGCCACCGACGCGAGCGTGAAGACCGCCAGGCCGCCGAAGAACGCCGTACGGGGGCCGAAGACATCCGCCAGACGTCCCCCGGCGAGCAGCAGGCCGGCGAACACCAGGATGTACGCGCTCACGATCCACTCAAGGCCGGAGATCGTCAGCGCCAGGTCGCGCTGGATCGTCGGCAGAGCCACGTTGACCACGTTGTTGTCCAGGTAGGTCATGAACGTCGCGAGCGACACCGCGACCAGCGCCCACCATCGTCCGGACATGCGTCCTCCTCATGTACGAGGTACATGTACGGCGTACATGTACGGTGCATAGGAGACCTTGTACGGCGTATAGTTGTCAAGTGCCGATGAGGTAGGGAGGCTGCGGGCCATGGCGCACGCGGAGCGGCTGAGCCGCCTGAGTCTGATCGAGAAGGCCCTTGAGCTGGCCGACGCCGAGAGCCTGGAGTCGGTCACGGTGCGGCGGCTCGCCCAGGAGCTCGGGGTGACGCCGATGGCGCTCTACTGGCACGTCAAGAACAAGGACCAGTTGTTCGTCTGCCTCGCCGACCATCTGCTCGCCCAGGTCACTCCCGAGTTCGACCCGGCCGCGCCGTGGAACGAACGGCTGCGGGTGATGGTGGAGGCGCTGATCCGGGTGATGCGGCAGCACCGCTACATGCCGGGGCTGTTCGCGATGGTCGAGAAGCAGGATGTGTCGAACTTCAACCGCGCGACCGACACCGCGCTCGACCTGCTCTCCCAGGCGGGCTTCACGCTGAGCGAGGGCTACGCCATCTCCACCTACCTGCTGCACGGCGCCATGGCTCTGGTCGACAACGAGCCCGGCTGCCCCGGAGCGGCCAGCGCGATGGAGGCGGCCGAGCTGCGCAGGCAGAAGCGGCTGACCCTGGAACGGCTCCCCGCCGACGAGTTCCCCCGGATCGTCGAATACGCCAGGGAGATGGAGGCCGAGCCCGACCTCGACGCCTACTACGCCTTCGGCCTCGACCTCCTGATGTCCGGAGTCGAGGCGATGGCCGCGAAGAGGACGCCCAGCAGCGCGACGCAGAACAACACGAGATAGGTCGTGCGGAACCCCGTCATGAGCTGCCGCAGCGCGACCGGGGACACCTGCGACAGGGTCCCCGCGTAGACCTGGTCGCGCAGCGCCGGCGCGACGGACGCGGTCAGCACGCTCAGCGTCGTCGCCACGCTGAGCACGACGCCGACGTTCATGACCATCATGCGGAAGCCGTTCACCACCCCGCGGCTCTCCTCCGGCAGTGCGCTCATGACCTGCGTCGTGTTGCCGGTCAGGAAGGCGCCGCTGCCGCATCCGCACACGAAGAGCCCGATCCCGATCACCCAGTAGGGCGTGGCCGGGCCGGCCGAGACCGTGAGCACGAGCAGCCCCGAGGCCGTGAGCACGCACCCGCCCACCGACAGCGCATACGGGCTCACCCGGCGGCCCAGCGCGCCCGCGAGGGGAGAGGCGAGGGTCATGCCGACGGGCACCGGCAGCACGCCCAATCCGGCGGCCAGTGCGTCGGAGCCGCGCGCGGCCTGGAAGTAGAGGCCCGCGAGCAGGATCAGCGACGAGCGCGCGAGCGCGTTGGCGAACGACGCCAGATTGGCGAACAGCAGCATGCGCCCGCCGAAGAGCGTGAGGTTCAGCACCGGGTTGCGCGCCCTGCGCTCCACGGCGAACAGCGCGGGGACGAGCGCGGCGGCGGCCACGCCGGGCAGCGGCTCGCCCTGGCTGATGGCGATCAGCACGGCCGACAACGCGGCGAACACGACCAGGTTCCCCAGCGCGTCCACGGACTGCCGGGGGCCGGCCGGGACCTTCCGCAGCACCGTCGCGCCCCACACGAGCGCGACCACGCCCGCCGGGACGTTGATCCAGAAGATCCATCGCCAGCCGAGCGTGTCGGCGATCAGGCCGCCGAGGGTCGGCCCGGCGAGCTGGGCCACCGAGAGCGTGGCCATGTAGACGCCCATCCCCTGGCTGAGCCGATCGGGCGGGAAGGCGGCGGTGACGATCACCGTGCCGTTGGCGAGGATCATGGCCGCGCCGAGCCCCTGAAGCGCCCGCAGGGCGATGAGCACACCGACGTCCGGCGCGATCCCGGCCAGCAGCGACGCCCCCGTGAACAGGGCGAACCCGACGAGGTAGACCTCTCGCCTGCCGAGCAGGTCGGCGACGCGGCCGAAGAACACCAGCGTCGCGGTGCTGATCAGCAGGTGCGCGAGCAGGATCCAGCTCGACGCCAGCGGCCCGGCGTCGAAGTGCCGTACGACCGAGGGGAGCGCGACGTTCAGCGTGCTGGAGCTGAGCCCGATGAGGACGAGGCCGAGGCCGGTGACGGAGCAGACCCTCCAGGCGTACCGGAGGGCCTTCGCATGCTCGGGGGAGCCGGGTTCCAGGGGGGTGTCGGCCATGCCGTCGATTGTGGCGTGCGCCGTACGTCTGGATCTTCCTGGGGTGATCACCGCGGCCCCGAGGCGGTTTGGAACGTTCTTGACCGCCCGGGCTTACGGATAGCGGAGATGCGCATACGTGATGTTTCGCAGGACAACCTCCATATCCCTCGGCGCGTGATTAACGTACGCAACTTCTGTATTCCGCGCACCTTCGTGCGCCTCAGAAAGGGAAGTCCCGTGGCTATCAAGTTGCCGGGCGGACGCACCATCGGCCTGATGACGGCTGGTGCTCTGGCTGGATCGGTCCTGGTTCTGGGTGGCGCTGCCACCGCTTCGTCGGCGAGCGACGCGCCGCTGTACGCGTGTGTGAACAAGAGCACGCGGTATATGCGGCTGGTGAACGCCACGACGAAATGTAAGCCGACCGAGACGAAGGTGTCGTGGAACAGGACCGGTCCACAGGGTCCGGTGGGGATCGGCGGCACCGGTCCGCAGGGCCCCAAGGGCGACACCGGTGCTCAGGGCCCCCGCGGCTTCCGCGGTCCCCAGGGTCTGCGCGGCCCGGCCGGTCCGCAGGGTCCCAAGGGCGACACCGGCGCCCCGGGCAAGGACGGCGCCCCCGGCAAGGACGGCAAGGACGGCAAGGACGGCGAGCGCGGTCCCGTCGGTCCGCAGGGCGAGCGTGGTCCGGCCGGTCCGCAGGGCCCCAAGGGCGAGAAGGGCGACCGCGGTCCCGCCGGTCCCGCCGGTCCCGCCGGTCCGCAGGGGCCCAAGGGTGACAAGGGCGACCGCGGTCTCCAGGGGGAGCGCGGTCCCGCGGGCCCGGCGGGTCCCAAGGGTGACACCGGTCCGCAGGGGCCGAAGGGCGAGAAGGGCCTCAAGGGCGACGCCGGCGAGGACGGCAAGAGCGCCTGCGACATCTGGAAGGGCCACGCCTGCACCTCCAAGGACGAGGCCGACTTCCTCAAGTGGCTCAAGAGCCAGGGTGGCAGCGGCGGCGCGCCCACCCTGAGCACCCGGACGTCGAGCCAGAACATCTCCGGAAACAGCGGCACCGCCTCCTGCGCGAACGACGAGAGGGTCACCGGAGGCGGCTTCAAGGTCAGCTCCAGCAGGACCGTCACGGGCAGCTACATGAGCGGCAACGGCTGGACCGTCGAGCTGACCGGCAACGGCGGTGGGAGCGGCAGCAACGGCATCGTCTACGCCGTCTGCGCGAAGATCTCGTAAGTGCGCCGAAGCGCGCCGGTGGAGTCCGTGGGGGCTTCGCCGGACGCGCCGCACCTGCTTGCCGTACGCGACGAGGCGTTGGCGTACGGCACTGCGAAGGCCCTTCCGGAGGGGTTACCGGAAGGGCCTTCGTCGGTTTTGGGCACTAGGGTGCTCGGTCATGACCGAGCCCTCCTATCTGCGGGTCGCCCGGGCGGCCTACGACACCGTCGCCGCCGACTACGCCGATCGCCTTCGCCACCGGCTGGACGACGAACCGTTCGAGCGCGCGATGCTCGCCGCGTACGCCGAGATCGTGCGGGCGTCGGGCGTTCCGGGGCCGGTGGCCGACGTCGGCTGCGGGCCGGGCCGGATCACGGCGCACCTGCACGCGCTCGGCCTGGAGGACGTCTTCGGTGTCGACCTGTCGCCGGGCATGATCGAGGTGGCCCGGCGCGACCATCCGGGCTTGCGGTTCCAGGAGGGGACACTGGCGGCCCTCGACATCGCCGACGAGACTCTCGGCGGCGTCGTCGCGTGGTATTCGATCATCCACACCCCGCCGGAGGGACAGCCCGCGGCGCTGGCCGAGTTTCACCGGGTGCTGGCCCCGGGCGGGCATCTGCTGCTCGCCTTCCAGGCCGGCGACGAGCCCTTCCACGCGACGGAGGTCTACGGTCACCAGGTCGCGCTCGACTTCCACCGCCTGTCGCCGGACCGCGCGGCGACCATGCTGGCCGAGGCGGGGCTGCCGGTGGTCGCACAGTTGGAGAGCGCACGCCGCGAGTTCGAGCGAACCCCCCAGGCATACCTCATCGCCCGCAAACCGCCCCGGTGACGAGACCAAAGAGCCCGCCAACCGAGGCCGGGAAGTCTCAGGCGACCTTCACCGAGTGATCTCCGAAGTCGGCCACCACGTCGAGCCTTCCGCCCAGAGCCACTACATAGGAACGAAGCGTGTCAAGCCCCCCAATCTGACCATGCTCGATCTGGGAGACTCGTGCCTGGCTCACGCCCATCCGTTCCGCCATTGCATAGATCGAGAAACCAAGCATGCACCTCGGCGTGCAGGGTAATCTCCCAGGTCATGCAGGCAATATAAGACATCCTTATATCACTGGCTGGTGATTTCGGTTTCCAGGGGGAGGGGGGACGGGCGGTAGCGGCCGGAGAGGCGGGCGAGCTTGAGGCTGAGATGCAGGCTCAGCCGCTCCTCGCCGTCCCGGAGGTCGGTCTCCGCGAGCTCCTCGACGCGGCGGAGGCGGTAGTAGAGCGACGTACGGTGCAGGCGGAGCCGGCGGGAGACGGCCTGGGCGTTGCCGGCGAGGTCGAGGTAGATCTCCAGGGTCTCCAGCAGCGGCCGGTGCTGGGCCTCGCCCAGCATCTTGGCCACCCCCGGATGGAGGTTGCCGTGCGGCACTCCGGACAGCATGCGATAGACGCCGAGGCGGTCCCACTCCGCGGAGCGGCCGAACTCCGGCACGTTCGCGACGACCTCGACGGCGTGCAGCGCCTCCTCGTACGAGCCGGCCGCGAGGGAGAGCGAGGGCCGCGGCGAGCCGACCCCGACCAGGACCGGCGTGCCGAGGGCCGCGTGCATCTCCTCGGGAAAGGCGGTGGTGCCCGCGGTGAGCAGCACGGCGTGGTCGAAGCGCACCAGATGCAGGGGATGGTGCCTGGCCAGGCGCCGCCGCAGGACCAGCAGCCCGCGCTCCAGAGTCAGCCGCAGGGTCTCGTCGGTCCCGCCGCATGCGGGCCGGGCGACCGCCACGGTCACGGGCGCGTTGTGTGGGAACGCGCCCGCCTCGATCAGAGGCCTGTCGGCGTCGGGCTCGCGGAGCAGCAGGCCGGTGACGGCCTCTAGTTCGCGACGCGAGGCGAGCTCGGTGACCAGGCTCTCGTGGAACAGGGTGAGGGCGAGGGCGGGCGCGGCCTCCGCCGCGATCGCGATCTCCTCCTCGGTCATGGCCGGGGCCGCGTCGATGAACCAGAGGAAGCCGAGCGGCAGGCCGTCGTGCCGTACGGGGACGCAGACCCGGGGCAGCAGCCCCAGCTCCGGGGCGCCGGGCGTGCGCAGCGGCCTGGTCGCCTCGTGGATGCCCGCGGCGCGGAGGAAGGCGCGCACGTCGGGGGTGGTGTGGCGGCGGAGGATCGAATGGCGGCGGACGTCGTCCATCGGCCCGTCCTGCTCGCTGTACGCGACGACGCGCTGGCGGCCGTCCTCGAGCAGCAGGGGTCTTTCGAGGCGAAGCGCGAGGTCGTCCACGATTCGCTGCAGATCCACCACTCGGCCTCCACCTGGGCGCTTCGACATTTGTAGGAGAAGGCCCTGCTGGTCTTCCTTACAAGTGACCGATGATCTCCGTCAATAGTCTCTATAGCGTCATAATTCGTGAAACTCTCAAAAACACTGTTCCCGGGCATAGTGGCGGCCATCGCGCTCGTCCCGCTCGCGCTGGCGGCGGCTCCCGCCTCCGCGGCCCCCGGCGGAGACCCCGATCACCCCTGGCGGCGTGACCACTGGCCCCAGGTCCAGCCCTGGCAGCGCGACCAGCCGGACGAGATGCAGGCCCTGCGTGGCCGCGCGTCGCGCGTGGTCGCGCCGATCGACCCGCAGAACTGGAAGAACCCCGACCACATGACGTGGGCGGACTACAAGAAGATCCCGGGCACCGACTGGGCGAACCCCGCCGTGAAGGGCTCGACGCGCACCTTCAAGGGCGCGCTCGTGCTGCTCGACTACCCCAACCAGCCGTTCGTGGTCACCCAGCCGCAGAACTCGACCGTGTTCGGCAACCCCAGCTCCCAGGCCCACGACATCCCCCGTGACCAGGTCGCCAAGTTCTACCAGGACTTCCTCAACACCCCCAACGAGCTCAACAGGGGCCACACCCTGCACGAGTACTGGATGGAGGACTCGGGCGGCCGGTATGGCGTCGACCTCACGGCGTTCGGCCCCTACACCATGCCGGGCAAGTCGTACGAGTACGCGATGGAATACCAGCGCGACGCGTGCCCGGCGGGGGACAACTGCAACAGGAACCTGCGTACGGACGGCAAGGCCGCCTGGGTCGCCGACGTCGGCCAGGACGTGGCGAGCCGGTTCGACTTCGTCTTCTACCTGAGCGCCGGTCAGGACGAGTCGTCGACCTGGCAGGAGTTCGGCATGATGAAGTTCCCCACCAAGGAGGACGTCACCGACGACTTCGGCCCGCCCGACCCGAACCTGCCCAACTGGTCTCGGACCCGCTACGTGGACTGGACGTCCTGGGCCGCCGGCTCGACGTTCTGGCCCAACGCGAACATCGGCGTCGACTCCGTCCAGGCCGAAAGCTCCGGCCAGGGGGTGTTCGCCCACGAGTTCAGCCACATCCTGGGCGTCCTGGACAACTACAACAACCCGTACGGCAACCCGCCGGTCCGGTCCTACACCGGCATCTGGGAGATGCTCAGCCGCGGCAGCTTCAACGGCCCCGGCGGCCCGCACAGCCGCTGGCTGATCCCGCCGACGGCGGGCGCATCGATGGGCGCCCAGCACATGCTGCGCAACAAGATCAAGCTGAACATGGTGGACGAGCAGAACGTCCTGCGCCTGTCGCGTGAGGCGCTGCGCGACTCCGGCATGGTCGTCGCCAAGGTGACCGCGCGCGAGGTCCAGCCGGGCAAGAAGGACCTGACGGGCGTCAACATCTCCTTCGACACCGGCGACAAGTCAACCGGGTCGTGCACCCAGCAGACCGACCCGCTCTGCGACGGCGGCGGCTACGACAACTACACCGTCGAGGTCGTCGACCGGATGGGCAGCGACTCCTTCACCCCCGACTCCGGCGTGCTCCTGGCCAAGACCAAGAACCAGGACCGGGCGCCGTTCGAGTGGGTGATCGACGCCAACCCGCAGGACATCGACATGACCGACTACGTGCTGCCCGACGGCACCGAGGTCCCGATCACGATCGGCGACTATCGGCAGCTCGCCGACGCCCTCTTCCACGCCGGCACCGACTCGGGCAGCCAGTACGAGTACGTCGACGAGGCCAACCGCCTGCACTTCTACATCACCGACGTGCAGCGCGACGCCAAGGGAATCCTGTCGTACACGGTGGCGATCAAGTCCCTCGACGGCGCGGGCCCGCAGAAGCGGGGCGTGAAGCTGCTGCCGGGCGCCGGCGTCCCCGGCGCCGAGAAGGGCGTGTCGATGTGCAGCTTCCCGCTGTTCAACACCGGCAAGGCCGCCTCCGCTCAGGGTCAGCACCCCGAGGACGTCAGCGCCTACCTGAACAGCGACGTCTACCGGCTGAAGGCCGAGGTCGAAGGGAACGGCTGGACCACGATCACGCCCAACGCCCTCGCGGCCGTCGACTTCGGCGGCAAGGAGACCGTCACCGTCTTCGCCCAGCAGTCCGCGGGCGGCAGCCGTCACGCCACGGTGAAGCTCACGGCCACCTCCGAGAGCGACCCGTCCAAGACGATGACCGCCACCTGCCACGTCAACGGTCACTAGGGTTAGCGCCCGCCCTCCCGGCCACCCCTCCCGCCGTGTCGGCGACGCCCTGCGCCGGCGCCGTGACCACCGGGCCGGGGTGCGCCGGAGGGTTCGGCCAGGCTGAAGGCGACCGCGTCCGTGCGCTCGTCGATCGCTCCGGGCAGGTCCGCGGGCGGCACCGTACGTACGTCGAGATCGTGCGCGAGCCAGGGGAACAGGTTCGACGTCTGCTCGATGTCGGGGGACGACGACACGCGAACCCGGCGGCAGCGAGGCCGCGACCGGGGCCAGCACCTGCGACGCGGAGGCGCCCGGAGATCCGCCGTACTCCCGTCGGCACGGCTCGGCACGCGTCGGCGACGACCGTGACAGGCGAAGGCCCTTCCGGACGACTATCCGTCCGGAAGGGCCCTTTCACTCGATCGAGATCAGCCGAAGACGCGCGGGAGCGCGGACGCGTGCACCCCGCGAAGCTCCTCGACCGGGACCTCGAGGACGCCCTCGACCGTGAGCGCGGAACCGCCGGTGACGCCGAGTCCGGAGCAGGGAACCTCGTAGCGGGCGCACAGGTCGGCGAAGGCGTCGAACGCCTCGGGCCGCACGCACACCAGCGCCCGCGCGGCCGACTCGCTGAACAGCTCGACGAAGGCGTCCTCGCCTGGCAGGGTCACCGTGCAGCCGACGCCCTGGGCCAGGCACGACTCCGCCAGGGCGACGGCGAGACCGCCGTCGGACAGGTCGTGCGAGCCTTCGAGCAGCCCGCGCGCCGCCGCCTCGGTCAGCACCGCGGCCAGGCCGCGCTCGGCCTCCAGGTCCGCCTGCGGCGGGAGGCCGCCCAGGTGCCCGTGGGCGACGTGCGCCCACTCGGAGCCGCCGAACTCCTCGCGGGTCTCGCCCAGCAGGAGCACCCGCAGGTCCGGAGCGGTGAAGCCCTGCCTGACCCGCTGGGCCACGTCGTCGATCACGCCGAGCACGCCGACCACCGGCGTCGGGTTGATCGCGGTGGAGCCCGTCTGGTTGTAGAACGACACGTTGCCGCCGGTCACCGGCACGCCCAGGGTCCGGCAGGCGTCCGCGAGCCCGCGTACGGCCTCGGAGAACTGCCACATGACCTCGGGGTCCTCCGGCGAGCCGAAGTTGAGGCAGTTGGTGACGGCGAGCGGCTTCGCGCCGGTCACCGCCACGTTGCGGTACGCCTCGGCCAGCGCGAGCTGGGCCCCCGTGTACGGATCGAGCTTGGCGTAGCGGCCGTTGCCGTCGGTCGCGAGCGCGATGCCCCGCGTGGTCTCCTGGGCGCCCGGCATGACCTCGGAGATGCGCAGCATCCCGGCGTCGGCGGGCTGGGCCAGGACCGTGTTGCCCCGGACATACCGGTCGTACTGGGAGGTAACCCACTCCTTCGACCCGAGGTTGGGCGAGCCGAGCAGGGTGAGCAGGGTCTCCCGCAGGTCCTCGGGCCTCGGCAGGCGCTCCGGGCCGTCGGCGTTGAGCGCCGCCTGCCCGGCGGGCTCGTGGAACGGGCGCTCGTAGACCGGGCCCTCGTCGGCGGCCGTGCCCGGCGGGATGTCGACGATGACCTCGCCGTCCCACGTCATGACGAGCCTGCCGGTGTCGGTGACCTCGCCGATCACGGTCGCCGGCACGTCCCACTTGTCGCAGATCGCCATGAAGGCCGGGATGTCGTCGGGCGTGACGACCGCCATCATGCGCTCCTGCGACTCGCTCATGAGGATCTCCTCGGGCCGCAGCGTGGGGTCGCGCAGCGGGACGAGGTTGAGGTTCACCTCCATGCCGCCGGTGCCCTTGGCGGCCAGCTCTGTCGTGGCGCAGGACACCCCGGCCGCGCCGAGGTCCTGGATGCCGACGACCACGTCCGCCTGGTAGAGCTCAAGGCAGCACTCGATCAGCAGCTTCTCCATGAACGGGTCGCCGACCTGCACGGCGGGCCGCTTGGCCTGCGACTCGTCCTCGAAGGTGGCCGACGCCAGCACCGACGCGCCGCCGATGCCGTCCGCGCCGGTCCTGGCGCCGAACAGCACGACCTTGTTGCCGGGGCCCGGCGCGGTGGCCAGCTTGATCTGGTCCTTGCGCAGCAGGCCGACGCACAGGGCGTTGACCAGCGGGTTGCCGATGTAGCAGGGGTCGAAGACGACCTCGCCGCCGATGTTGGGCAGGCCGAGGCAGTTGCCGTAGTGGCTGATGCCCTCGACCACGCCCGGCAGCACGCGGCGCGTGTCGGGCTGGTCGGCCCCGCCGAAGCGCAGCGAGTCCATGACCGCGATCGGCCGGGCGCCCATCGACATGATGTCGCGCACGATGCCGCCGACGCCGGTCGCGGCGCCCTGGTGCGGCTCGACGTACGACGGGTGGTTGTGCGACTCGATCTTGAAGGTGGCGGCCCAGCCGTCGCCGATGTCGACCACGCCGGCGTTCTCGCCCATGCCGACGAGCAGGGCCTCCGACTTGGGCGCCTTGGTGCCGAACTGCCGCAGGTGCACCTTGGACGACTTGTAGGAGCAGTGCTCGCTCCACATGACCGAGTAGATCGCCAGCTCGGAGCTGGTCGGACGGCGGCCGAGGATGTCGCGTACGCGCTGGTACTCGTCCTCCTTCATGCCCAGCTCGGCGTACGGCTGGCGCTCGTCCGGCGTCTCCAGCGCACGGCTCACACTGTCGAGCATTTACGCGTTCACCAGTCTCTTCAGGATCGAAGTGAAGAAGCCGCGGCCGTCGACGCTCGGCGCGCCGGTCAGCTCCTCGACCGCGTGCTCGGGGTGGGGCATGAGGCCGACGATGTTCCCGGCCTCATTGGTGATCCCGGCGATGTCGTTGAGCGAACCGTTCGGGTTGCCGCCCGCGTAGCGGAAGACCACCCGGCCCTCGCTCTCCAGCGCCGCCAGCGTCTCCGCGTCGGCCACATAACGGCCCTCGCCGTGCTTGATCGGCAGCACGATCTCCTGGCCTTCGGCGAAGTCCGCCGTCCATGCCGTACGCGTGTTCTCCACGCGGATGAGCTGGTCGCGGCAGATGTAGTGGAGACCCTCGTTGCGGGTCAGCGCGCCCGGCAGCAGGTGCGCCTCGCAGAGGATCTGGAAGCCGTTGCAGGTGCCGAGCACGGGCAGCCCGGCCTGGGCGGCCGGGATCAGCTCGGTCATGAGAGGGGAGAACCGGGAGATCGCCCCGCAGCGAAGATAGTCGCCGTAGGAGAACCCTCCGGGCAGGAAGACGGCGTCGACTCCCTTGAGGTCGTGATCGGCGTGCCACAGGGGCACCGCCTCCGCTCCGGCCAGCCGTACGGCTCGCGCGGCGTCCTGGTCGTCGAGTGTTCCGGGGAAGGTGACGACGCCCACCCGGGCAGCGCTCATGACAGTTTTCCCTCCAAGGGTTCCCGCCAGGGCGGACGCCACCGTCATCGGGCCGGACGGCGGTCTGTGGCGGTACACCTCAGGGTATCGGAGCCGCCAAATCGGCTCCGCGCGCGGAGTCCTGCTTCCGATCACACGTCACGCCGGGCCCGGGCCCGGCGTGGTGCGGAGCCGTGATTCTCAGACCCCGGCGAAGTGGCAGTCGAGGGTGAGGTGGTGGGCGATGGCGTCCTCGTCCCAGTCGAGTTCCTTGCACAGGCGCACGATCGTGCCGCGCCCGGGCGTGATGTCGAACGAGAGATCGTCCACGACGGCACGCATGATCAGGATGCCCCGGCCGTTCTCGGTCTCCGCCGGCGGATATTGGCGGGGGATCATGTGCAGCCCCTCGCCCTCGTCCGCGACGCGCAACTCGCAGCGGCCGTTGCCGATGGTGGCCATGACCTCGTAGCGGTTGGCGGGACCACCGTGCCGCACCGCGTTGGCGCACGCCTCGGACGTGGCCAGGAGTATGTCGGAAACGCACTCCTCGGTCACCCCGAGAGACCGCAGCGCGTCTCCTACCACCCGGCGAACCATCGGGATGCCGATCGCATCCCGTGGCATCGCCAGAGAGAACTCAATGTCCACCGGACCCCTCCCCGGTGTCGAAGGTCACCAAGAGAGGCTTCCCCGATGAATCAGGGCTAACCGCAAAATCACGTCCCCGTTATTCAGCGCGCACCGGATAGGTGGCTTCGAGACGGACCGATGCCTGATTAGGGGTGGACACGCCGCCGGAATAGCGATGTGAAATGTGTCACTTCACCCTTCGACGCGGATGGTGAAGTCCTCGATCACCGTGTTGGCGAGCAGGGTTTCGGCCATCTTGCGGACGTCCGAAAGCGCGGCCTCGTCGGCCGGGCCGTCCAGCTCCAGCTCGAACCGCTTGCCCTGACGCACTCCGGAGACCCCGGAGAAGCCGAGTCGCGGCAGCGCCCGCGCGATCGCCTGGCCCTGCGGGTCGAGGATCTCCGGCTTGAGCATGACGTCGACGATGACGCGCGCCACGATGTTCCTCCAATTCGAGTGAGGCCCGCCGATTCGGGGAAATCCGCCCGTTCGGGGGTCCGTTTGGGGTCAAGCCTAGTGCCGCGCCGCCGGCTCGCCCCCGACGGGCCGGGACGCCCCGCCTCGCGGCGGACCGGGGCGGGCGTGGTGCCGCGCCGGCTCGGCTCCGGCGGGTTGAAGGGGCCGGCTCAGCTCCTGCGGCCCGGCGGGACGAATTCGTCCAGAGACAGGGCGAGCCACAACTCCAGGCGGTCGCGCGCCTTGCCGAGGTCGCGCCCGCAGACGCGCTCGGCCGTCCGCAGGCGGGCCCGCATGGTGTTGCGGTGCACGCCGAGGCGTCGTGCCGCGACCTCGACGTTGGCGCCACAGTCGAGGAAGGTTCTGACGGAGGAGGCCAGAGCGCCGCCGTGCCGCCGGTCGTGCTCCCGCAGCGGCTTGAGCACCACGTCGGCGAAGCGGGCCGCTCCTTCGGGGTCCAGGGCGTCGCGCAGCAGCGCCCACGGCTCGAGGTCGTCGACGTGCGTGTATCCCGGGCCGCCGGCGAGAGCCGTCGCGTGCCGTACGGCGGAGGCGATCTCGCTGATGTCCCGTGCGCCGCACGCGCCCGCGCAGATGTCCAGGCCGGTGAGCGCGCTCAGCCGTTCGACCAGGGCGGGGCCGAGCCGAGGCTCGGTCTGTGGCACCACCAGGAGCAGCCCGCCGGCGCGCGGGCAGACGAACACCGTCTCCTCGGCGGCCGGGTCCCCCATGACGTCGCTCAGCGCGTCCAGCGCGGGATCGGCCAGCGGCGGCGCCTCGCCCCGGGCCACGGCCACGATCACCTCGTACGGCGGGGGTGGCATGGGGCAGATCTCGGCGAGCCGGCCGGTCGTGAATAGCGGTGCCGCCCCGCCGCCCGCGGCGCGATCATCGGCGGCGCCGGCCATGCCGTCGAGGACGGCGCTCAGCACGGCGGCGCGCTGGGCGTGCGCCCGGGCACGGGCCTGGTGCAGCCCCACCAGCTCGATCGCCAGCAGGCTCGCCGCCTGGTTGGCCAGGATCCTGGTGTGCCACTCGGTCGACGCGCCGTGGAGGGCGAGCCAGCCGCGGGGCGGCCCGGTGAAGCCGAGGCTCTGCACCTGGAGCACCCGGTCGC
This sequence comes from Microbispora hainanensis, assembly GCF_036186745.1. Taxonomy (NCBI): domain Bacteria; kingdom Bacillati; phylum Actinomycetota; class Actinomycetes; order Streptosporangiales; family Streptosporangiaceae; genus Microbispora; species Microbispora hainanensis. The sequence goes on along the minus strand of NZ_CP108086.1, from coordinate 1,496,827 downwards.
CCCGGTCGATCATCATCGAGCCGCGGGGGCCGGTGAGCTGACCGACCGCCTCCGCCGCCTCCGCATGCCACGGCCGGACTCCCTCGGGATGGGACACGCGGGGCCGCCCCCGGGGATCGAGCAGGAGCGTCTCGCAGCCGGTGTGTTCGGCGAGCGCGCGGAGGATGCCGAGCGAGCCGTGCCGCAGCGCGGCCCGGGCCATCGCCTCCTGCGCCGCCGCGGCCCGCCGCTCGCCGCGGACCCGTTCGTCGGCGTGCCAGCGGGCCACGGCCTCCGCCACCGCGATGAACGGCGTCCTGCCGGTGATCTCCAGCAGGGGCAGCCCGAGCCGGTCCGCCGCCTCGACGATCTCGCGGGGAATCTCGGCCAGGTGCTCGTCCAGCGCGAAGGCAAGGGCGGCGCAGCCCGCCCGGCTCAGCCGCTCGACGTACTCGCCGCGTTCCCGCGCGGACGCGGGCAGCCCGAGCCCGACCGTCATGACCAGCTCGCCGCCGCGCAGCCAGGGCACGGGATCGGCCAGCTCGGTCGCATGGGCCCACCTGACGTGGTTGCCCTGTCCGCTGTGGCCCGCGATCAGGCGGATCTCCAGCATCGGCATGGTCAGCACGTCGGCGACGGTGAGCGGCATGACGTCTCCTGTGCACTTCGCCCGAGAAAGCCCCGACGATAGTGCAAATCGCCCACATTGCTCCTGTTTGGCCTGATCGTACGGTCTGTCCAACCCCCAACCCACGGAGGACCTCATGGACCGACGAACCCCCCGCCGGGCCGCGTACGCGGCCTTCATCGGAACCACGATCGAGTGGTACGACTTCTACGTCTACGCGACGGCCGCGGCCCTCGTCTTCGGGGACGTCTTCTTCCCGGCGTCCACCGATCCGCTGGTCGGCGTCATGGCGGCGTTCGCGACGTACGCCGTCGGGTTCTTCGCACGTCCCTTGGGCGGCGTGGTGTTCGGTCACTTCGGCGACCGGCTGGGCCGCAAGTCGGCCCTGGTCGTCACGCTGCTGATGATGGGCGTGGCGACCTTCGCCGTCGGGCTGCTGCCCACCTACGCCTCCGCCGGAGCGGCGGCGCCCGCGCTGCTGGTGCTGCTGCGGTTCGTCCAGGGCCTCGCCGTGGGAGGTGAATGGGGCGGGGCCGCGCTGATGGCGGTCGAGCACGCCCCGGAGGGGAAGAAGACCTTCTACGGCTCGTTCGCCCAGCTCGGCAACTCCGCGGGCGCCCTGCTCGCGACCGGGGCGTTCAGCGTGATGACCTCGTTCGGCGACGCGGCCCTGCGCGGCTGGGCCTGGCGGGTGCCGTTCCTCGTCTCGGCGGTCCTGGTGCTCGTCGGCATGTTCATCCGGCTGCGGGTCGAGGAGTCGCCGGTATTCGAACAGGTCAAGCAGCGGCGCGCGAGCGCCCCCGCGGCCGCCGCGGAGCTGCCGATCAGGGCCGTGCTGCGCTCGTCGTGGCGGCCCGTGCTGTTCGGCATCGGGGCGCTCCCGGTGGCCATCGGCGGCTACTACATCGCGACGACCTTCCTGCTCGCGTACGCGACCGGCGCGGACGTCGGAGTCGAGGAGCAGGTGGTGCTCAACGGGCTCAGCTTCGCCGCGTTCGTCGAACTCGTCGCCACGCTCGCCATCTCGTGGCTCGGAGACCGGGTCGGCGGGCGGCGGGTCGTCATCGCCGGGCTGGTCGCCGTGGCCCTGCTCGCGGTCCCGCAGTTCACCGTCATGGGGACCCGCGACACGGTCCTCATCTTCCTGATGCTCGGCCTCATGCGGCTGGCCATGTCCGCGACATACGGGCCGATGGCCACGCTGCTCGCCGAGATGTTCTCCCCGGACGTGCGCTACACGGGCATGTCGCTGGCCTACCAGGTGGCCGGGGCGATCTTCGGCGGGCTTTCGCCTCTGGCGGCGACCGCCCTGGTGAAGGCCGGCGGCGGCGGGCCCGCGCCCGCCATCGGGCTGCTGATCGGGATGTGCGTGCTCAGCGTGGTCTGCCTGGCCGCCGCACCGCGGCACCGCGACGCCCCGGCCGTCTCCGGCACGCCCGCCGTCTCTCAGTGATCCATCGGTTGGAGGAGTTCTTGTCTGCGATCGTCATCACCAACGCCAGGGTCCGCACTATGGACCCCGGTATCCCCCGATGTGAGGCGCTCGCCGTGCGCGACGGCCGCGTCCTCGCCGTCGGCCGGCACGCCGAGGTGACGGGGGCGGCGGGACCCGGTGCGGAGGTGATCGACGCCGGGGGCCGCACGGTGCTGCCGGGGTTCATCGACCCGCACAACCACTTGTTGTCCACGGCCGAGTCCCTGGCGTCCGCCGACGCGCGTTACCCGGACGTGGCGAGCGCCGCCGACCTCGTGGCGGTGATCGCCGAGCAGGCGCGGCGTACGCCACCGGGCCAGTGGATCAGGGCGTTCGGCATGGACGACGCCAAGTTCCCCGGCGGCCGGCCGTCGCGGTGGGACCTGGACGAGGCGACGACCGAGCACCCGGTGATCGTCTACCACGTCTCCGGTCACCATGCCGTGGTCAACTCCGCCGCGCTGGCATGGCGCGGGATCACCGCGGATGTGCCCGACCCGGCCGGCGGCGCCTTCCTGCGCGACGAGGGCGGTCGGCTCACCGGGATGGTGCTGGACTCCGCGATGGAGCTGCTGCTGCCGACCGCGGTGGACATCGGCTGCCACGGCCCCAACTTCCACACCGATCTCCCGGCGGAGCAGCTGCTGTCGTGGCTCGCCGCCGCCGGTGAGGCGTACCTGTCGGCGGGGCTCACGACGGTGTGCGACCCCCAGGTGTCCCGCCGGGAGCTGACGATCTACCGAGCCGCGCACGCCGCCGGCACCCTGCCGGTGCGCACGGTCTGCATGCCGCTGTCGCACATGCTGGACGACCTGACCACCCTCGGCCTGGCGGGTCCCTTCGGCGACGACATGCTGCGCCTGGGCGCGATGAAGTTCTACTGCGACGGCACGCTGCTCGGCGGCACCGCCCTGTTCAGCGAACCGTACGGCGAGGGCGGCCAGTTCACCGGCTCCACCTATCACCGGCCCGAGCGGCTCACCGACCTCGTCCGCCGGGCGGCCGCCGCGGGCTGGCAGGTCGGCGTGCACACCCAGGGCGATCTCGCGATGGCCTACACGCTCGACGCGATCAAGGCCGCGGTGGCCGTGTCGGGAGACGACGCACGGCCGCGCATCGAGCACTGCGGCCACCCCACGCCCGGGCAGGTGCGGGAATTCGCCGCGCTCGGCGTCATCCCGGTCAACCAGCCGAACTTCCTGCACGACAGCGGGAGGGACTTCGTACGGCGGCTGGGGGAGCGCCGCGCCCATCGGCTCCAGCCGATGCGCGAGGAGATCGACGGCGGGCTCCGCCCGGTGCTGTCGAGCGACTCGTTCGTCTCCTCGCTGCGGCCGATGGAGACCGTGGCCAACGCCGTACGGCGGCGCACCCGCGAGGGCGACCCCATCGGCGCCGACCAGGCCGTCACGCTGGACGAGGCGCTGCGCGCCCACACCGCCGACGCGGCGTACGCGCTGCGGATGGAAGACCGCATCGGTTCCCTGACGCCGGGAAAGCTGGCCGACGTCGTCGTCTTGGACCACGATCTCGACCGCGTCGGCGTGGCTGACCTCGCGGGCGTGAACGCGTGGCTGACCCTGCTGGGAGGACGCGTGGTTCACCGCTCGTAGGAAGAGATCCCGGGGTGTGGCGTCTCACCATCCGGGAATCGGAGAAGTGTGGACGGGCGGGCGGGGACTTGCGCTTAGGGGTGTGAGTTCTGCCACGATGTCCACATATGCGCCCGGTCGTCCACCCCAACGGCCGTACGCCCGACGACCCGGCCGTCGCGGGGGTGACCCCACCCGCGGGGGCCCGACACGCACAGGAGTGGCACGTGACAGCCGACGCCCCTCGTGGTGCAGACGCACCTCCGGAGCTCGTCCAACTGCTCACCCCCGAAGGGGAGCGGGTCGAGCATCCCGACTACGACATCGACCTGACCGCGGAGGAGGTCCGCTCCCTCTACCGTGACCTGGTCCTCGTCCGCCGCATCGACCTGGAGGCCGTCGCGCTCCAGCGGCAGGGCGAGCTCGGCATCTGGGCCTCCCTGCTCGGCCAGGAGGCGGCCCAGATCGGCTCGGGCCGGGCGCTCACCGACGCCGACATGGCCTTCCCCACCTATCGCGAGCACGGCGTGGCCTGGTGCCGCGACGTCGACCCGGTCAAGCTGCTCGGCCTCTTCCGCGGCGTGAGCAACGGCGGGTGGGACCCGGCGGAGCACAACTTCCACCTCTACACGATCGTCATCGGCTCCCAGGCCCTGCACGCGGTCGGCTACGCCATGGGCATCCAGCGCGACGGCGCCGAGGCGGCCACGATCGTCTACTTCGGCGACGGCGCGACCTCCCAGGGCGACGTGAACGAGTCGTTCATCTGGGCCTCGGTGTTCAACGCCCCCGTCGTGTTCTTCTGCCAGAACAACCAGTGGGCCATCTCCGAGCCGCTGGAGAAGCAGACGAAGATCCCGCTCTACAAGAGGGCGTCCGGCTTCGGCTTCCCCGGCATCCGGGTCGACGGCAACGACGTGTTCGCCTGCCTCGCCGTGACCCGCCGGGCGCTCCAGAACGCCCGCGAGGGGCAGGGACCGACGATGATCGAGGCGTTCACCTACCGGATGGGCGCGCACACGACCTCCGACGACCCCACCCGCTACCGCCTCGCCGACGAACTTGAGGCGTGGAAGCTGAAGGACCCCATCGAGCGGGTCAAGGCGTACCTCTTCAAGAACCGGCTCGCCGACCAGGAGTTCTTCGAGAAGATCGACGCCGAGGCCGACGCGCTCGGCAAAGACGTGCGAAGCCGGTGCCTCGCGCTGCCCGACCCACCCCCCAGGGCTATCTTTGATCACGTGTACGCCGGTGCCCACTCACTCCTCGACGAGGAACGCGAGCAGTATCTGACCTACCTGGCGGGGTTCGAACGATGACCACACTGACTCTCGCCAAGGCGTTGAACGAGGGCCTCCGCCGCTCGATGGAGGACGACCCCAAGGTGCTCGTGATGGGAGAGGACGTCGGCAAGCTCGGCGGTGTCTTCCGCGTCACCGACGGCCTGCAGAAGGACTTCGGCGAAGACCGCGTGATCGACACGCCGCTCGCCGAGTCGGGCATCATCGGGACGGCGATCGGCCTGGCCCTGCGCGGCTACCGTCCGGTCTGCGAGATCCAGTTCGACGGGTTCGTGTTCCCGGCCGCCGACCAGATCATCACGCAGCTCGCCAAGATGCCGCTGCGGTCGCTCGGCACGCTCAAGCTGCCGGTCGTCGTACGCATCCCCTGCGGTGGCGGCATCGGGGCCGTCGAGCACCACTCGGAGTCGCCCGAGGCGTACTTCACCCACACCGCGGGCCTGCGGGTGGTCGCGTGCTCCAACCCGGTGGACGCGTACACGATGATCCAGGACGCCGTCCGCTGCGACGACCCGATCATCTTCTTCGAGCCCAAGCGTCGTTATTGGGACAAGGCCGACGTCGACCTCGCCGCTCCCGGCCTGCCGCTCGACCGCGCCCGCACCGTACGGCAGGGCAGCGACGTCACGCTGATCGCGTACGGGCCGATGGTGAAGACCTGCCTGGAGGCCGCCGCGGCGGCGGAGGAGGACGGGCGGAGCATCGAGGTCATCGACCTGCGCTCGCTCAACCCCCTCGACGTGGACGTCCTGACCGAGTCGGTCACGCGGACCGGACGGTGCGTGGTCGCCCACGAGGCCCCCGTCTTCACCGGCTACGGGGCCGAGCTGGCGGCGCGCATCACCGAGCGCTGCTTCTACAGCCTGGAGGCGCCGGTGCTGCGGGTCGGCGGGTTCTCCACGCCCTACCCGCCGTCGCGGCTGGAGGACCACTACCTGCCCGACCTGGACCGCGTGCTCGACGCCGTCGACCGCACGTTCGCCTACTGAGGGGGGAGGCACTTCTCATGCTCCGTGAGTTCAGGCTCCCCGACGTGGGTGAGGGGCTGACCGAGGCCGAGATCGTCAAGTGGCACGTCGCCCCGGGCGACTCGGTGAAGATCAACCAGACGATCGTCGAGATCGAGACGGCCAAGGCCGTCGTCGAGCTGCCGTGCCCGTACGAGGGCACCGTCTCCGGCCTGATGGTCGGCGAGGGCCAGACCGTGGACGTCGGCACCCCGATCATCTCGATCGAGGACGGCGAGGCCGGCGACGCCTCCGCCGCCGGTCGGGAGGCACTGGCGGACGACATGGTGCCGGGCGTGCGGAACGCCGCTCCGGAGGCCGCCCCGGCCAAGGAGGAGCGCCAGCCGGTGCTGGTCGGGTACGGCGTCAAGACGAGCGCCACCCGCCGCCGCCCCCGCAAGCAGGCCGCGCCCGCTGTATCCGTTCCGCCGGCGGCCGTGTCCGTTCCGCCGTCCGCCGTGTCCGCCCCGCCGGTCGCCCCCGTCGCCGCCGCTCCCGTCGCTCCGGCCATCGCGGCGGCAGGCGCCGTTGGAGCACAGGGCAACGGATCCGCGACGTCCGCGCGGGCGCGCGTCCTGGCCAAGCCGCCGGTACGCAAGCTCGCCAAGGACCTCGGCGTCGACCTGGCGACCCTCACGGGCACCGGCCCCCAGGGGTCGATCACCCGCGCCGACGTGGAGGCCGCCGTGGCGGCGCCCGCCCCCGCCGCGACCGCCGTACGGCGCGAGGCGGGAGTCCGGGAGGAGCGCATCCCGGTCAGGGGGGTCAGGAAGGCGACCGCGCAGGCCATGGTGGCCAGCGCGTTCTCGGCCCCGCACGTGACCGAGTGGCTGCAGGTCGACGTGACCGAGACGATGGAGGCGGTCCGGCGGCTGCGTACGCTGCCCGAGTTCGCCGAGGTCAAGGTCTCGCCACTGCTCCTGGTGGCGAAGGCTCTGATCACCGCGGTGAAGCGGCACCCCATGGTCAACGCCACGTGGACCGGCGAGGAGATCGTGGTCAAGCACTACGTGAACCTCGGCATCGCCGCCGCCACCGATCGCGGGCTGATCGTGCCGAACGTCAAGGACGCCGACGCGATGTCGCTGCCCGAGCTCGCCCGGGCGCTGGGCGAGCTCACCGAGCGGGCGCGGGCCGGCAAGTGCCGGCCCGCCGAGCTGAGCGGCGGCACGATCACGATCACCAACGTCGGTGTCTTCGGCGTCGACGCCGGCACGCCGATCCTCAACCCGGGAGAGGTGGCGATCCTCGCCATCGGCCAGATCAGGGACATGCCCTGGGTGGTCGACGGGCAGCTCGCGGTCCGCAAGGTCACCACGCTGGCGCTGTCGTTCGACCACCGCGTGGTCGACGGCGAGCTCGGTTCGTACGTGCTGCGCGACGTCGGCGCCATGCTGGAGGACCCCCTCCGCATGCTCGCCTGGAGCTGAGCGGAGACCACTCAAGTCGGATGCAGGATCCGGACCAGTGAGGCGCACGCTCGGATTCCTGCTGTTCGGGTGTGATCCTCATACCGCGTGACCGGCAGGACACCACCGCGAACCGTGTCCTCCCGGAGATCGAGCGCCGGATCGTCCCCGTGGCCTGGCAGGACGGTGGTGGGCTGGCCGCCGGGTCACGGGTGACCACGGCCTCGGAGGGCGAGCGCGTCGCCCCGGATCCGGACGGCGCGCGGGCGCCGGTGGAGGAGAGCGCCGGGCCCTTGCGGTCGGGCCGGGCTGGTCGTCGCCGCGTCCCGGGGTCCGGACGGGACCCAGGGAGCTGCCGTCGGGCGGTGTCGAGCGCTTCGGTGATCTTGCGGGTCATGTCGGCCATGGTGGGGCCGGGCTCGCCCTTCTGCGCCCGGGCGGCGCGCCCGGCCGGCCCCCGACACCCACCGCGTCCGCGCCCGCGTCACCGATGATGAGAGGATGAGCGCCGTGAAGAGCGCGGCCGCCCGGCCGCGTGCGTCTCATTCCAGGGGGAGTGCATGTTCCGCCACGTCGTGCTGCTGAAGTGGACCGAGGACGCCACCGAGGAACAGCGGGCCGAGGTGGCCAGGCGGCTGAGCACGCTGCCGGACGCCATCCCCGAGCTGCGCTCCTACCAGATCGGCCACGACGCGGGCGTCAACCAGGGCAACTTCTCCTTCGGCGTGGTCGCCGACTTCGACTCCGTCGAGGACTACATCGTCTATCGCGACCACCCGGTCCACCTGGCGGTGATCAAGGAGTGCATCGCGCCGATCCTCGCCGACCGCGCGGCCGTGCAGTACGAGCTCTAGGGGCGCGAGGGCGTGCAGTACGTGTAGGGCCGCGAGGGCGTGCAGTACGCCCTTAAGCGCCGCGCGGGCGCGTTTCCGGCCCGCCCTCGGTGGGCGCGGCCGGGGTCAGGCCCGCGCGTCCAGTGACTCGGGCGTCTGCACCCGGCGGTCGTCAGACCGCGTCGTGTCACGCCCGCGCGTGCAGTGATTCGACCGCTTCGACCAGAGGGGCGAGCTGGGGGTCCCGGGCCGCCTGGTCGAGTGCCTCCCGCAGGGCGGCGTCGTTCGTGGGACGGGCCTCGGCGAGCAGCGCCAGGCCCGCGGGGCTGACGTCGGTGTAGATCCCGCGGCGGTCGGTGGGGCACAGATAGCGGGTGAGCAGTCCCCGCTCTTCGAGCCGGGTCACCAGGCGCGTCGTCGCGCTCTGGCTGAGCACCACGGCGTCGGCGACCTGCTTCATCTGCAGGTGGCCGCCGGGGCCGTCGTGCTGCCGGCTGAGCGTCTCAAGCAGGGAGTATTCCCGCACGCTCAGGCCGTGCTTGGTCTGCAGGGCGCGCTCGATGTGCGCCTCGATCTTCTCGTGCAACAGGGAGAGGGCGCGCCAGCCCTGCGCGAGCGCGGTGAGGGCGGGATCCGTGGCCGTCATCGGCTCTCCCTCCGTTCCAGGTGACGCAGTCGAGGATACTCCACTCCCGAAATAGCCCGCGCTTGCAACTATCCCGCGCCTGCAACTATTGTTTGCGCCTGTTACTCGCTCATGCAATCGTTGGGGGACGCTCATGCCTCTCGCGCTCCTGGCCCTCGCCATCGGGGCCTTCGGGATCGGGACCACCGAGTTCGTGATCACGGGGTTGCTTCCGCAGGTGGCGTCCGAGCTCGCGGTCTCGATCCCGACCGCGGGCCTGCTCGTCACGGGGTACGCCCTGGGTGTCGTCGTCGGCGCTCCGCTGATGACCGTGCTGGGCACCGCGATGTCCCGCAAGCGCATGCTGATGCTGCTCATGGCGCTGTTCATCGCCGGAAACCTGCTCTCGGCCCTTGCGCCGAACTTCGGGGTGATGCTGGCAGGCCGCGTGATCGCCTCGCTCGCGCACGGCGCGTTCTTCGGCATCGGCTCCGTCGTCGCGGCCGAACTGGTCGCCCCGCACCGGAAGGCCGGCGCGATCGCCCTGATGTTCACCGGGCTGACCGTGGCCAACGTCGTCGGCGTACCCCTGGGCACCCTGGTCGGCCAGGTCGCCGGCTGGCGGACCACCTTCGCGATCGTCGCGGGGCTCGGTGTCGTCGGCTTGCTCGGTGTCGCCGCGCTCGTGCCCGAGGTGCCGCGCCCCGAGGGCGTACGCCTGCGCCATGAGGTGGCGGCGCTCCGCGACGTCCAGGTGCTGCTCGCGATGGGCATGACCGTGCTCGGGTTCGGCGGCGTCTTCGCGGCCATCACCTACATCGCGCCGATGATGATCCGGGTCACGGGCTACCCCGAAGGGGCGGTGACCTGGCTGCTGGTCCTGTTCGGCCTCGGCATGGTCGCCGGCAACCTCGTCGGGGGACGGTTCGCCGACCGTGCGCTGATGCCGATGCTGTACGTCTCGCTGGGCGGCCTCGCGATCGTCCTCGCCGCCTTCACGCTGACCGCGCACAGCAAGATCCTCGCCGCGGTGACCGTCGCCCTCGTCGGGGCGCTCGGCTTCGCCACCGTGCCGCCGCTGCAGAAGCGCGTGCTCGATCTGGCCCACGGCGCGCCGACGCTGGCCTCGGCGGTCAACATCGGCGCCTTCAACCTCGGCAACGCCCTGAGCGCCTGGCTCGGCGGCCTCGTCATCGCGGCGGGCCTGGGCTACACCGCGCCCAACTGGGTGGGCGCCCTCCTCACCGCCTCCGCGCTCGTGCTCGCCGTCCTCTCGGCCGCCCTCGAACGCCGCTCCGCCGTGGTCGCGGCCGTCTGACCTGCTGGACGATCACCGATGCCAGGCGGTGACGGGTCCGTTCTGTGCCGCTTGCTGGAATCTCATTTCGCCGCACACTTTCACCCGCCACCCTGTGCGAGATCAAGGCCGTTCCTGATAACGATTCAGATACGCGAAGTTCGTTCAGAAACGTGAACGGTCTGTGACCTGTGTCACGATGTCTGTCCCTTCTCCCGTACGCCCGTGACCTGCGAAACCGCCATTGACGCGGGGCGGGAGGCGGGCGCATCGTAACGAGGCCAGGCGGTTGTCGGTCCGGGTGCCGCTGTTCACCCGGAGGTACGACGCGCGTGAACCCATTGGACTGGTACGTTCTGGGCGCCTATTTCGTCGTCATGGTGGCGATCGGCGTCTACTCGCACCGGCGTATCGGCAACATCAGTGACTTCTTCACCGCCGGGGGCAAGATGCCCTGGTGGCTGGCCGGCATCTCGCACCACATGTCCGGCTACAGCGCCGTCATGTTCACCGGGTATGCCGGAATCGCCTACCTCTACGGCGCCACCTCGTACGTCACCTGGGCCTTCCCGATCGCGATCGGCATCGCGATCGGCTCGGTGCTGTTCGCCCCGAGACTGAACCGGATCCGGTCGAAGCTCAGGGTCAGCTCGCCGCTGGAGTTCCTCGCCAAGCGCTACAACGTGCCGACCCAGCAGGCGCTCGCCTGGTCGGGCGGCCTGCTGAAGATCGTGGACGTCGGCGCGAAGTGGGCCGCGATCGCCACGCTGCTGTCGACGTTCACCGGCCTGTCGCTCAACCAGGGCATCCTGATCACCGGCGTCGTCACCGCGATCTACTGCACGGTCGGCGGCCTGTGGGCCGACGCGCTCACCGACTTCGGGCAGTTCGTCATCCAGCTCCTCGCCGGCGTCGTCATGCTGGTCGCCGTCCTCGCCAAGCTCGGCGGCATCGGCGCCATCGGCGGGATGTGGGATCGCCTGCCGGAGGGGCACGCCCAGCCGCTCAACGGGCCCTTCACCGTGACGTTCCTGCTCGCGTTCCTGTTCATCAAGACGTTCGAATACAACGGCGGCATGTGGAACCAGGCCCAGCGCTACATGGCCGCGCCGAGCGCGGCGGAGGCGGCGCGCGGCGCCCGGCTGTCGGCCGTGCTGTGGGCGATCTGGCCGCTGCTGCTGTTCTTCCCGATGTGGGCCGCGCCGCTGCTGGTCCAGGCGACCAAGCCCGACGCGAGCGACTCGTACGCGCTGCTGACCACCCAGCTCATCCCGCACGGCCTGCTCGGCCTGGTGATCGCGGGCTTCTTCTCGCACACGATGGCGATGGCCTCCTCCGACGCCAACGCGATCGCGTCGGTCTTCACCCGCGACGTGATCCCGGTGCTGTCCCACGCGGCGCGGGCCTGGAACACCAGGGCCGCACTGGTCGCGGCCCGGGTCACCACGGTGGCCTTCATCGCGCTGTCGATGGCGGTGGCCACTCAGGTGAACAGCCCGGTGCTGAAGGACATCATCACGGTCGTCATCAAGTGGGTGGCCGGGCTCATAGGCCCGATCTCGATCCCGCTGCTGCTCGGCATGCTGCCGTTGTTCCGCAGGTCGGGCCCGGCGGCGGCGCTGGTCTCGTGGGCGGCCGGCCTGTTCGTCTTCTGGCTCACGAACTATGGCATGAGCGGCGTCTCGACCGCCGTGGCGACGGCCGCGCCGGTGGCCACCTCGCTGGTGCTCTTCACGATCATCGGCTTCATCCGCCCGGAGAGCACCCCCGAGCGCGAGGAGTTGCTCCAGACCGTCAACACCGACGAGGACAGCGCGGCCCGGCCGCTCCCCACTTCGGCCTGAAGGCACCCGTGCCTCCATCGGCCGCCGCACCGCTTCCCGCGTTCACCTGACCGGCCCGGGAAGAGGTGCGGCCGCCTCGCCGGCACATGGGCGGCGGCCGCACCGACGGTCAGAAGGACTCTTCCGGCAGTTCCATGAGGTCCTGGCCGGTGGCGGCGAGCACGCGGCGCTCGGCGGCCAGCCGGGGGAGCACGGTCTGCGCGAAGAACGAGGCCGCCGCGACCTTGCCCGTGTAGAACGCCTTGTCCTCCTCCGAGGCGGACAGGGCGTTCAGCGCGACCTCGGCCTGACGCAGCAGCAGCCAGCCCAGCACCAGGTCGCCCAGCGACATGAGGAACCGGGTGGTGTTGAGGCCGACCTTGTAGACCTCCTGCGGCGTCTCCAGGGAGGCGATGGCCCACCCGGCCATCGTGTCGGCCATCGCCTTCACCTCGTCGGCCGCCTCGTCGAGCAGGCCGCGCTCGACCTTCAGCCGTCCGTTGCCCGCCTGCGAGGCGGCGAACGCCTTGATCTCGCCGAGCAGCGATCCCAGCGCCGCGCCCTGGTTCCTGAGGACCTTGCGGAAGAACAGGTCCTGGCCCTGGATCGCGGTCGTGCCCTCGTACAGCGAGTCGATCTTCGAGTCGCGGATGTACTGCTCGATCGGATAGTCCTGCAGGAAGCCCGAGCCGCCGAGCGTCTGCAGCGAGCGGGCAAGCAGCTCGTACGACCGCTCGGAGCCGACGCCCTTGACCAGCGGGAGCAGCAGGTCGTTGAGCGCCTCGGCGGCCTCGTCGCGGCGGCCCTCGAACTCCGCGATCTGGATCTGGTCCTGGATCGTCGCCGTGTAGATGACCAGCGCCCGCATGGCCTCGGCGTACGACTTCTGCAGCATGAGCTCGCGGCGTACGTCGGGGTGGTGGGTGATCGTGACGCGCGGGGCGGTCTTGTCGCCCGCGCGGGTGAGGTCGGCGCCCTGCACGCGGTTCTTGGCGAAGTCGAGCGCGTTGAGATAGCCGGTGGACAGCGTGGCGATGGCCTTGGCGCCCACCATCATCCGGGCGTTCTCGATCACCATGAACATCTGCCGGATGCCGTCGTGCACGTCGCCGACCAGGTAGCCGATGGCCGGGTGCTTCTCGCCGAGCGTGAGCTCGCAGGTCGTGGAGACCTTCAGGCCCATCTTCTTCTCGACGTTGGTGACGTAGACGCCGTTGCGCTCGCCCAGCTCGCCGGTCTCCAGGTCCACCAGATATTTCGGCACGAGGAACATCGACAGGCCCTTGGTGCCGGGCTTGGCACCCTCGGGCCGGGCCAGCACGAGGTGGAAGATGTTCTCGGTCATGTCGTGCTCGGCACTGGTGATGAAGCGCTTGACGCCCTCGATGTGCCAGGTGCCGTCGGGTTGCTGGATCGCCTTCGTACGGCCCGCGCCCACGTCGGAGCCGGCGTCGGGCTCGGTGAGCACCATGGTCGCGCCCCAGTGCCGCTCGACGGCCAGCTCGGCGAACCGCTTCTGCTCGGGGGTGCCGAGCTCGAAGAGCAGGCGGGCGAAGGCCGGGCCGCAGGCGAACATCCACACGGCGGGGTTGGCGCCGAGCACCATCTCGGCCATGGCCCACACCAGGCTGCGCGGGGCGGGCGTGCCGCCGAGCTCCGGCTGGAGCTCCAGCCGCCACCACTCGGCGTCGACCCAGGCCTGGTAGGAGCGCTTGAAGCTCTCCGGCATGGTCACGCTGTGGGTGACGGGGTCGAAGACGGGCGGGTGGCGGTCGGCGTCCTCGAACGAGGCGGCCAGGGGGCCGGTGGCCAGCCGGTTGACCTCGTCCAGCACGGTTCGCGCGGTGTCCTCGTCGACCTCGGCGAACGGGCCGGTGCCGAGGATCTCCCTGCGCCCGAACACCTCGAAGAGGTTGAACTCCAGGTCGCGGACGTTGCTCTTGTAGTGACCCATCTGTGTGCGCTCCTAGAACCGAACCCCGGGGGTAACGTACTGGTCGGTAACTCTAAACGAATGCTACCCGCGAGTAACCGGCGATATCCATGGTCTGCGCCACACATCGCACGGTTTGGTGACGCACAACAGGTATGGTCCCGTTGTGAGAAGGCCGCGATCCGCGGTCGTCCCGGACGAGGTGCCCGCCGTACCCGGCCCAGCGAAGACGGTGGGCGGAAGGACATGGACCAAGTTCTGCAGATCGCCGGCGCCGTTCTCATCCTCGGCGCGTTCCTGCTCTCCCAGATGAACGTCCTCGACAACCGTTCGAAGATCTACCTGGTGCTCAATCTCGTCGGCTCCGCGGTGCTCGCGTGGCTCGCGTACGCGGGCGACGACTGGGGATTCCTGCTGCTGGAGGGCGTCTGGGCCCTGGTGTCGGCGGTGAGCCTCGTCCGGGAGCTGAGGCCCCGGCGGACGGCCCGGCGCGCGTCCACGTAACCTTCTTGACACCTTTGCTGGTGTCGCGCTTGGCTGGGCGCATGATTGAGATCCACACGACGACGATCGACTGCGCCCGGCCGTACGAGCTGGCCCAGTGGTGGAGCGAGGCCCTGGGCTGGCCGCTCGTCGACTCCGAGCCGGAGGACGACGAGGTCATGCTCGACCGTCCGGGCGGCCCTCCGCACCTGCTTTTCATCCGGGTGCCCGACGGCAAGACCGTCAAGAACCGCCTGCACCTCGACCTGAGACCCACAGGGGACGGCACCCGCGACCAGGAGGTGGAGCGGCTGCTCGCGCTCGGGGCCAAGCCGTACGAGGACCATCGGACGCCGGACGGCGCCGGATGGGTCACCCTGCTCGACCCCGAGGGCAACGAGTTCTGCGTCTGCCGCAGCGCGGCGGAACGGCGGGCCTGACGCTCAGGCGCCCTTGGCCCGGCCGCGCATCGAGAACGTGAGGACGGCGGTGATCAGCAGCACGAGCGCGCCGCCCCACAGCGCGTCGAAGGCCGCGCCGAAGATGCCCTCGCGGTCGATCACCAGCTGCACCGGATACATGAGGGCCGCCGCGCCGAGGCCCGGGTAGAGCGAGAAGCGCCAGGGGTGGCGCAGCGCCCACAGGCGGGCCTGCCGGGTCACCCGGTCGCCGACGTCGGGCTTGGAGATCGCCCCGATCGCCGCGACGAGGGCGAACACCGTGATCCCCGCGCACAGGGCCCACGTCAGGTCGGCCGGGCCGGGCAGGATGACGCCCAGGATGAAGCTCGTGGCCGCGACCGCCCCACCGGACGTCGCCGCGGCTCGCCAGGGCGCGCCGCGCAGGGCCGCGCCGGCCAAGGACATCTCGTCCATGCGGGTCAGTTCGTTCATGACTACAGCGTGCCTTTTCGGGCGTTTCCGCGGCATCGGGGAAGTCCCTGAGCCGCCCCTGACACCCCCCGGTTAGGCTCCCCGGCATGGATCTGCACTTCCGTACGGCCCGGCGTGAGGACGTCCCCGTCATCGTGGCCATGATCAACGAGGACGCGATCACCGCTGCCCGCCCGTCTTCCGGGGAGCCGGACTACTACGCCGCCTTCGAGGCGGTGGACACCGACCCGCGCAACGAGCTGATCGTCGTGGAGTCGGACGGCGAGGTGATCGGAACCATGCAGCTCACCTACATTCCCGGGCTGTCGCGGCGGGGTGGCGAACGCGCGCTGGTCGAGGCGGTCAGGGTCGCCGTGCCCCACCGCAACCGGGGAATCGGCCGGGAGATGATGCGGTGGGCGATCGAGCGGGCCCGGGAGCGCGGCTGCGCGCTGGTGCAGCTCACCTCCGACAAGGCCCGCACCGAGGCCCACCGCTTCTACGGCTCGCTCGGCTTCACCGCCTCACACGAGGGGTTCAAACTCCTCCTCGTCTGAGAGCGGCGCGACGTCGACGAAGTTGTCGTGATAGATGGGGCCCCGGCCCATGTCGGCGTCCCGCTCCTCCACCAGCGCGTTGGGGTTGGCCCCGCCCGCCAGCTTCGGCCAGTGGCCCTTCGGCGCCGCCACCACGCCCTGCGCCACCCGGTCGCTGACCTCCACGTACGCCCGGAACTCGCCGTTGCCGTTGAAGACCCGGGCGGCCTGCCCGTCCACGAGGCCCCGCGACGCGGCGTCGGCCGGGTTGACCATCACCCGCGGGCCCTTCGAGCGCTTGCGCAGCTCCGGGTTGTTGGCGAACTGCGTGTTCAGGAACGTGTGCGCGGCCGGGGTGATCATGACGAGCGGGTGCGGCCGGTCGGCGGGAGCCGTACTGGCGGTGAACGAGGGCACGTAGCCCGCCACCCGAGGCAGCCCGGCGGCCTCGGCCTTCGCGGAGGCGAACTCCAGCCGCCCGCTCGGCGTCGGGAAACCCTCGGTGAACGGCACGAACGGCTCGGCCACCCGCAGCCGCGCCCACCCTTGCTTGCGGCACTCCTCCACGGAGATCCCCACCTGGGCGAGCGTCTGCTCGGCCAGTTCGAGGTCGCTGTCGTAGAGGGACGGCTCGGTCAGGCCCATCAGCCGGGCGAGCCGCCGGAAGGTCTCGGTCGTGGACAGGCACTCGCCCGGCGGCTCGACGGCGGGCTCGTTCCACACCATGTACATGTGCCCGTAGCCGTGGTGCACGTCGAGGTGCTCGATCTGCATGGTCGCGGGCAGCACGTAGTCGGCGTAGTCGACGGTGTCGGTCGGGAACTGCTCCATCACCACCGTGAACAGGTCCTCCCTCTCCAGCGCCGCCCTGATCCGGTTCTGGTCGGAGGTCGACCCCATCGGGTTGGCCGCGTAGACCCACAGGCACTTCACCGACTCGTCCAGCCCGTCGGCCAGCCGGGTCATCGTGAGCGTACGCACGGGGTGGGGGAGCAGGTCGTCGCGCGGGTCGGGGCCCTTGGGGGCGTGTCCCGAGGTGGAGTAGGCCACGCCGCCGCCCGGATAGCGCCAGTCGCCGGTGACGCCGGGAATGCAGGCGATCATCCGCATCGCGGCCCCGCCGCCTCCGTGCCGCTGGACGCCCATCGTGGCCCGGATGCCGGTCGGCCGGGTGTGCGCGAGCCGTACGCCGAGGGCGCGGATCCGCTCCTCGGGCAGGCCGGTGATCTCCGCCACCAGCGCCGGGGGATGCCTGCGGATCTCGGCCTCGAACTCGTCCCAGCCGGTCGTGTGCTCCTCGATGTACGCGCGGTCCTCCGCGCCCTCCTCCAGCACGACGTGCAGCAGGCCGAGGGCGAGCGCGGCGTCGGTGCCCGGCCGGATCGGCAGGTGCTCGTCCGCCTGGTCGGCGGTACGCGTGCGGATGGGGTCGATCGCCACGACGTACGCTCCGGCGGCGCGGGCGTCCTGGACGAACTTCCACATGTGGTGGCCGCTGGTCAGCGTGTTGGTGCCCCACAGCAGGATGAGCCGCGACAGGGCGAACGTCTCCGGGTCCATGCCGCCGGGAGTGCCGTTGACGTAGCGCAGCCCGTCGTTGCCGGCCCGCGCGCAGATGTTGAGGTCGTGCCGCGACGCGCCCAGGGCGTTCCAGAACCGCCGCCCGGCCTGGCCCGACTCGCCCTGGACATAGCCGAGCGTCCCGGTGCCCTGGTAGGGCCAGATCGCCTCGCCGCCATGCTCCTCGACGATCGACGCCAGCTTGGCCGCGATCTCCGACAGCGCCTGGTCCAGGCTGATCCGCTCGAACCGCCCGGATCCCTTCGGCCCCACCCTCTTCAACGGGTGGAGGACGCGGTCGGCCGACCGCACCTGCTCCAGATAGCGGTTGACCTTCACGCACAACGCCCCGCGCGTGTAGGGGTGGTCGCGGTTGCCGCGCAACCCGACGGCCTCGCCGTCGCGCACGGTGACGACCCAGGAACAGGTGTCGGGGCAGTCGAGCGGACAGGCGCCGAGGACGGGTAGCGACGTGCTCATGGCATCGACGTTAGCGTGCGGCCCACAATCGGTCTCTACCGGATTTCCCCCACGTGGGCGATGTTCGCCGCGTCCTCCGGATCGGTGCTCGGCGACCCGGAGAACCAGGCGTCCAGGATCTCCGTCAGCACCTGCCGGGAGGTGAGGCGGAGGCTGAGCGCGAGCACGTTGGCGTCGTTCCACGTGCGGGCGCCCGCGGCAGTGGCGGCGTCGGTGCACAGCGCCGCACGCACGCCCGCTACCTTGTTTGCCGCTATGGACGCGCCGGTGCCGGTCCAGCAACAGACCACGGCCTGGTCCGCGCGCCCCTCCGCGACGTCCCGCGCCGCGGCGGAGCAGCACCATGCCCAATCGGCCCGGTCGCCGGGGGCCAGTGCTCCATAGAGTGTGACTGAATGGCCGCGCCGTTCCACCTCGGCCGCAAGCTCCGACGCGATTCCGTCGAGGCTGTCCGAGGCCAGGGATATACGCATGCCGTCAATTGTGGACACCGAGTGCGAAGATCGCACAGAATCGCTGGTGGTGAGAGGCATCAAGGAGCAGGACATAACGCTGGACACTCCTGGCCAAGGAGCTGTCCTCGTCGTCGAGCCTCTGCTGCCGCAGCGGATCCGCCGGCCTTCCGACGCACTCCGGTTTCTCCTCACGCTGCTGGCCCTCGCCGCCGTCATCCTCATGGCGCTGGCGCTGCAACGCACGCTCAACGGCCTTGAGACCGACGTACAGGCGGGCACCACCCGCGCCCCCGACGTGCTGTCGGCCGCCGCCGGGCTGCTCGGCGGCGTCTCCGTGCTGATCGTGCCGGTCGCGTTCGCCGTCGAGCGGGTCTTCCACCGCGACGGCATGCGCGTCACCCAGGGACTGATCGCCGCGATCCTCGCCCTGCTGGTCTCCTACGTGCTCGGCGAGTCGCTGGTCCACTCCGGCCCGGCCGATCTCAAGCAGCTCCTCACCGGTGGCAGGGACGTCGAGCCGCTCAACACCGTGCTCACCCCCGCCATCGCGTACGCCACGGCGGTGCGGATGGGACGGCGCCCGAACTGGCGGGCGCTGATGTGGGTCGCGCTGGCCCTCGACGTGTTCGCGCTCTTCACCGCCACAAAGGTCACCGCCCTCGGCGTGATCATGACGTACGTCGTCGGCCTCGCCGTCGGGTTCGGCACGCTCTACGGCATCGGCAGCGCGAACACCAGGCCGCCCGGCAGCGCCGTGCTGGCCGCGCTGCGCAAGCTCGGCTTCATGCCGGTCAGCGCCAGGCGGGTGGAGGACGACAGCTCCGGCAGCCGCCGCTACCTGGTCGGCCTCGTCGACGACCGGCGGATCGACGTGACCGTGCTCGACCGCGACCGGCAGGTGGCGGGCGTCGTCTACCGGCTGTGGCGGCGTTTCCTGCTCAACAACGAGACCCGGCGCAGGGCCATCCGCTCGCTGCGCGCCGAGCTGGAGCGCGAGGCGCTCATGGCGTACGCCGCGCAGGCCGCCGGGGTGCGGCTGCCGCGCCTGCTCGGCACGAGCGAGGTCGGCACCGAGGCGGCGCTGCTCGCCTACGAGCACGTGGACACCCGTCCGGTGAGCGACCTGCGCGACGAGGACTTCGACGACGAGCTGCTGGAGCGGATGTGGGAGCAGGTCCGGCTGCTGCACGCCCATCGCTTGGCCCACCGCCACCTCACCGGCGAGAGCATCCACGTCGACGCCGAGCGCAACGTCTACCTCGTGGACGCGCGCAGCGGCGAGATCGCGGCCGGCGACCTGCTACTGCGGCTCGACATCGCCCAGCTCCTCGCCTACCTCGGCACCCGCGTGGGAGCCGAGCGCTCCGTCAGGTCGGCGGCGAAGGTGCTGGGGGAGAACACGCTGGCCGGGGCGATGCCACTGCTCCAGCGGGTCGCGCTGAGCCGGGACACCCGTACGGCCGCCCGCCGCGACCGGAGGCTCCTGCCCGCCATCCGGGAGCAGATCACCGCGCTGAAGCCGCAGGTCGAGGTCGAGGAGGTGCGGCTCGAACGGTTCCGCCCCCAGACCCTTGTGACGATCATCCTCAGCGTGATCGCGGCATACCTGCTGCTTCCCCAGCTCAGCAAGGTCAACCTGGTCTCCGTCGTGACCACCGCCAACTGGGCGTGGAGCGGGGCGGCGCTGGCCGCGGCCGCGCTGAGCTACGTCGCGGCGGCGATCCTGCTGCGCGGGTTCGTCCCCGAGCCGCTGCCGCTCGGCCGCACCATCCTGGCCCAGCTCGCCGGGTCGTTCGTGAAGCTGGTCGCGCCCGCCGCGGTCGGCGGCGTGGCGATCAACACCCGCTACCTGCAGAAACGCGGCCTGCCGCCCGGCGCCGCCGTCGCGAGCGTCGGCGCGTCGCAGCTCGTCGGCCTGGCCATGCACATCATGATGCTGCTGCTGTTCGGCTACCTCACGGGCACGCAGGCCGCGCCGTCCCTCACCCCGTCGCGCGGACTGCTGATGGTGCTGCTCGGCGTGGCCGTGCTGTTCCTGATCATCCTCGCCGTACGGCCGCTGCGGCGGCTGGTCACCTCGCGGGTGCGCGCCATGTTCTCGGGGGTGATCCCCCGGCTGCTCGATGTGGTGCAGTCGCCCAAGAAGGTCTTCGAGGCGGTGGGCGGGACCATGCTGCTCACCCTCAGCTTCGTGATCTGCCTGGAGGCGTGCGTACAGGCCTTCGGCGGCTCGGCCAGCTTCACGGCCGTCGCCGTGGTGTTCCTGGCGGGCAACGCCATCGGCTCGGCCGCGCCCACCCCCGGTGGCCTGGGGGCGGTGGAGGCGTCGCTGTCGCTCGGCCTCACGGTCGCGGGCCTGCCCTACACGGTCGCCACCTCGGCCGTGCTGCTGTTCCGGCTGATGACGTTCTGGCTCCCCGTCCTCCCCGGCTGGGCCTCCTTCGCCTACCTGCAGCGTCAGAACGCACTCTGAACCGTCCTGCCGCCCGGCATCCCATGCCGGGCGGATGGCGAGCCGGCGAGCCGTGGCTCACCAAGCGCTCACAATCCGCGGCTCGCGAACCGGGGCTCATCACGAACCCGGCCACAAACGGGGGGCTCGCAGGCCGGGGTTCACGAACCGGGGGTCGCGAACCGGGTCGCAAGCGGGGGATCACAAGTGGGGTCTCGCAGGCGGAGGTCGCGAACCCGGTCCACAAGCGGGGTCTCGCAGGCGGAGGTCGCGAACCGGGTCGCAAGCGGGGGCTCACAAGCGGGGGCTCGCGAACCCGGTCCACAAGCGGGGTCTCGCAGGCGGAGGTCGCGAACCGGGTCGCAAGCCGGGGCTCACAAGCGGAGGCGCGCGCCGGCGGCGCGCGTGTGGCGCTTCTACTCCTTCGCCAACGCGCAGCCTCTGCCGCGCCCTCCGGCTTGTGGACGGAGGCTCATTCCGCGCTGGAAGCGGCCCAGAGATTGATCCCGCAATCGACCGCGTCCTTGTCGATCGCGTCCAGCTCGTCCTGTGTGAAGTCGAGCCGGTTGATCGCGTCGAGGCTGTCGTCGAGTTGCTCGACGCTGGACGCGCCGATCAGCACCGACGTCACCCGCGGGTCGCGGAGCGCCCAGGCCAGGGCCATCTGCGCCAGCGACTGCCCGCGCTGCCCGGCGATCTCGTTGAGCCGCCGGACATGGCGCAGACTCTCCTCCGTCAGCAGGGACGGATCGAGCGACTTGCCCTGGGCCGCCCGCGAGTCCTTCGGGATGCCGTTCAGGTAGCGGCCGGTCAGCATGCCCTGCGCCAGCGGGGAGAACGCGATGCAGCCGACGCCCTCGTCCTCCAGCACGTCGAGCAGCCCGCGCTCGATCCACCGGTTGAGCATGGAGTAGGACGGCTGGTGGATGAGCAGCGGCGTGCCCATGTCTCGGAGGATCGCCGCGGCCTGCCGGGTGCGCTCCGGGGAGTAGGACGAGATGCCCGCGTAGAGCGCCCTGCCCGAGCGGACCGCGTGGGCCAGCGCCCCCATGGTCTCCTCCAGCGGCGTCTCCGGATCGAAGCGGTGGCTGTAGAAGATGTCGACGTAGTCGAGGCCCATCCGCTTCAGCGACTGGTCAAGGCTCGCGAGCAGATACTTGCGCGACCCCCAGTTGCCGTACGGGCCGGGCCACATGTCGTAGCCCGCCTTGGTGGAGATCACCAGCTCGTCGCGGTATCGGGCGAAGTCCTGCTGGTAGAGGTGCCCGAAGTTGATCTCCGCGGAGCCGTACGGCGGGCCATAGTTGTTGGCGAGGTCGAAGTGGGTGACCCCGCGGTCGAAGGCCCGGCGGAGGATGGCCCGCTGGGTCTCGATCGGCTTGTCGTCGCCGAAGTTGTGCCACAACCCGAGCGACACCGCGGGCAGCCTCAGCCCGCTCCGCCCGGTCCGGTTGTACGGCATGGGTCCATAGCGGCCCTCGGCAGCCACATAGCTCACTCGGTCACTCCAACTCGGTCGAGGATCCAGGAGAGCGCGAACGCCTCCTCACGCCAGGCGTCATAACGGCCGCTGCGGCCGCCGTGGCCGGCGCCCATCTCGGTCTTCAACAGGAACGGGCCGCCCTGCGCGGTGGCGCGGAGCCGGGCGATCCACTTCGCCGGCTCGTGATAGAGCACCCGTGTGTCGTTGAGGCTGGTGGTCGCCAGGATCGGCGGGTAGGTCCGGCCGTCGACGTTCTCGTAGGGCGAATAGGTCTTCATGTAGGCGTAGACCTCGGGGTCATGCAGCGGATCGCCCCACTCGTCCCACTCGGTCACCGTGAGCGGCAGCGACGGGTCGAGGATCGTGTTCAGCGCGTCCACGAACGGGACCTCCGCGACGATCCCCGCGAACTCCTCGGGCGCCAGGTTGGCGACCGCGCCCACGAGCAGGCCACCGGCCGAGCCGCCTCTTGCGATGATCTTGTCGGACCATCCCTCGGCCTTCAGGTGCCGCGCGCACGCGACGAAGTCCGTGAAGGTGTTCTTCTTCCTGGTGAGCTTGCCGTCCTCGTACCACCGGCGGCCCATCTCGCCGCCGCCGCGCACGTGGGCGATCGCGAACACGAACCCGCGGTCGAGCAGCGAGAGCCGGGCCACCGAGAAGTAGGGATCGATGGACGACTCGTAGCTGCCGTAGCCGTAGAGCAGGGTGGGGGCGGGCCGGCTCGTGTCCTTCCGGACCACGATCGAGATCGGCACCCTGGTGCCGTCCGGAGCGGTGGCCCACTCGCGGAACTGCTCGTAGTCGGAGGGGTCGTAGCCGCCGAGCACCACCCGCTGCTTCAGCAGGATCAGCTCGCGCGAGCGCAGGTCGTAGTCGTACACCGACGGCGGGGTGACCATGGACGTGTAGCTGAGGCGCAGCCGGCTCGTCTCGAACTCCGCGTTGCCGGTCGGCGCGACGTCGTACAGCGGCTCAGGGAAGGAGATCTCGTACGGCTCGCCGCCGTCGCCTGGCAGGATCCGGACCCCGGTGAGGCCGTCACGGCGGAAGTGGACGCTGACGAAGTCCTTGAACGCGTCGACGTCGAGCAGCCGCGTGTCGTCCCTGTGCTCGATCAGCGGAGTCCAGCTCCCCGGGTCGTCGAGGGGAGCGGTGGCGAGCTCGAAGTTCACGGCGCCGCCGTCGTTGTGCAGCACGAGGAAGCGGTCGCCCGCGTGCTCAAGCGCGTACTCCACGCCGGTCTGCCGGGGCCGGACCACCGCGAACTCGCCTTCCGGGGTGGCCGCGTCGAGCACCCGGACCTCGCTGGTGATCTTGCTGCCGGAGGCCAGCACCAGGTAGCGCTGGCTGCGGGTCAGGCCGATGCTCACCCAGAAGCGCTCGTCGTCCTCCTGGTAGACGACGACGTCGTCCGTCGAGCCGAGTCTGTGCCGGTGGATCCGGTACGGACGCCATGCCTCGTCAACGGTGGTGTAGAAGAACGTGGAGCCGTCGGCCGACCAGGCGCCGCCGTAGAAGACACCCGGAATCTCGTCCGGGAGCACGTCGCCCGTCTCCAGGTCCTTGAACCGGAGAGTGAAGCGCTCGTCTCCGGAGAAGTCGGTCGAGTAGGCGAGCTTCGTGCCGTCGGGGCTGACCGCGCTCGTGCCCATGGAGAAGAAGGGGCTGTCGCCCGCGAGCTCGTTGCCGTCCAGGATCACCTGTTCGCCGGGGAGCGATGTGCCCGGCTCCAGCTTGGGCGGGCTGTCCCCGTCGGCGGCCACCCGGCACTGGATGCCGTACTGCTTGCCCTCTTCGGTCCGGGAGTAGTACCGCCAGGCGCCCTTGCGGGTGGGGACCGACAGGTCGGTCTCCAGCGTCCTGCCCTTGATCTCCTTGAAGATGGTCTCCTGGAGGTCCTGCAGGTGGCCGGTCATCTCCTGGGCGTAGGCGTTCTCCGCCTCCAGGTACGCGATGGTGTCGGGGTCGTCCTTCTTGAGCAGCCACGCATACTCGTCGACCACGGTGTCACCGTGATGCGTGCGCTCGAGGGGGACCTTCTTCGCTACAGGCGGCTTGTCGCTCACCCGCCAAAGTCTATGTTCGGCGTGGTCCCGCCACGCCTTCTCGCTGCGGGCCTGTGGATAACCCGCGCTGGGGGAACACAGCGGCCGGCGCGTCGCGGTCCCGCCGGGAGTCGGAGGGCCGGAATACATCGGGGGTCCCAGGCGGTCGCTTCGAGTTGGGTCATGGCGGTGCCGGATCCTGGTAATCTTGTGGTGTCGGCGCGGTTCGGCGCACTCCTCTTCGATCACTTCGGTGGTTGTCTTGCGTGTGCGCGGGTTGTCGCCGGCGCTCTCCTCTGCTTTTTTGATCTTTCGGATCTGGTGGTTTTGCGCCGGGCTGGGAGTTCGGGTAAGTTAGAGGGGTTGCCCCGGAAACGGGGGGTCGGAATTCCTGTCGGTCGGCGGGTTTCGGGTCAAATGAAGTCCCGGTGGGGCGGATTTGACACGAAAGAGCCGGTCGGGAAGAATTAAGACCAGCAAGACAAAAGAAAAACAAACGGTGAAACGCCCCGGAGCGTGGGACCTTTCAGGGTTTCGGGTGATGGTGGTCGCGTCCGTTTCTTGAGAACTCAACAGTGTGCTAAAAGCCAGTGCATGAATCATGCATGACCCCGTCTACCGGTGGTTTTCATCGGTGGCGGATTCCTTTGACGGCACCTTTCCTTAGCCGGGGGTGCCGGCCAGAGTGATCTCTTTTCAAGCATTGTTTGGAGAGTTTGATCCTGGCTCAGGACGAACGCTGGCGGCGTGCTTAACACATGCAAGTCGAGCGGAAAGGCCCTTCGGGGTACTCGAGCGGCGAACGGGTGAGTAACACGTGAGTAACCTGCCCCTGACTCTGGGATAAGCCTGGGAAACCGGGTCTAATACCGGATACGACACTCCTCCGCATGGTGTGGGTGTGGAAAGTTTTTTCGGTTGGGGATGGGCTCGCGGCCTATCAGCTTGTTGGTGGGGTGATGGCCTACCAAGGCGACGACGGGTAGCCGGCCTGAGAGGGCGACCGGCCACACTGGGACTGAGACACGGCCCAGACTCCTACGGGAGGCAGCAGTGGGGAATATTGCGCAATGGGCGGAAGCCTGACGCAGCGACGCCGCGTGGGGGATGACGGCCTTCGGGTTGTAAACCTCTTTCAGCAGGGACGAAGTTGACGTGTACCTGTAGAAGAAGCGCCGGCTAACTACGTGCCAGCAGCCGCGGTAATACGTAGGGCGCGAGCGTTGTCCGGAATTATTGGGCGTAAAGAGCTCGTAGGTGGCTTGTTGCGTCTGCCGTGAAAGCCCGTGGCTTAACTACGGGTCTGCGGTGGATACGGGCAGGCTAGAGGCTGGTAGGGGCAAGCGGAATTCCTGGTGTAGCGGTGAAATGCGCAGATATCAGGAGGAACACCGGTGGCGAAGGCGGCTTGCTGGGCCAGTTCTGACGCTGAGGAGCGAAAGCGTGGGGAGCGAACAGGATTAGATACCCTGGTAGTCCACGCTGTAAACGTTGGGCGCTAGGTGTGGGGGTCTTCCACGATTCCTGTGCCGTAGCTAACGCATTAAGCGCCCCGCCTGGGGAGTACGGCCGCAAGGCTAAAACTCAAAGGAATTGACGGGGGCCCGCACAAGCGGCGGAGCATGTTGCTTAATTCGACGCAACGCGAAGAACCTTACCAAGGTTTGACATACACCGGAAAGCTCTGGAGACAGAGCCCTCCTTTGGACTGGTGTACAGGTGGTGCATGGCTGTCGTCAGCTCGTGTCGTGAGATGTTGGGTTAAGTCCCGCAACGAGCGCAACCCTTGTTCCATGTTGCCAGCACGCCCTTTGGGGTGGTGGGGACTCATGGGAGACTGCCGGGGTCAACTCGGAGGAAGGTGGGGATGACGTCAAGTCATCATGCCCCTTATGTCTTGGGCTGCAAACATGCTACAATGGTCGGTACAGAGGGTTGCGATACCGTGAGGTGGAGCGAATCCCTAAAAGCCGGTCTCAGTTCGGATTGGGGTCTGCAACTCGACCCCATGAAGTCGGAGTCGCTAGTAATCGCAGATCAGCAACGCTGCGGTGAATACGTTCCCGGGCCTTGTACACACCGCCCGTCACGTCACGAAAGTCGGCAACACCCGAAGCCCGTGGCCCAACCACTTGTGGGGGGAGCGGTCGAAGGTGGGGCTGGCGATTGGGACGAAGTCGTAACAAGGTAGCCGTACCGGAAGGTGCGGCTGGATCACCTCCTTTCTAAGGAGCACTCGGCCGGCCTGGTTGGTGCTGCCACACGCTGGTGTGGTGGTCTCGGGTCTGGTCCATCGTCACGGTCATCAGCGAGTGTCTGGTGCGTGGCGTGCTCATTAGTGGAGCACTGGTTATTCAGCCGGTCGTGGTTGCCGGGTCTGCTAGTACCGCCGTGAGTGATCACGGAGTGGGAGCGTGGGCTTTGGGGGTTGTGACTGGTTGGGCACACTGTTGGGTCCTGAGGAAACGGGCCCGTTCGCTTGGCCGCTGCTGGTTGTGGTGGTCGTGGTGGGGTTGGTTTTCTTCAGGGCTGGTCTCCTGCCATACCGGCCGGGGTCCTTGCTTGTGGGTTCGCCTGTTGTGGGTGGGCTTGCGGTGGGGGTTCGGGTGTTTGGTGGTGGGGTGGGCTGGTTGTCTGGTTGTTGTTTGTGAATTGCATAGTGGACGCGAGCATCTTTGTGGCCAAGTTAGTTAGGGCACACGGTGGATGCCTTGGCATCAGGAGCCGATGAAGGACGTGGGAGGCTGCGTTAAGCCTCGGGGAGTCGCCAACCAGACGTTGATCCGGGGATGTCCGAATGGGGAAACCTAGCACCAGTCATGTGGTGTTGCCGCCGTCTGAATGTATAGGGCGGTTGGTGGTAACGCGGGGAAGTGAAACATCTCAGTACCCGTAGGAGAAGAAAACAATAGTGATTCCGTGAGTAGTGGTGAGCGAAAGCGGAGGAGGCTAAACCGTGCGCGTGTGATAGCCGGCGGGCGTTGCGTGTGCGGGGTTGTGGGACCTTCCGGAGGAGACCGCCGTCTCTTCAGGCAGTGAGAAATCGGTGGGGTAGTCGAACGCTCTGGGAAGGGCGGCCGTAGACCGTGATAGCCGGGTAGGCGAAATCTTGCCGACTGCTGGGGGTGTTCCCGAGTAGCACGGGGCTCGAGGAATCCTGTGTGAATCTGCCAGGACCACCTGGTAAGCCTAAATACTTCCTGGTGACCGATAGTGGACGAGTACCGTGAGGGAAAGGTGAAAAGCGCCCCGGTGAGGGGTTGTGAAATAGTACCTGAAACCGTGTGCCTACAAGCCGTAGGAGCGTAAACAAGCTTGCTTGTTTGTGATGTGACTGCGTGCCTTTTGAAGAATGAGCCTGCGAGTTATGGTGTGTGGCGAGGTTAACCCGTGTGGGGGAGCCGTAGCGAAAGCGAGTCTGAATAGGGCGTTTGAGTCGCATGCTGTAGACCCGAAGCGGGGTGATCTACGCATGGGCAGGTTGAAGCGTGGGTAAGACTGCGTGGAGGACCGAACCCACCAGGGTTGAAAACCTGGGGGATGACCTGTGTGTAGGGGTGAAAGGCCAATCAAACTCCGTGATAGCTGGTTCTCCCCGAAATGCATTTAGGTGCAGCGTTGCGTGTGCTTGCCGGAGGTAGGGCTCTGGATGGCTGATGGGCCCGACAAGGTTACTGACGTCAGCCAAACTTCGAATGCCGGTAAGTTGAGCGTGGCAGTGAGACTGCGGGGGATAAGCTCCGTGGTCGAGAGGGAAACAGCCCAGATCACCGACTAAGGCCCCTAAGCGTGTGCTAAGTGGGAAAGGATGTGGAGTCGCAGTGACAACCAGGAGGTTGGCTTAGAAGCAGCCATCCTTGAAAGAGTGCGTAATAGCTCACTGGTCAAGTGATTCTGCGCCGACAATGTAGCGGGGCTCAAGTACACCGCCGAAGTCGTGGCACCGCTGGCACTTGTGCTGGTGGTGGGTAGGGGAGCGTCGTGCGAGCCGGTGAAGCTGCCGAGTGATCGTGTGGTGGAGGTCGTGCGAGTGAGAATGCAGGCATGAGTAGCGAGTCAGAAGTGAGAATCTTCTGCGCCGGATGACCAAGGGTTCCTGGGGCAGGTTCGTCCGCCCAGGGTAAGTCGGGACCTAAGGCGAGGCCGACAGGCGTAGTCGATGGATAACGGGTTGATATTCCCGTACCCGCTGTGATGCGCCCATATCGAATCCAGTGATACTAAGGGTCCTTAGCCCGGTTGGCTCTTCGGAGTCGGCGTCAGGGTGAACGCCTGGCCTGATCTGGTAGTAGGTAAGCGATGGGGTGACGCAGGAAGGTAGCCCAGCCCGGGCGGTGGTTGTCCCGGGGTAAGCATGTAGGGCGAGAGATAGGCAAATCCGTCTCTCATTAGCCTGAGGTGTGATGCCGAGCCGATTGTGGCGAAGTGGGTGATCCTATGCTGCCGAGAAAAGCCTCTAGTGAGTGTCGCGGCGGCCCGTACCCTAAACCGACTCAGGTGGTCAGGTAGAGAATACCAAGGCGGTCGGGTGAACTGTGGTTAAGGAACTCGGCAAATTGCCCCCGTAACTTCGGGAGAAGGGGGACCTCTGCTGGTGTAGGACTTTGCGTTCGAAGCTGGTGGGGGTCGCAGTGGCCAGGGGGAAGCGACTGTTTACTAAAAACACAGGTCCGTGCGAAGTCGTAAGACGATGTATACGGACTGACGCCTGCCCGGTGCCGGAACGTTAAGGGGACCGCTTAGCGCCTTTCGGGGTGCGAAGGTGAGAACTTAAGCGCCGGTAAACGGCGGTGGTAACTATAACCATCCTAAGGTAGCGAAATTCCTTGTCGGGTAAGTTCCGACCTGCACGAATGGCGTAACGACTTCCCCGCTGTCTCAACCACAGGCCCGGTGAAATTGCAGTACGAGTAAAGATGCTCGTTTCGCGCAGCAGGACGGAAAGACCCCGGGACCTTCACTACAGCTTGACATTGGCGTTTGGAGCGTCTTGTGTAGGATAGGTGGGAGACTGGGAAGCGGTGACGCTAGTCATCGTGGAGTCATTGGTGAAATACCACTCTGGTCGTTTTGGACGTCTAACCCGCGCCCGTGGATCCGGGTGGGGGACAGT
Source organism: Microbispora hainanensis (assembly GCF_036186745.1). Lineage (NCBI taxonomy): Bacteria > Bacillati > Actinomycetota > Actinomycetes > Streptosporangiales > Streptosporangiaceae > Microbispora > Microbispora hainanensis. The sequence goes on along the minus strand of NZ_CP108086.1, from coordinate 1,467,444 downwards.
GTCTGGTGGGTAGTTTAACTGGGGCGGTTGCCTCCTAAAGGGTAACGGAGGCGCCCAAAGGTTCCCTCAGCCTGGTTGGCAATCAGGTGTCGAGTGTAAGTGCACAAGGGAGCTTGACTGTGAGACTGACGGGTCGAGCAGGAGCGAAAGCTGGGACTAGTGATCCGGCATCGGCGTGTGGAAGCGGTGTCGCTCAACGGCTAAAAGGTACCCCGGGGATAACAGGCTGATCTTCCCCAAGAGTCCATATCGACGGGATGGTTTGGCACCTCGATGTCGGCTCGTCGCATCCTGGGGCTGGAGTAGGTCCCAAGGGTTGGGCTGTTCGCCCATTAAAGCGGTACGCGAGCTGGGTTTAGAACGTCGCGAGACAGTTCGGTCCCTATCCGCTGCGCGCGCAGGAGACTTGCGAGGGGCTGTCCCTAGTACGAGAGGACCGGGACGGACGAACCTCTGGTGTGCCAGTTGTTCCGCCAGGAGCACGGCTGGTTGGCTACGTTCGGTAGGGATAACCGCTGAAAGCATCTAAGCGGGAAGCTCGCCTCAAGATGAGGTCTCCCACCACCGTGTGTGGGTAAGGCCCCCTAGAGATGATGGGGTTGATAGGCCGGAAGTGGAAGCGCAGTAATGTGTGGAGCTGACCGGTACTAATAGGCCGAGGACTTGACCATAGATGTTCGCGTTCACTATGTGATCTCAGAGACAGCAGCCGGTGGTTGTGTGTTTCGTGGGGTTACGGCGGTCATAGCGGCAGGGAAACACCCGGTTACATTCCGAACCCGGAAGTTAAGCCTGTCAGCGCCGATGGTACTGCACCGGGGACGGTGTGGGAGAGTAGGACGCCGCCGGACAATCTTTGATATGTGGTTGGGCCATCCCTTGTGGGGTGGCCTTTCCGCATTTCCGGGCACCTTTCTTTTTCGCGGGTTTGTTTCCGGGGTTTGTTCCTGGGGTGTGTTCCCCGGCGGGTTGCTGGGTGTTGGTTCCCGCTGCTTGTTCCTGCGTGTGTGGGGGCGGGTGTGTGGTGTGTGGTGGCCCCGGCCGGGGTGTGGCCGGGGCTTTCGCATGTCCAGGGTGTGTTGGCCGGCCGGGGCGCGAGCGGGGATGTGGGAGGAGCGGAGCGGGCGGGAGTGAGGACCGCAGCGAACGCCCAGCGGAGCGGGCTTCGCGAGGACCGGAGCTTCCGGCCGGCGCAGTGACGTCCCAACCGCACCTTCTAGGCCCCAACCCACCCATTCAGCACGCCAACCCGACCGTCCAAGGCCTCGATCCAAGCGGCTCGAACGCCGATCTCGACACGCTTGACCCCGGCCCAACTGGCCTCGACGTGGCTGGCGCCGACCCAATGCCTCGGTCCACTCGACCACAAGGCCCGCCTCATCGCGAAAGCCTTCCGCGCTTCACACGCCACGTCCCAGTCTCGATCAAGATCCGGGTCCGCGCCGCCGGAGAGCCCGAAATTCAGGGGTGGGGGCCATCGACCGGCCCAGTGCTCGCGCGAGAGAATCGGCAGGTGCTTCTGGAGAGACCACGGCTGTGGGTACGCCGCTGCCGGGCTGAGACCGCGACTGCGGTCGATGCGGACCGCCTGCGATCGGGGCGACTTCAGCGAGCGCACGGGCTTCAGCGAGCGCACGGGCTTCAGCGAGCGCACGGGCTTCAGCGACCGCACCGGCTTCAGCGACCGCACCGGCTTCAGCGACCGCACCGGCTTCGGCGAGCGCGGCGGCTCCAGGCACAGGGGCGCGAAGGCACTCATGCGCTCCGGCCGCCGCAGCGAGCGCAGCTCCACAAGCTCCGAGCTTCCCAAGAACCCCGAGCATTTCAGCGCCCGCTGTGGCCGCACTGGGCCGTACGGCGTCCTGGGTTGTCCACCGCTGGAGAGCCGGCCTCGTTCACCAGTCCGCGGTGCGGCCGGTGTCTCTCAGCGGCCGTGAGCTCGGAGGGACGGCCTGGCTCCTGGGTTTCCACCGGCCTCGGCCGCTTCTCCAGTGCATCTGCCCTCCCTACGCGGAGGGTGAGTAGGACGCGGGTCCGTACGGCTGCAAAAACCGATGGCCGGTCGAAATTGTGCTCGATATCGTTTCCGCGGAAGGTGCTGAGAAGAAAGAGTTCTCGCTGGCTGTTCCCGAAATTGCGGCCGGTGTGGTTCGCGGCCCGCCGCCTGGAGAACGATGATCAACTCGGCGCGCTACCGTCGAAAATGTTTTCGATATGCGAATTCGGAGGGTCTCGGTGCGTAATTCGATCTTCATCGCTGCCGCCGCGAATCGCGGCTCCCGTCGGTTGCGTACCTGCTCCGACCAGCAAGATCGTATTTCGGGAACCCGACATCGGCGGCATCCGTTGTGATCTACTGAAGGTGTGCCGTCGTTAGAGGTGACTGTGAAAAATGTTTGCGAAGGGTTCCATGGGGTAGACGGGTTCGCGAGTTACCCTGGAAGGGCTGACAAATTGACGATGAAGACACGCTTACCCGGCCTCCACATTCTCCAGCCAACAACACTTAAACGGCCGGGCGTGTCGGCGGGGGTTCGCTGAATCGTCGGATACGGTCCCGTGTGTCGGGACGAGCCCGGAAAAGGACAAGCCGGAAAAGGACGAACCGATGGGGGCTGTGCGCAAGGTGGCGAGCTACCTTGGCCTGGGTGGGGCAGAGCAGTACGACGACGAGACCTACGCCGAGGACGAGTACGAGGACGACTGGATGCCGGCGGCCGAGCGTGCCGCCAAGCGTTGGCAGCCCAACGCCGATCCGGCCCGTATCGTTATGGTCCGCCCGAGGAAGTATGACGACGCCCTGACGATCGGCCGGCACTTCCGCGAGGGCCACACGGTGGTCATGGACGTGGCGGGCATGTCGACGGCGGAGGCCACACGAATGGTGGACTTCGCCGCGGGCTTGGCCTACGGCTGCGAGGGACGTATCGAGCGGATCGCGGACAAGGTCTTTCTGATCACTCCGGCGACGGTGGAGGTTTCCACGGCCTGAGCCGGTCGGCTCGACTTCTGGTCGTGTGCCCGCCGCCCACTCGGTCGGCGGGCGCAGTGGCGCCTGGCCCGGTTTCATGCGCATGAGCAGGCCCGGCGCCAGCCGTTCCCCCGCGTTCTTGTGCCTTGTGGCAACGTGCGGACCGTCTCGCGCGCTCACAGCGCCGGGTAAGGCGTCCGCGGCCAACACCACACGTAGGGCTCACACGCGCGGGCTACACCCCCCACGCCCAGACCGTCAACGCAGTGAGTCCACATCGGCAGGCTCCGCACCGTGCACCCGGCCGACAGCGCCCACGCGGCCGACAGCGGGCAGGCTCCGCACCATGCTTACGGCCCATCCGCTCGGCGCACTCGCGCTCCGTAGCCGGCTTGGCCGTAGGGGTCGGCGCGGCGTCCCTATGCGGCCCGGGGGCCGCGGCGCAGGAGCGTGGACACCTCGGTCAGGTCCCGCTCGGCCACGGAGACGCGCTCCTCGGATTCTCTGGCGTACTCGTGCAGAGCCCAGACGGCCTTGTCGGCGAGGTCGGCGAGCTTGCCCGCCCGGGTCTGGACGAACCGTACATCGGAGTGTTCCCGGACGCGGTGCCGCCACAGCAGATGCCCGCCTACGGCGGCGATCAGCAGGCCGACGAGGGCGAGCGGCAGGGCGACCACGAACCCGCTGACGATGACGACGACGGCGAGGACCAGGAGGACATATCCGGGCCATGGCCGGGTGCGCTTCGGCACGCACTCGGTGACGAGCCGCTGCTCGGCGGCCGCCATCGACTCCTGGTCGGGTCCTTCGGGTCTGAGCCTGATCGGATAGCCGAGGATCGGCACGTCCAGGGTGTCGGGTGGCGGCTCGCGCACCACCTCGACGAGGGACTCCGCCGCCGCCTTGATCGCCGGCGCCGCCACGTGCAGGGCGAGCGCGGCGATGTGGGGATCGGCGTCGGGAGCGAGGTCCTGGAGCAGATGCCCGGTGAGCGAGCTCAGCGGCCCCTCCTGGCCGCCCTGCCCCGCCAGGGCGCGGAGCACGGCCAGCGGCTCGTCCTCGGCCCATACGGTGCCGCGTACGACCCTGGTGACCTCGCCGGCCTGCCGGATGGAGGTGATCTCGGTGCAGCGTTCGCGCAGACGGCGCAGGGTGGCCGACGCCTGCAAGGACCGCTCGATCTCGGCGACCTTCGCCAGCTCGGGGAACGGTTCCAGAGAGGCGGGTACGGACGTTTCCGGCAGGCCGGGCACGAGGGCCTTCAGCCACCGGTCGTCGGTGGCCGGCACGTCCACCGCGTCGAGCTTGCGGAGCACGAAGATCTTGCCGACCGGCCCGTACGCCCCGCGAGCGGCGGCGAGCCACAGCGCCCGCTGGCCGGGTGCCACCGGACGGTCTTCGGACAGGTCGCCGAAGGCGGTGCCGAGCCAGGAGGCGTGGATGCGGTCGCCGTGACCGCAGACGGCGAGGGCCAGGCACAGGAACAGAGAGGTGCGCCGCTCGTCCAGCTCGTTGGCCAGGGCCAGCGGCTCCAGGGCGTCCTTGCCGGACAGGATGAGGACGAGGGCCTCGACGGCGGGCCCGAGCCAGTAGCCCGGCACGTCGTTGATCCCCGGCGGCAGGTCGGGCGCCGTGCCGTCGGCCGCCAGGCTGACGATCAGCGCCTCGGCGTAGCGGTGCAGTTCCGTGGCCTCGGCCAGGTTTCCTGGGTCCGGACTCGTGGTCAGGTCCATGCTCACGCGAAACGCTCCCCGAGGAGTCGGCTGGCACTCCCTTGACCGCGCCAGACTAGAGGCTTGGTGCGACAGTCACGGACGAGGCGCGCCGTGGACGGGCCTGACCGGCGGGAACGGAAAGGACGGACCGCCCTGAATCGGACGGCCTGTGATCGCGTAAGGGCGCCGTTCCCGGCCTCACGCGGGCGATCTCCTGCCTTGGAGGCGCCATCTCCGGTCTCGCGCAGGCGATGTCGTGCCCCGGGGAGGCTGCCCTTGGTCGCGCAGAAGCGATCTCCCGCCTCGAAGGCACCATCTCGTGCCCCGGGGACGTGATCTCCGGGCTCGACACCGGCGCCTCCCGCACTGGAGGTGCCGGTGTCGCCTTCTCCCGTGTCCGCCGAAGCGGAATCAGGCACCCCGCTCACATCCGTTCGGGGACTTCGATGCCGAGCAGGTCGAGCCCGCGCAGCAGCACCCGCAGGGTGAGCGCCGACAGAGCCAGCCGCGACTGCCGTACGGACTCGTCCTCGGCCTTGAGGACCGGGCAGCTCTCGTAGAACGAGGTGAACGCCTGGGCCACGTCGAACAGGTAGTTGCACAGCCGGTGCGGCTCGGACAGCTGGGCGACGGCGGCGACGACCGAGCCGAAGCCGAGCAGCTGCAGCGCGAGCGTCCGCTCGGCCGGGTGGCCCAGCGTGATCGGACCGGTGACCGACTCCGGATCGATCCCGCCGTTGCGGAAGATCGACCGGATGCGGGCGGTGGCGTACTGGAGATAAGGCCCGGTGTTGCCGGTGAGGGCGAGCATGCGGTCGAAGTCGAAGACGTACTCGCTGTCGTGGCTGACCGACAGGTCGGCGTACTTGACCGCGCCCATGCCGACCTGGCGCGCGATCTGCCTGCGGGCCTCCGGGTCGTAGCCGCGGTCGGCGATGACGGCCTCGGCCCGTACGACGGCCTCGTCGAGCAGCTCGGTGAGTTTGATCGACTCGCCGCTGCGGGTCTTGAACATCTTGCCGTCGCTGCCGAGCACGCTGCCGATCTGGACGTGCTCCGCCCTGACGTCGTCGTGCAGCCAGCCGGCCATGCGCGCCGCGGCGAAGACCATCTGGAAGTGGAGCGACTGGGTGGCGCCCACGACGTACAGGATGCGGTCGGCCTTCAGGTCGCGCACCCGGTAGCGGATCGCGGCGAGGTCGGTCGTGGCGTAGCCGTACCCGCCGTCGCTCTTGCGGACGATGAGCGGCAGCGGCTGGTCGTCACGGCCCTTGAAGCCGGGCGGGAACACGCACAGCGCGCCCTCGCTGATCTCGGCGACGCCGGTGCGCTCCAGCTCCTCGCAGACGTCGGGGAGCATGGGGTTGTACATGCTCTCGCCCGCGATGTCGTCGTCGGTGAGCGTGACGCCCAGCGTCTGGTAGACCTTGCGGAAGTAGCGGTTGCTGTATTCGATGAACTCGCGCCACAGGCGCAGGGTCTCCGGGTCGCCGCCCTGCAGCAGCGGCACCCTGCGGCGGGACCGCTGCTGGAACTCGGGGTCGTTGTCGAACTTGTGCCGCGCCGCCTGGTAGAAGGCGTTGCCGTCGCCGGCGGCCAGCATGCCGAGCGCCTTGTCCTCGCCGATGTCGAGGAGGTGCTCGATGAGCATGCCGAACTGCGTGCCCCAGTCGCCGAGGTGGTTCTGCCGGATCACCCGGTTGCCCAGGTGCTCGTGGGTGCGGGCGAGGGTGTCGCCGACGATCGTCGTGCGCAGGTGGCCGACGTGCATCTCCTTGGCGGCGTTCGGCGCGGAGTAGTCGACGACCACGGTCTGCGGGGCCGGCTGCGGCACGCCGATGCGCTCGTCGAGCAGCCGCTGCTCGGCCTGCCCGGCGATCCAGCCGTCGCGCAGCGTCAGGTTGAGGAACCCCGGCCCGCTGACCTCCACGCTGACGTCGGTCGTGTCGAGGTGGTCGGCGATGGCCTGAGCGACCTCCCGCGGGGCACGTCGGAGCCGCTTGGCCAGGCTGAGCGCGACGTTCGCCTGATAGTCGGCGAACTGGGAGGGCCTGATCAGCGGATCTTCGGTGGCGTGCTCCGGACCGAAGGCGGAACCCAGCGCCTGCTGGACCCGCTCGGTGAGCACGAGCTGCGGGTCGGTCATGAAGCCAAGCTTATCGGCGTACGCCTTCTGCCCGCCTTTCCATATCGGGGGTCACCAGCGGCGGTGCGACTTGTTGGTGGAGGCGACCCGCTCGCCGATCCTGGCGATGATGCCCTGGGCCGACAGGCGGGCCGCGAGCTCGCAGGCGGCGGCCACACCACGTGCCCGCGACGAGCCGTGGGCGATCACCACGGTGCCGCTGAGGCCGAGCAGCACGGCCCCGCCATGTGCCTCGGGGTCGAGCCGGCCGGCCAGCTCCCGCAGCCGGGCGCGCTGCAGCATCCCGCCGAGCCTGGCCACCCGGCTCTCCGCGATCGTCTCCCTGACCTGTTCGAACGCGTACCGCACGGTGCCCTCGACGGTCTTGAGCGCCACGTTGCCGGTGAACCCGTCGGTGACGATCACGTCGACCTTCCGGGTGAGCAGGTCGTGCCCTTCGATGTTGCCGGTGAAGTCGATCCCGGGCGCGGCGGCGAGCAGTTCGTGGGCCCGCTTGGCGAGTTTGTTGCCCTTCTCGGGTTCGGCGCCGATCGTGAGCAGGCCGACGCGGGGGCGCCGCATGCCGAGCGCCGTCTCGGCGTACGCCACACCGAGGTGGGCGAACTGCACCAGCATCTCCGGCTTGGCGTCGGCCGTGGCACCCGCGTCGAGCAGCACGGTCGGCTGGGGCAGGGTCGGCAGGCCGACCGCGATCGCGGGGCGTACGACTCCCTGCTGGGCCCGCAGCCGCAGCCGGCCGGTGGCGACGACGCCCGCCGTCGAGCCCGCGGACACGACCGCGCAGGCGTCGCCGCGCCGTACGAGATGGCAGGCGATGGCGATGCTGGAACGGGGGCGTCGCAGGCTCGCCAGAGCCCCCTCGTCCATCGCCAGCGCCTCCTCGGCCCGCACGATGGGGATCTCGGTGACCGCGTCGTGCCGGGCCAGCTCCTGGTAGAGCAGGCGGGGATGGCCGACGAGCACGACGGGCACGTCCCGCTCCCGGACGGCCTGTACGGCTCCCGCGACGATCTCCCCGGGCGCGTTGTCACCGCCCATGGCGTCGAGGGCCACGGGCAGCGCACGTCCGGCGGGCTGCATGGCCGCATCGTAGGGCGTCAGCGACGGGTCCCGCGGTAGACCACGATCTTGCCGAAGCGCGCGTTGCCGGTGACGCGGATCAGCGGGCCGTCGCCGTCGGCGCTCCCGCCGGTCACCGAGCGCTTGGAGAAGATCGCGCTGCCCTCGTCGACGACCCTGGCGTCGGCCGGCACGGTGACGATGAGCTTGCCGCAGAGGGAGTTCAGCTCCAGCGTCACCTCACGGCCGGGCAGGACCGCGTCGCTGAGATCCACGATCAGCGCGCCGAACACCGAGCTCAGCTCGGTGTGCCGCCCGGCGACCCAGCGCCCACGACGTATGATCTTGCTGAACACGGCGGAGACCTGCTGCCGTTCCGTGGAGAGCACGGTCGGCGGGTGGGCCGTGTCGGGCAGGTCCTTGATCAGAGGTGCGAGGTCGCCGATGGTCACGGCGCTGTAGGCGGCGTCGAGCCTGTCGGCGTGTTCGACGCTCGTCAGGCGGCCGGTGGCCAGCGCCTCGCCGAGGACGGCCGCCACTCGGTCGCGGTCGGCGTCCGAGGCGCGCTGTGCGGGGTCGTCTCCCGCGTACGGGGTGAGGGAGGTCACCTCACCAGCGTAACCCCTATCGAGATATGTCGCGATAGGGCGGATTCGTGGACGGCCTCCGACCGGCCGGGCCGCGACGTCCGCCGGCGCGTCGCTAAAAGTGAGCGGAAAGATCTGCCCCGGGGCCTGGGCGCGGTGTTTACCGTCGCTTTCTCCGGAGGCGGGATTGGGGTGACCGTCAAGTGCTCGTCCGGTGCTCGATATACCGACTTTCCGGACGGGGTGCCGGCCCTACATCCCCTGGTCAGCAGGGCTTTCCCCTGTGATCGGCAGTGATAGAAATGCCGACGTCTTTGTCGGCGTGCTCGCCGACGCACGGGGGTTCTTGGGTTCGTCATTCCCACTCTCGTGAAAAGGAATATGAACCGGGGGCAAGTCAATGAAACGAGTGGTTAGGACAGCCGTCGTCGCCGTCACGATCGGCATCGCCGGCATGCTGGCCGCGCCCGCACAGGCTGACGTGTGCGCCAAGAAGTGCACGGAGAAGCGGGTCACGACGGTGGCGAGGCTTCTGGCCGATCTGCAGGGCACGGTCGTCGGCGGGGCCACGGGCGGCGTCGTCGCGCAGGCCGACGCGGCAGCCGACGTGGCCGCCGACGTGGCCGCCGGGGTGGCGGTGGACCTGACCGCTGACATCAGGGCCAACCTCGTCGCGGTCGCGAAGCTCGCCGGCACCGTCACCGCCAACCTGTCCGCCGAGGCGAACGCGCACATCTGCGCGGCCGCCGCCATCGCGGCCGACATCGTGGCCGACGCCGCCGTCACCGTCGACGCCAACGTCATCGCCCGGCTGGAGGCCCACCTCTCCGCCGCCCTGGTCGCGGTCGCGGACGTCAACGCGGCTCTCGCCGCCAAGGCGACCGTCGCCGCGGGCCTCGTCGCCCAGGTCGGCAAGCCGGTCGTCGCCGCTTCCGGCCAGGCCGCCACGGCGGTGGACGCCTCGGCGGCGGCCGTCGCGAACGTGGGCGCCGTGGTCAACGCCGGGCTCAACGTCACCGCGCGGCTCAACGCGCTGCTCAGCCTCAAGGGCGCCGTGGCGGCGACCGCCGGCAGCGCGGGCGGCCTGCTGGCGCTGGTGCCGTGCGAGACGCCGGCGGACAGCGCCATGAGCAGCACCCAGACGGCGGCGACCGACGCCGCCACCCAGGCCGACGCCAACACCCGCGCGGTCACCAAGACCATCAGGAACACCGCGGACGCTCCGGCGCAGGGTGCCGCCGCGACGGCGGGGGCCGCGGCCGACATCGCCGCCTCCGCCTCGGCCACGGCCGACGCCGCGGCGTCGAGCACGGTCTCGTCCGCCCCTGACACGGTGGCCGACGTCGCGCCGACCGGGAGCCGCGGGTACGGCCGGTGAGCCTCGCCTGAGGCCGCCGTCACCGTCGAGGCGGCTCGCCGGTGACCCTGCTGCACGGCCATCGGACACGTACGGCAGGGCTGTCAGAAAGACGTCGAACGACGAGAACGGCCGGCACCCCCGAGGGGCGCCGGCCGTCCGGTGTCATACCAAGGCGTTATGCCGGACCGTTGTGCCGGACCGTTGTGCCGGGCCGTAACGCCTGGTCGTTGTGCCAAGGTGTCCACGCCAGGCCGACCTGCCCGATCGAGCCCTGCCGGATCGAGCCCTGCCGGATCGAGCCCTGCCGGGGTGCCCGCCGTGGAGCGGACACGGGCGCTCACCCGCGGCCGCCCGGCGGCGAACACCATGCGGCAGGGCAGGCCGGGCCTCAGTTGGGCGAGGCCGGCGAGTCGAAACGTGCGCGCAGGTGGGTGCGCCTGGCGATCTGGGCCTGCAGACGGGCCATCTGCCAGTGCAGCTCGATGAGCTGCTCCGCGATCAGCCCGACGGGAAGCTCCGAGGGATCTTCAGCGGCCAGATTGTCGATCGCCGTCGCGAGGTCGCTCATCCGCCCCTCCCCTATGTCGAATCTCCGTTCGAATCATAGTGGAACGAGCGGCCCTTCCGCGTCAGGTTTCGTACACAGGTGCGATATAACCCCGGGCGAGCGTGTTGGCGGTGATGTTGAAGCCGACCACGGCCGGTGGCGTGTCGGTGTCGAGGCCCAGGGACTCCACGCCCAGGGCGTGCACGGCGAACACGTAGCGGTGCGGGTGGCCGGGCGGTGGCGCCGCCCCGCCGTACTCCTTGGTGCTGAAGTCGTTGCGCGCGTGCTTGGCGCCCTCCGGCAGGCCCTTGAAGTCGGGGCCGTTGCCCGCGCCGGTCGGCAGCTCGGTGACGGTGGCCGGGATGTCGTACAGCACCCAGTGCCAGAAACCGCTGCCCGTCGGCGCGTCGGGGTCGAAGCAGGTGACGGCGTAGCTCTTGGTGCCCTCCGGGGCGCCCGACCAGCGCAGGTGCGGGGAGAGGTTCTGCCCGTTCATGCCCCAGTCGTTGAACACGTGGGCCTCGGGGAGCCGCTCGCCGTCGCGTATGTCGTCGCTCTCGACGGTCAGCGCGGGCACCTCGGGCAGATGGTCGTACGGGATCGGTGGCGGCGTCGGCACGGTCACCCCTCCGTTTCTGTCAGGCCTTGTTGTACGCCTCCAGGACCTCCTGGGGGTCGCCTTCCATTCTGATCTTTCCCTTGTGCAACCAGATCACCCGGTTGCACGTCTCCTCGATCACGTCGAGGTTGTGGGCGACCAGGAAGACCGTGCCGGCCGCGTCGCGCATCTGCTTGATGCGCTGCTGGCTCTTCTTCTTGAACTCGCGGTCACCCGTCGCGAGCGCCTCGTCGATGAGAAGCACGTCGTGCGTCTTGGCCGAGGAGATGGCGAAGCGCAGCCGGGCTCCCATGCCGGACGAGTACGTCGACATGGGGAACTGGACGAAGTCTCCGATGCCGGAGAAGTCGACGATCTCGTCGTACTTCTCGCGCACCTCGCTCGGCGTCATGCCCATCGCGTAGCAGCCGAGGATGATGTTGCGCTCGCCCGTCAGCTCCTTCATGAGGGCCGCGTTGACGCCGAGGAGGGACGGCTGGCCGTTGGTGTAGACGGCGCCCTTGTGCGGGGGCAGGAGGCCGGCGATCGCGCGCAGCAGGGTCGACTTGCCCGAGCCGTTGCGGCCGATGATGCCGATGGCGTCGCCGTGGTGGGCGACGAAGCTCACGCCCTTGACGGCGTGGACCTCCTTCATCTGCGGCCGGCCCTGCCGCCGCAGGATGCGCATGAGCGCGCTGGCCGCGTTGCCCTTCTCGGCGTCGCTGGCCGAGCCGTACACCTTGTAGACGATGTGGAGGTCGTCGACGATGACGGTCGGGGTCCCGGCCTTGGGGTTCTGCGTCTCGTGGTTCTGCGTCTCAGAAGTTTGGGGCGCCACCTGCGACAGCTCCTCGGTCAGCTCAGCCACGGCCGTACCTCTCCTCGGCCCGCCAGAAGTACCAGAAGCCGACGATCAGCGCGAACACTGCCCAGAATATGCAAGTCACCCACGCCCAGCGCTCGGGGAACCGCTGGTAGATCAGCAGATCGCGCATGAACTCGATGTACGCGGCGGCCGGGTTGAACTCCAGCGCCCACCGGAGGAAGTCCGGCAGGTCCTTGGTGCGATCGTCGATCGCGTAGAAGACGCCGGAGGCGTACAGCCAGGTGCGCGTGATGAACGGCAGGAGCTGGTTCATGTCCCGCATGAACGCGCCGAGGCGGGCCATGAACATGCCGGTGCCGATGTTGAAGACGAGCTGCATGAGCAGCACCACGGGGATCAGCAGCCAGAGCAGGCTCACCGGCTCTCCGGTGACGAGCACCAGGAGGAGGAGCACGGCCATGGAGTAGCCGAGCTGCTGGAGCTCCTGGATGACGTACGCCAGGGGGAGGGCGGCCCGGGGAAAGTGCAGCGCCCGGATCAGGGAGAGGTTCGACGAGATGGACTTGGCCCCGCTGATCACCGTGCGCTGGGTGAAGGTGAAGACCATGACGCCGGTGATGAGGAAGGCCGGGTAGTTCTCGATCTTCTTGCTCTGCCCGAGGATGACGCCGAACATCAGCCAGTACACCGCGGCGTTGAGCAGCGGGGTCAGCACCTGCCAGAGCTGGCCGAGCATCGACTCGGAATACTTGGAGACGTTGCGCGAGGTGGCGTACGTGAGGATGAAGTGCCGCCGGTCCCACAGTTGGCGCAGGTAGGCGGGCATGCTGGGGCGTGCGATGGCGCGTCGTAGTCCGTGACGCTCGGCAAGCGCGGCCAGCGACTCCGGGGCTCGGCCGCCACCCTGGGCCTCCGCGAGCGCGGATTCCGGCTGGCTCATGGCATGGACTCTATTGGATGGAGGTCGGTGGGACGGCTGTCGCACCGAACGTGGCTGCGACTGGTCAAAGGTAGCCCAGGACATCTTGATCCGGGGACCGGGGCACGGGGTGTCGCCCCTGTTCCGGATCAAAGGACTGGCGTTCTGTTGGTATATGTACCCTAAAGGGGAGTTTGATGCCGTGCTGGGCATTTAAGGTTGGGCTCGCAGGATTGTGTGTGACGCCCGACTGACGCACGTGTGACCGAACTGCAACGTGCTGGAGACTCCTCTGGTGCGTCCGGTAAGGGATGCTCCGGACGACTGGCAGGACGTCAGCTGGTTTGACGATGCCCGGCAAACCGGGTGCCAACCAGCGCGAACGCCCATCCTTAGAGGGAGGACCAATCCACTATGCGCGTGACTAAGGGCGCGAAGATCGCCACCGGCACCGCGCTGCTTGCGCTCGGCGTCGCCGCGTGCGGCGGGGGCGGCGGGTCCAGTAGCGGCGGCGGGGACAACCCCCGGGCCGCGACCGGGACCGTCTACATCCGCGGTTGTGAGCCGCAGACCGGCTTCGTCCCCGGAAACATCAACGAGACCTGCGGTGGCACGATCAACGACTTCGTGTACAGCCGTCTCGTCAAGTACAACTCGGACACGGCCGCTCCCGAGCTCGACCAGGCGGAGTCGATCGAGACCACCGACAACAAGGTGTGGACGATCAAGCTCAAGCCCGGCCTGAAGTGGACCGACGGCACGCCGGTCACCGCGAAGAACTACGTCGACGCGTGGAACTACACCGCGTACTCGCCGAACGCTCAGCTCGGCAGCTTCTGGTTCGGTGACATCGAGGGCTTCGACAAGGTCAACACCGCCGACCCGGACGGCCCCGACGGCCCGAAGGAGGCCCCCAAGCCGGAGACCGACAAGCTGAAGGGCCTCGAGGTCATCGACGACCTCACCTTCAAGGTCACGCTGACCGCGCCCGTCGCCGTGTTCCGCACCAAGCTGGGGTACTCGTCGTTCTCGGCGCTGCCCGACGCCTTCTTCAAGGACCCGAAGGGCTTCGCGCAGAAGCCGGTCACCAACGGTCCGTTCAAGTTCGTCCAGTGGGACCACAACTCGCAGATCATCGTCGAGGCGAACCCCGACTACCCCGGGCCGGAGAAGCCCAAGGTCAAGAAGATCGTCTACAAGATGTACAAGGACGACAACGCGGCCTACGCGGACCTGGTCTCCAACAACCTCGACTTCACCGAGCTGATCCCGCCGTCGGCGCTCGCCGGCGACAAGTGGAAGACCGACCTCGGCGACCGCGCGATCGACGGCCAGCAGGGCGTCATCCAGACGATCACCTTCCCGCTGTACGACAAGGAGTTCGGCGGCAACGCGGACTTCCGCAAGGCCGTGTCGTACGCGATCGACCGGAAGACGATCACCGACAAGATCTTCAACAAGGGCCGTGTGCCGATCAACGGCTGGGTCTCGCCGATCGTCGAGGGCTTCAAGGACGGCGCCTGCGGCGACCTGTGCACCTACGACCCCGCCAAGGCGAAGGAGTACCTCGCCAAGGCCAAGGCCGAGGGTTACACCCCGCCGGCCGAGTTCCCGATCTGGTCCAACGCCGACGGCACTCACAAGGAGTGGATCGAGGCCACGGTCAACAGCATCAACCAGGCCTTCGGCGCCGACTCCGGCGTGAAGTTCGTGCACAAGGACATGCCCACCTTCGCCGAGCTGCGTGACACCATCACCCAGCACAAGATCAAGGGCGCGTTCCGCACCGGCTGGCAGATGGACTACCCCCACATCGAGAACTTCCTGAACCCGCTGTACAAGACCGGCGCTTCGTCCAATGACGGTCTCTACAGCAACAAGGCTCTCGACGCGAAGCTCCACGAGGCCGACACCGCCACCGATCCGGCCCAGGCCAACGCCCTCTACCAGGAGGCCGAGGCTATGCTGCAGCAGGACATGCCCGCTATTCCGCTGTGGTCGTACGGTCTGCAGGCCGGCACCTCCAAGTGGGTGACCGGCGTGAAGGTCACTCCCTTCGGCGTGCTCGACCCGCTGTCGATCGCGATCAAGGAAGCGTAGGACAGCTCGTAGGTGAACCCCCCGAGGCCGGTTCCCCACCCGGGGCCGGCCTCGTGGGCTGTCCATTCGCGACTTCCCGTGTTGACCCACGGGGAGCGCATGTACGACCTTTAGCGTCAGATCGGAGGTGCGCATGGGCCGATACGCGATCCGGCGCCTGCTGCAACTCGTGCCTGTCGTGCTGGGCACGACCTTCATCATCAACTACATGGTCTGGCAGCTCCCGGGCGACCCGTTCGCCGGGAGATGCGGCCAGCGGCCCTGTCCGGACAGCTATGTCACGGCCATGCGCGAGCAGTTCGGGCTGGACCAGCCCATTCTGGTGCAGTACTGGAACTTCCTGAAGAACCTGTTCACCGGCAACCTCGGCACCGACTTCAACGGCGTTTCCGTCGCGACCCAGCTCGGCGACGCCTGGCCGATCACCATCAGGCTCGCGCTGATGGCGGTGCTCTTCGAGGCGATCATCGGAATCGGCGCCGGCGTGCTGTCGGGGCTCAAGCGCGGCGGCTTCGTCGACAACGTGGTGACGGTCGCCACGCTGATCCTGCTGTCGCTGCCGATCTTCGTCACCGGTTATCTGCTGCAGTGGATCCTCGGCGTGCAGTTCGGCGTGATCGAGCCGACCGTGTCGGACGCGGCGACGGTCCCCGAGCTGGTCGTCCCGGCGCTCGTGCTGGCCAGCCTCAACATGGCCTTCACCGCGCGGCTCACCCGTACGAGCATCGTGGAGAACCTGCGCGCCGACTACGTGCGGACGGCCGTGGCCAAGGGACTGAGCAACCGGCGGGTGGTCGGGATCCACCTGCTGCGCAACTCGCTCATCCCGGTGCTGACGTTCCTCGGCACCGAGATCGGCTCGCTGATGTCCGGCGCGATCATCACCGAGGGCATCTTCAACATCCACGGCATCGGCGGCCTGTTGTGGCGGGCCATCAACGGTCAGGACTACACGATCGTGGTCCCCGTGGCCACGCTGCTCGTGCTCGTGTACCTGGTGTCCAACCTGCTCGTCGACCTCCTCTACGGCGTGCTCGACCCGAGGATCCGCTATGAGTGACCCGACCGTGACGCAAGACCTCATCAAGGGTGCGGACGAGCCGGCCGCGAGTCCGGTCGCGGTCCGGGGCGACAGGCGCAGCCTGTGGCGCGACACGTGGGACATCCTCAAGCGACGCAAGATCTTCTGGGTCTCGCTCGTGATGCTGATCCTGTTCCTCCTGATGGCGGCGTTCCCGACGCTGTTCACGCACAAGGACCCGGAGTACGCCACGCTCGCCAAGAGCATGGAGGGGCCGAGCGCGGACGCCTGGTTCGGCTACGACCTGCAGGGGCGGGACGTGTGGGCCAGGACGATCTACGGCGCCCGCACCTCGATCATCGTGGGTGTGCTGGCCACGCTGGCCACCATCCTGCTGGGCGGCCTGACGGGCGTGCTCGCGGCCTACTTCGGACGCTGGATCGACGCGATCGTCTCCCGTGTCGGCGAGATGTTCCTCGGCCTGCCGTACGTGCTGGGCGCGATCATCATCCTCGGCACCGTGGCGCCTGCCCAGTCGAACCCGGGCAAGGCGATGATCATGGCGGTCGTCATCATCGTGCTCGCCCTGCTGGGCTGGCCGATCCTGATGCGCATCGCCCGCTCCGCCGTCATCCAGGCCAAGCACCAGGACTACGTGCAGGCCGCGAGAGCGCTCGGGGCCGGGCCGCTGCGGATCATCTTCCGGCATCTGCTGCCCAACTCGCTGGCGCCGATCCTCGTGTACGCCACGATCACGATCGGCAGCTACATCGGCGCCGAGGCCACGCTGTCGCTGCTCGGCATCGGCCTGCGTCCGCCGGTCATCTCCTGGGGTATCGCGATCGCCGACCACGCGTCGTACATGCGGACCGGGGCGCACGCGCTGCTCTTCCCCGCGGCGTTCCTGTCCCTGTGCGTGCTGACCTTCGTCATGCTCGGCGAAGCCGTACGCGACGCCCTCGACCCGAAGCTTCGATGAGGAGGCACAGCGAGTGACGGAAGTGCTTTCCGAGCAGGTGGGCAGAGGCTCACACAGCGGCGCCCTGCTGGAGGTGGACAACCTCCACGTGGAGTTCCGCACCCGGGCGGGCGTGGCCAAGGCCGTCAACGGCGTGACGTACAGCGTGGACGCCGGTGAGACGCTCGCCGTGCTGGGCGAGTCGGGTTCGGGCAAGAGCGTCACCGCCCAGACCATCATGGGCATCCTCGACATGCCCCCGGGCAAGATCACCGGTGGCGAGATCCGGTTCCGGGGCGTCGACCTGCTCAAGCTCCCGGACGACCAGCGCAGGAAGATCCGCGGAGAGGGCATCTCCATGGTCTTCCAGGACGCGCTGTCCGCGCTGAACCCGGTCTTCCCGGTCGGCTGGCAGATCGCCGAGATGTTCCGCATGCACCGCGGCACGTCGCGGGCGGACGCCAAGAAGAAGGCCATCGAGCTGATGGACCGGGTCAGGATCCCGGCCGCCAGGGACCGGGTCAACGACTTCCCGCACCAGTTCTCCGGCGGCATGCGGCAGCGCATCATGATCGCCATGGCGATCGCGCTCGACCCGGAGATCCTGATCGCCGACGAGCCGACCACCGCGCTCGACGTGACGGTCCAGGCACAGATCATGGGTCTGCTCGCGGAGCTGCAGCGCGACAGCAACATGGGCCTGATCCTGATCACCCACGACCTCGGCGTCGTCGCCGACGTCGCGGACAAGATCGCGGTCATGTACGGCGGGCGCATCGTGGAGAACGCCCCGGTTCACGACCTGTACAAGAACCCGGCCCACCCCTACTCGAAGGGGCTGCTGGAGTCCATCCCCAGGGTGGACCACAAGGGCCAGGAGCTCTACGCGATCAAGGGCCTGCCGCCCAACCTGCTGGAGATGCCGACGGGCTGCGCCTTCCACCCGCGCTGTCCGTACCGGCGGGACAACTGCGTGACCGACGTTCCCCAGCTGTACACGATCAGTGGCACCCGCGGCAGCGCCTGCCACTACTGGAGGGAGGTCATCGATGAAGGCGAACGCTGAGTCGATCCTCGAAGTCCGCGACCTCGTCAAGCACTTCCCGCTCACCCAGGGCATCGTCGTCAAGCGGCAGATCGGCGCGATCAAGGCCGTCGACGGGGTCTCCTTCGACCTGCACCGGGGCGAGACGCTCGGGATCGTCGGCGAGTCGGGCTGTGGCAAGTCCACCCTGGCCAAGCTGCTGATGGCGCTGGAGCGGCCCACCTCGGGCTCCGTACGCATCCATGGCAGGGACATCGCCTCGGCCAGGGGCGCCGAGCTCAAGCGGATGCGCCGCAACATCCAGATGGTCATGCAGGACCCCTACACCTCGCTGAACCCGCGGATGACCGTCGGCGACATCGTGGGGGAGCCGTTCGAGATCCACACGGACGTCGTGCCGAAGGGCGGCCGCCGGCGCCGGGTGCAGGAACTGCTCGAAGTGGTGGGCCTCAACCCCGACCACATCAACCGCTACCCGCACCAGTTCTCCGGCGGCCAGCGTCAGCGCATCGGCATCGCCCGCGGCCTGGCGCTCCAGCCTGAGATCATCATCTGCGACGAGCCGGTCTCCGCGCTCGACGTGTCGATCCAGGCCCAGGTCATGAACCTGCTGGAGCGGCTGCAGAACGAGTTCGACCTCGCGTACATCTTCATCGCGCACGACCTGTCGGTGGTCCGCCACATCTCCGACCGGGTCGCGGTGATGTACCTCGGCAAGATCGTCGAGCTGGGCAGCGACGCCCAGATCTACGAAGGCCCGACCCACCCGTACACCCAGGCGCTGCTGTCGGCCGTGCCCGTGCCCGACCCCGAGGGCCGGGAGACCCGCCAGCGGATCATCCTGCAGGGCGACCCGCCCTCGCCGGCCAACCCGCCGTCGGGCTGCCACTTCCGCACGCGCTGCTGGAAGGCGCAGGACATCTGCGCCGAGCAGACGCCCGCACTGGAGCCGCGCCCGGGCAGCGACCACCCCAGCGCCTGCCACTTCGCGGAGGTCCGCGACGTGGTGAACGCCCAGTAGAACCGGCCGGGTCAGCGCCCGGGCGACAGCCGTACGTGCGCGCCCGGGGGCAGACCCAGGCGGTCGGAGGCGTCCCCGGCGTTGATCGCCATCGCGACCAGCCCGGCGGAGTCGGTGAACGCCACCAGGTCGCCGGGCGGCACGGCGGTGAACGTCTCCCGGTACGGCACGGCGACCTGGCGGCGCCCCAGCCACACGGCGACGGTGTCGCCGAGCCGTACGCCGATCTCGGCCATGTCGGTGGCGGTGATCGACAACTGGACGTTGCCGTGCCTGTCCACCGACAGCACCTCGCCCTCGGCCGCGCCGTCCCGCAACCGGCAGGTCGGCGCGGGCAGGGTCACCAGGCGGTCCACCGGCATCGGCGGCCCCACGTCGGCGACCGAGCGTCCGGTGCACAGGTGGGCGGCCACCGGGGCGAACAGGTCCCGTCCCGGGAAGGTCGGAGAGACGTTCTCCAGGCACAGGTCCTTGTTCGTGATCTCGTAGGCGGCGTCGGCGCCCCCCGCGGCGCGGACGGCCCATGACAGGATGCCGTTGTCGGGGCCGAGGAACACCCGTCCCCCCGCCTCCACGGCGACCGGTCGCCGGTTGCCGCCCACCGCGGGATCGACCACCGCCAGGTGGACGCCCGCCGGCAGGTAGGGCAGGGTCTGCGCGAGGATGGCCGCGCCGCGGCGTACGTCCCCGGAGGGGACGAGATGGCCCACGTCGATGATCCGAGCCTGCGGGGCGATGCCCGCGATCACGCCGTGGCACGCGGCGACGTACCCGTCCTCCAGCCCGTAGTCGGTCAGAAGCGTGATTACAGAGCTCACACCACGTGACATTACGTCTGTCCCGCCCGGCCTGAACACCCCGGGTTCGTCTCGCGGGCTTGGCATTACCATGGGACGGGCCCGCGAGCCGATCGAGGAGGAGCCGATGGACACCGAACCGGCCGGCGGCGACGGGCCGGACCTCTCGGACCGCGACCGCGAGATGCTCGCGTTCGAGCGCCAGTGGTGGCGTTACGCGGGCGCCAAGGAACAGGCGATCAGGGAGGCGTTCGGCATCTCCGCGACCCGGTACTACCAGTTACTCGGGGAGATCATCGACCGGCCCGAAGCGCTGGAGCACGACCCCATGCTCGTCAAGCGGCTGCGCCGGATGAGAGCCGGGAGGCGGCGCGACCGCTCGGCCCGCCGCTTCGGGTTCAACTCCTAGCTTTCCCTCCCCTTCACGCATGAGCCCCGCATCCGGGGCATGAGGCCGTCGAGGCGTACGCACGGAACCCCCTTCGGAGTGAGGCCATGACCCTGCCCGAGCACGCAGGACTCGACGCGATCATCGCCGATCCGGCCGGAGCCGTGATCGGGCTCGACTACGACGGCACGCTCGCCCCGATCGTGCCCGACCCCGCCGCCGCCCGCGTGCATCCCGGCGTGCCCGGCGTGCTGGCCGCCCTCGCCCCGCTGGTGCGCGCCGTCGTGATCGTCACGGGCCGCCCGCCGCGTACGGCTCTCGCACTCGGAGAGGTAGCCGGCGTGCCGTCCCTCGCCGACGTGCCCGGCCTGGTGATCCTCGGCCATTACGGGCTGGAACGCTGGGAGGACGGCCGTCTGACGGCCCCGCCGCCGCCTCCCGGGCTCGGCCTCGTCCGCGCCCGGCTGCCCGAGCTCGTGAAGGGCCTCGACGGCGCATGGATCGAGGACAAGGACCGCGCCGTCGCCGTGCACACCCGGCGGTGCGCCGACCCCGCAGGGGCGCTTGAGGCGCTGCGCGGGCCGGTCGCGGCGCTGGCCGAGGAGGCCGGGCTGGCGGTCGAGCCGGGCCGCATGGTGCTGGAGCTGCGGCCGGCCGGAATGGACAAGGGCAAGGCCCTGTCGGCCTTCCTCGCCGAGCGGGAGGCCCGCTCGGTCATGTTCGTCGGCGACGACCTGGGGGACCTCGCGGCCTTCGACGCGGTCGAGTCGGCCGGCATCCCCGGCGTACGGGTCTGCAGCGGCTCGGCGGAGGTGACCGCCCTGGCGGAGCGCGCCGACCTGGTGGTGGACGGCCCCGACGGCGTCGTGGCCCTGCTCGGCGACCTCGTGGCACGCCTCGGCAAGTCGTCTGCAAGCGGCGGGGCCTAGCGTGCCGGGCATGAGGACAAAGATCCCGGCCGTGGCGGCCGGTCTGACCGTGCTCGCTACATCTCTCGCCGCGTCACTGGCGGCGTCCCTGGCGGCTCCGTCGGCGTCTGCGGCGTCTGCGGCGGCGTCCATGACGGCTCCGGCGGCGTCCATGACGGCTCCGGTGGCGTCTATGGCGGCTCCGGTGGCGGCGTTCGCGAGCGGCAGTGCGGCGACGAAGGCTCTGCATCTGCGCAAGGGGCTGACGCTGAGGATCCCGTCGTCCTGGAAGGTCGACGCCGTCCGCAAGGACTGGCTGCGCGTCATCACCGGCTCGTGCCCCACCAAGGGCACGGACATGTACGGCTTCCGCGACTCGGGCTGCCACAGCTTCTGGATCATGGGGCCGAAGGCCATCGCCATAGGCCACGAGCTGTTCCAGAAGTACACGCCGGACGGCCCGTTCTATCCGGCCACCGACGTCGGGCCCTGCCCGGTGAAGAAGAACCTCGTCATCCGCAGGACCACGCTCGCCGAGAAGGGGCTGCGGCAGATCGGGCCGGGACACAAGGCGTACTACCGCGACTGGGCGGGCACCTGCGGCACCATGACCTCGGGCAAGGTGAGGGCCCGCTACAACCAGCGCGAATGGTATCTGCCGATGTCGAAGATCCTGGTGATCGACCAGTGGCGGACCCCGGGCCTGAGCACGATTCTCAAGAACGCGACCTGGCACTGACGACCGGCTCCGGCCTGCGCCTGGGGCACGTCGGTCGCTGTGCGGGGGGCTTTGGTTCTTGGTGGTGCCTGGTGGACGTGTCGCCGGATCTTGGGCAAGTCGGTCACTGCGCCGCAAGGAAGCTCCGGTCCTCGCGAAACCCGCTTCGCTGGGCCTTCGCTGCGGTCCTCGCTCCCTTCCGCTCCGCTCCCTCCACGCGCGTCGATGGACGGCGCTAGGAACGCGTCCGGGAGGCGGCCGCTCCTCCGGCGGCCACCGCGATCAGGGCGGGCGCGAGCAGGAACGCCGTGTGCGTCCCGAAGCCGTCGCCCAGCGCGCCGAGCACGAACGGCCCGCTGCCCGAGCCCACGCCCGCCCAGATCGAGGCCGCGCCGGACGCCTGGTCCGGCCGGCCTCCCGACACCTCGATCATGCGGGTGAGGCCCATGGGGAACTGGACCGAGATGCCGAGCCCGCTGAGCGCGAGCCCGGCGTAGCAGACCGGCGCCGAGGTCCCGGCCCAGAACAGCGCCCAGCCCGCCAGGGTCACCCCGAGCGAGCCGAGCAGCACCGAACCCGGCGCGAAGCGCAGGGCCAGCCGGGCGCCGCCGAACCGGCCTGCCGCCATGCCGGCCAGCATCGCGCTCAGCCCGGTCGCCGCCAGGCCGGGCGACAACCCGGTCCGCTGGGAGAGCAGCTCGGCGGCCCACAGGTTGAAGGCGAACTCGATGGCCACGCAGCACAGCAGGACCACCCCGGCGATGTGGAAGCGCCAGCCGTACGGCGCCCTGCCATCTGATGCCTCCGGCATTGTGCCGCTGCCCGGCCCCTCTGGCACCGCCGCGGACGGTGATGGCACCCAGATCCGGCCCATGAGCAGGGCCAGCAGGAGGGTGGAGGCCACCGGCACGAACAGCGCGGGCCGCCAGCCGGCCGGTGATTCGGCCACCACGCTGAAGGCGTAGGTGGTGGCGATTCCGGCGATCACGCCGACCGCGTTGGCCTCGCTGATGACGGCCGCCCCAGCCTGGCCGTGGTGGTCGCTGAGCACCGCCATCATCACGTAGAGCGCCGTCGAACCGCAGCAGCCGGCGAGCGTGAAACCGGCCAGGGTGAACGGGAGGGCGTGTCCGAACACGACGAGGAGCACCCCGGCGTTCATCCCGGTCAGGCCGGCCCAGGTGACGACGCGCCGTCCGAATCGCCTGGTCAGCGCCGGCAGGGCCAGCCCGCCGGCGATGCCGCCCAGCGCCATCCCGGTGCCGTGCAGCCCGGCGACGGCCTGGGAGACGCCGAGCTCGGCGCGCAGGAGGGGGAGGGCGGCGGACAGGCCGTAGAGGTAGGTGGCGAAGGTGGCGAGCTGGAGATAGATCAACCAGGTGGGGCTGTCCCTGATGACCTTTATGTTGCGGTCCAAAGTCAGGCAAGGCTAGCGCAGCCGATCATCCGGGACGAGGGCCGGACGCTGTGGCGTACAGCACCCGCACCGGATCAGCGCAAGGCGACGGCACGTCAGCGCCGGGCGGGGTCGGCCGGGATCAGGGCAGTGCGGCGAGCTGGTCGTCGAACCAGCGCTGGGGCGGCAGGGCGGTGGCGGCCTCGCGCAGCCGCAGGCCGCGCCTGAGCCGTTCCTGCTCGGGCAGCGTCAGCGCGTCGTGCAGCGCCGCAGCGGTGCCGGACACGTCGTAGGGGTTGACGAGCAGGGAGTCGGCCCCCAGCTCGGCCGCCGCGCCCGCCTCGCGGGACAGCACGAGCGCGCACCGGGGCGACAGGATCGGACCCTCCTTGGCCACCAGGTTCATGCCGTCCCTGATCGGGTTGACGAGCAGCACGTCGGCCAGCCGGTAGGCGGCCAGCGAGCGCGGATAGTCGTCGTTCACGTTGAGGATCAGCGGGTCCCAGTCCTCGGTCGCGTACTCGTCCTCGATCTCCTTGGCGCAGCGCTGCACGGCCGCTGTGTATTCGCGATATTCCGGCAGGTCGTGGCGGGAGGGGTAGGCGAACGCTAGGTGGACGACCCGGCCGTGCCATTCGGGGTGGGTGGCCAGGAACTCCTGGTAGGCGCGCAGGCCGCGCACGATGTTCTTGGACAGCTCGGTGCGGTCGATGCGCACGATCAGCTTGCGGTCGCCCACGAGGTCTCTGATCACGGACATGTGCGACTCGACGTCCTGCTCGGCGGCCCGGGCCAGCAGCGCCTCGCCGTTCACGCCGAGCGGGTGCACGCCGATCCTGGTGGTCCGCCCCTCGTACGTGACCGTCCGGGCGGCGTGGTCGACGTCGGCGCCGAGCAGGGCTTCGCAGCAGTCCATGAAGGCGCGGGCCCAGCGCGCGGTGAGGAATCCGGCGTGGTCGGCGCCGAGGATGCCGGTCAGCACCTCCGCCACGACGTCCTCGGGCAGCAGTGCGAAGTATTCCGGCGGCGCCCAGGGCGTGTGCGAGAAGTGGGCGATGCGCAGGTCGGGCCGCTCGACCCGGAGCATCGCCGGGGTCAGCGTCAGGTGGTAGTCCTGCACCATGACGCGCGCCCGGTGGGCCGCCTCCTCGGCCAGGGCCAGGGCGAACGCGCCGTTGTACGTGCGGTACGACTCCCACTCGCGGCGGAACCGCGTGCCGAACTCGGGGGAGAAGGGCGTGTTGTAAAGCAGGTGGTTGACGAACCACAGGGTCGAGTTGGCCACGGCGTTGTAGGCCCGGTGGAAGACGGCGGGCGGAATGTCCAGCATGCGGATCGGGCCCGTGTCGAAGGCCCGGTCGAGCCGCCCGCCGTGCGTCCGGCGCACCGCCCCCCGGTCGCCGTCCGACAGCGCCGCGCAGACCCACAGGACGTCGGTGTCCTTGACCACCTCGGACAGGCCGGAGACGAGCCCGCCGCCGCCCCTGCGCATGGTCAGGCCGCCGTCTTCAGACAGCGTGAAGGACACCGGGCCCCGGTTGGACGCGATCAGAACGGTGCTGCTCATCTTCGGGTTCCCTCGATCAGAGCGGGCGCGCATGCCGGAAGATTAATAAAAGCCGACCTCCGTCAATAGGATGTCAACCGATCGCGGGAGGGCTGGATACGGCATGGCACTGGACGACACCACCGAGGACCTGGCCCGATCTGCTGCCCGGGGGGACCATCGCGCGCTCGGCGAACTGCTGCGGCGCATCGAGCCCGACGTGCTGCGGCACTGCGAGAGGCTTCTACCGTATCGGCAGGACGCCGAGGAGGCGGCGCAGGACACGCTGCTCGCCGTGGCGCGCAACATCGCGAGGTTCGAGGGGCGGGCAAGGTTCAGCACCTGGCTGCACATCGTGACCGTCAACTGCGCCAGGACCACCTATCGCTCGCTCAAGCGGCGTTCGTCCGAACAGGTGGAGGAGCTGCCCGAGCAGCGGCCCGATCCCCGGCGGGTGAGCGTCATCGCCGGCTCGCGGCTCGACCTGCTCGACGCGATGGAGGCGCTGGAGGCCGAGCGGCCCGACCTCGCCCAGGCGCTCGTGCTGCGCGACATCTGCCAGCTCGACTACGCGGAGGTCGCCGACCAGCTCAAAATCCCCCTCGGGACGGTCAAGTCCCGCATCCACCAAGCGCGCAAGTACGTGCAGAGCGCCCTCGGCGAGGCGTACGGCTGATACAAAACGTCTCGCCATATGAGACGTCAGAACGGACACCGGGGACGCCGGGGTACAGTGCTAGTGCCGCGACTGACAAGATTTGCCCGCACGGGGCGATGGCCAGACTGGTGCATCGCAAGGCGGAGGAGGAGCTCGTAGCCGGAGGCCACGGGCGACGACGACAACGCCGCGAGGTGCCGCTCTGGGTGACGCGACGGGGCAAAGATTGGCAGGAGGGGCACTTAAGGACCTTCTCTGGAAGGTCCTACAACTGAACATGCTCATCCAGAGGGGTGGAGGGACCGGCCCTGCGAAGCCCCGGCAACCTCCCCGGTGTCGAACTCGTGCCCACGAGGCCCGGCCGGGACAGGTGCCAATTCCGGCTCGTGGCCAAGGTGGTCGCGAGCGAAGATGAGGGAAAGGCCTCGCTTCATGGCGCACACCAGCACTGCCGCTAGCACTCCCGCGAACACCGTCGAGTTCGGCCCCGCCACCGGACTTTCGTGTCGTGAATGTGGCGCTCTTTACGAACTCGGCCCGATTTTCGCCTGTACGGAGTGTTTCGGCCCCCTTGAGGTGGCGTACGATTTCGGCGAGATCCGTCGGGAGGACATCGAGTCCGGCCCGGCGAACATCTGGCGTTACCGCTCCCTGCTCCCCGTTCCCGCCGGCGTGACGGCCAAGCCCAACCTCCAGCCAGGCTGGACCAAGCTCGTGAAGGCCGACAGGCTGGCGGCCGAGCTGGGCCTGCGGTCGCTGCACGTCAAGGACGACTCCGGCAACCCGACCCACTCCTTCAAGGACCGGGTCGTCGCGATCGCGCTGGAGGCCGCGCGCAACTTCGGCTTCCACACCCTGTCGTGCTCCTCCACCGGCAACCTCGCCGGCGCGGTGGGCGCGGCGGCCGCCCGGGCCGGGCTGGACTCCTGCGTGTTCATCCCCGCCGACCTGGAGCCGGCCAAGGTGACCATGGCCGCGGTGTACGGCGGCCGCCTCGTCGCCATCGACGGCACCTACGACGAGGTCAACCGCTTCTGCTCCGAGCTCATCGGCGACGAGCTGGGTGAGAAGTGGGGCTTCGTCAACGTCAATCTCCGGCCCTACTATGCCGAGGGCTCCAAGACGCTGGCGTACGAGATCGCCGAGCAGCTCGGCTGGCGGCTGCCCGACCAGATCGTCATCCCGGTGGCCTCCGGCTCGCAGCTCACGAAGATCGACAAGGGCTTCCGTGAGCTGATCAAGCTGGGGCTGGTCGAGGAGCGGCCCTACCGGATCTTCGGTGCGCAGGCCGAGGGCTGCTCGCCGGTCTCCCGGGCGTTCAAGGCCCGGCAGGACGTGGTGCAGCCGGTGCGGCCCGACACCATCGCCAAGTCCCTGGCAATCGGCAACCCGGCGGACGGGCCGTACGTGCTCGACATCGCGCGCCGGACGGGCGGCGCGGTGGAGGACGTGACCGACGAGGAGATCGTCGACGCGATCCGCCTGCTGGCCAGGACCGAGGGCGTCTTCGCCGAGACCGCGGGCGGCGTCACGGTCGGCGTGCTGCGCAAGCTGGTCCGCGAGGGCCGCCTCGACCCGGACGCCGAGACCGTGGTGCTGAACACCGGCGACGGGCTCAAGACGCTCGACGCGGTGGCCGAGCACGCCCGTCCCACCGCCGTCATCCGTCCCTCTCTCGACGCGTTCCGTGCGGCATTCGCCAACTGAAAGCGTTTCAAAAGGCCCATCGGCAGTAACGAAAGCGAGCGAACAATGAGCGTTTCCGTGCGGATTCCGACGATTCTCCGGACGTACACCAACGGGGCCGCGGAGGTGAGCGGCGAGGGAGGAACGCTTCGCGAGGTCCTGCAGAAGCTCGACGCGGACTACCCGGGCATCGGCGGGCGCATCCTGGACGAGACCGGTAAGATCCGGCGTTTTGTCAACGTCTACGTCGGAGAAGAGGACGTCCGATTCGCCGAGGGTCTGGACACCGCCACGCCGGACGGAGTGCAGATTTCGGTCATCCCCGCCGTCGCCGGAGGCTGAGCCGCCGCACCGGGGCCGAGCACCTGACATGCGCTTCTGTGGGTGGAGAAGTCATACGGTGCCATGGCAAATGGTGCAGCTCTCAACTATTAAACAGTAAAGTGAATATTCTTCGGTCCCGCTTTGAGCGAACGCCAAGTAGTAGTTTGCGGATTGACTCTGTTGTCCTACGGCTTGACACGGGTATGGTCGATGTCGATCGACAAAACCGGGGGCTTCTTGGGTGTGGTCCCCAGCCCAGCAAGAGGAGTCGGAAGTGGCGCAGGGCACCGTCAAATGGTTTAACGCGGACAAGGGCTACGGCTTCATCGCGGTAGACGGTGGTAAGGACGTGTTCGTCCATTACTCGGCAATCCTGATGGACGGCTACAAGGCCCTCGAGCAGGGTCAGCGGGTTGAGTTCGACATCACGCAGGGTCAGAAGGGCCCGCAGGCGGAAGCCGTACGCGCCGTCTGATCCCGTCATCGACCTACGGAAGGCCCGGTGCGCGACCCCGCGCACCGGGCCTTCCGCCTGCTGTACGCCTTCTTTGCCTTACTCGGCCCCGCGGTTCAGGCCGGTGAGTGTGGTGCTCCGGAGGGAGCCTGGCCCCTTGGTCTCGGCCGGCTCGGCTGGTGAGTCTCGGCAGGTGGCGCGGCGCACCGAAGGGATGCTCCGGACATACCGTACAAGCTGGTCAGCATGGCTTCCGCTTGCACTCTCAGGGGTAGAGTGCTAAATACTTGTTTGGCACTCTGAGGTCGAGAGTGACAACAATCGGGATCGGGGCGATGGGGCCCGCGCAGGGATAGCGGGTCCATGCCGTCGCGGGCGTCGGCTCGGTCCGTGAAGACACCCTGCTACTGGGAGGTCTAGCCTAATGGCAGCCAAGATGATCGCGTTTGACGAGGACGCCCGGCGCGGTCTCGAGCGCGGTATGAACCAGCTCGCCGACGCCGTGAAGGTGACCCTCGGCCCGAAGGGCCGCAACGTCGTGCTGGAGAAGAAGTGGGGCGCCCCCACGATCACCAACGACGGTGTCTCCATCGCCAAGGAGATCGAGCTCGAGGACCCGTGGGAGAAGATCGGCGCCGAGCTCGTCAAGGAAGTCGCCAAGAAGACCGACGACGTCGCCGGTGACGGCACCACGACGGCTACCGTGCTCGCCCAGGCGCTGGTCCGTGAGGGTCTGCGCAACGTCGCCGCGGGTGCGAACCCGATGGCGCTGAAGAAGGGCATCGAGGCCGCCGTCGAGCGCGTCAGCGAGGAGCTGTCGAAGCTCGCCAAGGACGTGGAGACCAAGGAGCAGATCGCCTCCACCGCCTCCATCTCCGCCGCCGACACCGAGATCGGCGCCCTCATCGCCGAGGCGATGGACAAGGTGGGCAAGGAAGGCGTCATCACCGTCGAGGAGAGCAACACCTTCGGCCTGGAGCTGGAGCTCACCGAGGGCATGCGCTTCGACAAGGGCTACGTGTCCGGCTACTTCGTGACCGACCCCGAGCGCATGGAGGCGGTCTTCGAGGACCCGTACATCCTGATCGTCAACTCCAAGGTCTCGGCCAACAAGGACCTGCTGCCGCTGCTCGACAAGGTCGTGCAGTCCGGCAAGCCGCTGGTCATCATCGCCGAGGACGTCGAGGGCGAGGCCCTGGCCACCCTGGTCGTCAACAAGATCCGCGGCCTGTTCAAGTCCGTCGCCGTCAAGGCTCCGGGCTTCGGCGACCGCCGCAAGGCCATGCTGGGCGACATCGCCATCCTCACCGGTGGCCAGGTCATCTCCGAGGAGGTCGGTCTCAAGCTCGAGAACGCCACCCTCGACCTGCTCGGCCGCGCCCGCAAGGTCGTCGTCACCAAGGACGAGACCACGATCGTCGACGGCGCCGGTGACGCCGAGCAGATCGCCGGCCGGGTCAACGAGATCCGCGCCGAGATCGAGCGCACCGACTCCGACTACGACCGCGAGAAGCTCCAGGAGCGCCTCGCCAAGCTGGCCGGCGGCGTCGCCGTCATCAAGGCCGGCGCGGCCACCGAGGTCGAGCTCAAGGAGCGCAAGCACCGCATCGAGGACGCCGTCCGCAACGCGAAGGCCGCGGTCGAGGAGGGCATCGTCCCCGGTGGTGGCGTGGCTCTGCTGCAGGCCGGCGCCAACGCGTTCGACAAGCTCGAGGTCAACGGCGACGAGGCCACCGGTGCCGCGATCGTCCGCAAGGCCCTTGAGGAGCCGCTGAAGCAGATCGCCGTCAACGCCGGCCTCGAGGGCGGCGTCGTGGTGGAGAAGGTCCGCAACCTCCCGGCTGGTGAGGGCCTCAACGCCGCGACCGGCGAGTACGTCAACATGTTCGAGTCCGGCATCATCGACCCGGCCAAGGTCACCCGCTCGGCGCTGCAGAACGCGGCGTCCATCGCGGCGCTGTTCCTGACCACCGAGGCCGTCATCGCCGAGAAGCCCGAGAAGGAGAAGGCCCCCGCCATGCCCGGCGGCGGCGACATGGACTTCTGATCCATCTGCCTGCTTCGTCTCAACGGAAGGGCGGTTCCCCTCGGGGGAACCGCCCTTTCCCGTTGAACGCGTCAGGTGAGGCGTCTGACCCAGCGGGCGCAGTCGGTCTGCATCGTGTATCCCGCCGCAGTCCAGGCGTGATGCGCCAGGGCGTTGTCGTGCAGGACCATCGCGTCGGCGCGGAACGCGCCGAACTTCCTGAACCGCTCCTCGGCGGCCCGGATCAGCAGCGATCCGATGCCCATGCGCCGGTGGGCGGGGTCCACGGCGAGCCGGTAGAGGTGGGCGCGCCAGCCGTCCCATCCGGCGATGAGCGTGCCGACCATGCGGCCGTCGATCTCGGCGACGAGCAGCGCCTCGGGATCGCGCTCGATCAGGGCCACCACCTTGCCCGCGTCGTCGTGCCTGTCGGTGTTCTCCGCGGCCTCAAGCCAGAACCGCAGTACGGCCGGGACGTCGTCGAGCGCTCCATAGCGGACGCGTACGTCGGGAGAGGTCATCGCAGCTCCTCCGGAAGATCGCGGTCGTGCAGGACGGTCAGCGACGTTACCGCCCGGGTGAGGACCACGTAGAGGCGGGCGAGGCCACGCTCCTCCGCCTCCACGATCGCGGCCGGCTCGACGACGATCACGTGGTCGTACTCCAGACCCTTGGCGAGCGTCGCCGGGACCAGCAGCACCCGGTCGTCGCCCGTCGAGTCGGGGCCGAGCACCGTGTGCGGCACCGCCGCGGCCTCCAGAGCCGCCGAGAGCGCGGGAAGGGCCGAGTCCGGGGCGATGACGCCGATGGAGCCCTCCTGCGCGAGAGCCTGCCGTACGGCCCCGGGGAGGGCGGCGGTGACGTCGGCCTCGCGGCGTACGGACAGGGAGCCTGCGCCGGGACGCAGCGAGCGCGGCGGGGCGAGATCCGGCGCCACGGAGGGCAGCAGCCGCGCGGCGAAGTCGAGGACCTCGCGAGGCACACGGAAGCCGAGCGTGAGCTCGGTGACCTCGCCGGACGGCTGGCCGAGGTGGTCGAGCACGGTCTTCCACGAACGCGCCGACCAGGGCGTGGTGCCCTGGGCGAGATCGCCGAGCACGGTGGCCGAGCCGGTGCGGCAGCGGCGTCCGAGCGCCCGCAACTGCATCGCCGACAGGTCCTGCGCCTCGTCCACCACGAGGTGTCCCCGCGACGGCGTCCGTTCGATGAGGTCGGCCAGCTCGTCCAGCAGCGCCGCGTCGGCGGCCGTCCACTTGGCCGAGCGGTGCGACTTGTACGGCTTGCGCCACAGGATCAGGGCCTGCTCCTCCGGCGAGAGGTCCGACTTCGCCGCCTTGGCGAGGAACTCCGCGTCCGACAGCAGCCGGAACAGCACCTGCTCGGGGGTGAGCTTCGGCCAGACGGCGTCGAGCACGGCCTTGACCGGCTTCGACCGGGCCACGGCGTCCTGGACCCGGTCGTCGGGCGACTCGCCGCGCCGTTCCATCTGGACGAGCACGGCGTGGGCGAGCCGCTGGGCCAGGGTGGCGCGGCCCGGGCCGTACCGGGTCGTGCCGCGCAGCGAGGCGACGATCTCGCGGACCTCGTGATCGGGCACCCGATAGCGGTTGATGCCCTTGGTGAACAGCACCCCGTCGACCGGCTTGGTCACGTGCAGCCACAGCGCCCGCCTGACGACCTCGGCCATGCGGGCGTCGCCCTTCACGGCCGCCACCGCGGGGTCCTCGGGATGGGCATGGTCGCCCAGGACCCCGGCCACCGTCGTCTGGTCGACCTTCACCTCGCCGAGCGCGGGCAGCACCGAGGAGATGTAGGACAGGAAGGCCCGGTTGGGCCCGACGATCGTCACGCCCGAGCGCGCCAGCTTCTCCCGGTGGGTGAAGAGCAGGTAGGCCGCGCGGTGCAGGCCCACGGCCGTCTTGCCCGTGCCCGGCGCCCCCTGCACGCAGACGGTCACGCCGAGGTCGGCGCGGACGATCTCGTCCTGGTCGGGCTGGATGGTCGCCACGATGTCGCGCATCGGGCCGGTGCGGGGCCGCTCGATCTCCTCGGTCAGCAGCCTGCTCTGCCCGAGCGCCCGGCCGTCGAGCGGCTCGTCCTCGTACGCGGTGAGGTCGCCGCCCTGGTAGCCGAACCGGCGGCGCAGCGCCACCCCCATCGGGTCGGCGGGGCTGGCCTGGTAGAAGGCGCGCGAGACCGGGGCGCGCCAGTCGATCACGAGGGGCCGGCTGCTCTCGTCGTGGACGTGCCTGCGGCCGACGTAGACCGTGCTCGGCAGGTCGTCGCCGGCCGCACGGTCCAACCGGCCGAAGAACAGCGGCGCGTCGGGGTGGTCGGCCAGTGCGGCCACCCGCTGGTCGAGCAGGCCCTGCAGAACCTGCTGCGACACCCAGTCGCCGGCGGCGTCCGCCGACAGCGACTGCGCGTGCTCGCGCATCGCTCGCAGCGCGGCTCGGGAGGCCGCGAGATGGGCGCGCTCGGCTTCGAGCACATCTCCGGGCATGCGAAAACTCCTCTGGGCATGACGAGGTCGGGACTTGTGGAAGCGGGAAACTCAAGAGCTTAGCGATGGACACCGCGATGCCGAAACGGTATTTCTCTCGCGTGTCGCTCTTTCCCGGGACGGGTATCTGTACCCGGGTGACGCGCACCGTGGTTCCTCCGGCGATCCCGGCCGCGGCGAGCCTGCTGCTCGCCGCGCTGTGGGGGTTCGCGGTTTTCGGCGACTGGAGCACGCAGGCCTTCTGCACGACGAGCGTGGGACCGTCGCCGGGCTGTGCGGACCGGATCGCCTCGGTGGTCACGGTGTCCGTGATGGTCGGAGTGGTTGCGGTGTGCGCCACCGGGTTCGCCTGGTTCGCCCGGCGCGAGTCCCTGTACGGCGTCGCCGTGGCGGCCTGGATCGTCGCGCTGGTGGTGTTGTTCGTCGGCGGCCTGACTGTCCAGTGACCGCGCCCCCTTGACCGGCGCGAGAAGCTTTCCGGAGGAGGCGTTGGAGCGCTCCATCGTCGGCCCCCGGGAGAACGACATGCAGTAGTGGGGTGATTTGTCCTGATATGCCGCGTGGGTGAGCCGGGCTCGCCGTTCTGCGTGAGCCGGGCGTATAGACGGGCGGGATGAGGGGCAGCGAGAAACCAGGATCAAGACGAAAAATGCGCATATTGTGTGATTCGCCTTGTCTGCTGGGTATTGCCGCCATCACGACTGCATCATGTGAGGGCAAAGCGCGAGGAGGTGATGTGGTGACCAGCCCCAAGGGCATCTCCTGGACCTAGTGAGCACACGCCACCGGGCTCGGGGAGCGGAGCGGGCTTGGCGAGGACCGGGACCGGGCTCGCCGGTTCGCCGGTCATGCGTTGGACCTGGTCGCGCAGCGCCCGCCCCGCGGCGGTGGTTGCCCCCTCGTCGCCGATCAGCCCGCGCGCGGCGCATCGAGTCGCGCGCGGTGAACAAGGTCGCAGCCGGTGAACAAGGCCGGGCGCGGCGGCCTGCTTCGCGCCACGCCGGCCGGTGCCCGCGAAGCTCTGCCCCGGCCCCGCGAAGCTCTGCCCCGGGCCGCGAAGCCTTGGGCTGGGACCCCGAAAGCCCTACGCCAGGCCGCGAAGCTCTGCCCCGGGCCGAGAAGCTTTGCGCCGGGCCGCGAAAGGTGCAGGAACCCGGAGCGCTGTGTCGGTCCGGGATCCGTGCATCGGGGTCTGCGCGAAGCCGTACGTCGCGAACTCGAAGCTCTGTGCCGGGGCCGCGGTCAGCGCCCAGCCCGGAGCGCTGTGTCGGCCCGGGATCCGTGCATCGGGGTCTGCGCGAAGCCGTACGTCGCGAACCCGAAGCTCTGTGCCGGGGCCGCGGTCAGCGCCGGGTCCTCTTGGCCTGCGTCGTCAGCGTGCGGGGTCTTCTTCGCCCACGTCGTCGGCGTCGATGATGTGGTACGCGTAGCCCTGCTCGGCCAGGAACCGCTGCCGGTGCGCGGCGAACTCCTGGTCGACCGTGTCGCGGCTGACCACCGAGTAGAACCGTGCGCCGCCGCCGTCGGCCTTGGGGCGCAGCACCCGGCCGAGCCGCTGCGCCTCCTCCTGGCGTGAGCCGAACGTGCCGGAGACCTGGATCGCCACGGACGCCTCGGGCAGGTCGATGGAGAAGTTGGCGACCTTCGAGACCACCAGCACCCGGATCTCCTTGTCGCGGAACGCCTGGAACAGGCGCTCGCGCTCCTTGACCTTGGTCTCGCCCTTGATGACCGGCGCGTTCAGGTGCTCGCCCAGCTCGTCGAGCTGGTCGATGTACTGCCCGATGACCAGCACCTGCTCGTCGGCGTGCCGCCGCACCAGCGCCTCGGTCACCCGCGTCTTGGCGGGTGTGGTCGAGCAGAACCGGTAGCGCTCGTCGTTCTCGGCCATCGCGTAGGCCAGCCGCTCGTCGTCGCTGAGCGTCACCCGCACCTCGACGCACTCGGCGGGGGCGATGTAGCCCTGGTTCTCCATCTCCTTCCAGGGCGCGTCGTAGCGCTTGGGCCCGATGAGCGAGAAGACGTCGCCCTCCCGGCCGTCCTCGCGTACGAGCGTGGCGGTGAGGCCGATGCGCCGGCGGGCCTGGAGGTCGGCGGTCATCCGGAAGATCGGCGCGGGCAGCAGGTGGACCTCGTCGTAGACGACGAGCCCCCAGTCGCGGGCGTCGAACAGCTCAAGGTGCCGGTAGGTGCCCTGCCGCCGGGTCGTCATGACCTGGTAGGTGGCGATCGTGACCGGCCGGATCTCCTTCTTGGTGCCGGTGTATTCGCCGATCTCGTCCTCGGTCAGCGAGGTGCGCCTGAGCAGCTCCTGCTTCCACTGGTGGGCGGAGACCGTGTTGGTGACGAGGATCAGCGTGGTCGCGCGGGCGTGCGCCATGGCCGCCGCGCCGACGATCGTCTTGCCCGCGCCACACGGCAGCACCACGACCCCGGAGCCGCCGTGCCAGAACGCGTCGGCCGCCTCCTTCTGGTAGGGCCGCAGCGACCAGCCGTCCTCGCGCAGGTCGATGGGGTGGTGCTCGCCGTCGACGTATCCGGCCAGGTCCTCGGCCGGCCAGCCGAGCTTGAGCAGCGTCTGCTTGATGTTGCCGCGCTCGGAGGGGTGCACGGCCACGATGTCGGCTCCGAAGCGCTCCCCGACCAGTGGCTGGATCTTCTTGGAGCGCAGCACCTCCTCCAGCACGGCCCGGTCGGTGCTGGTGAGCACCAGGCCGTGGATGGGGTGCTTCTCCAGCCGCAGCCTGCCGTACCGCGCCATGGTCTCGGCGACGTCCACGAGCAGCGCGTGCGGCACCGGATAGCGGCTGAAGCCGATCAGCGCGTCGATCACCTGCTCGGCGTCGTGCCCGGCGGCCCGGGCGTTCCACAGCGCGAGCGGGGTGACCCGGTAGGTGTGGACGTGCTCGGGCGCGCGCTCGAGTTCGGCGAACGGGGCGATGGCCTTCCGGCACTCGTCCGCCCTCGGGTGGTCGACCTCCAGCAGCAGCGTCTTGTCCGACTGGACGATCAGCGGCCCGTCACTCAATGCCTGCTCCCCCTCGTACGGCTAACGCCTATCAAACACGAGGCCGGGCCGAATCAGTCCCGGTCGCGGGAATCAGTCGTCGAGGTAGCCGTTGATCCCGGCCCAGATGAGCGCGCCGATCCCGATCGCGAACAGGGCGGCGTTGATGCCGATGGAGATCCACGTCCACTTGAGCAGCTTGCGGGACTGGTCCGGCTCGGTGTCCACCTTGCCGAGCGCGACCCCGGACAGGATCGCCCCGGCGATGCCGCCGAGAGTGAAGTAGCAGCTCAGCGCCAGCACGATGCTGACGACGAGGGCCACGATCGCGTGCGTGCGCGGGCCCTGCTGCCGCGGCGGGTAGTAGCCGTAGCCGTACGGCTGCTGCCCGTACTGCCCGTACTGCTGGTTGGGGTCGGGTCCGGGCGGCGGGCCGTACGGGCCGTACTGCTGTTGTCCGTAGGGGGGCTGTCCGTAGGGGGTGGAGCCGGACTGCGGTCCATAGGGGTTGGACGGCGTCCGCCAATCCTGGGGCCCCTGCCCCGGCTGCTCCGGAGTCGTCATCCTGAGATCCTTTACTACGGGGGACCTCAAGATTTACCACGGATGTGTCATCGGCCGATCTCGGCGATGCCGGTGATGCGGTGCAGGGCGAAGCGGTGGACGGTCGCCCGGGTCTCGTCGTACGCGGTGAGGTAGCCGCCCTCCATCCGGGCCGGTTCGAGGATGCGGCTGGTGGCGTGTCCCTGCGAGTCGAGGTAGCCGATCCACACCCGCGTCCCCTGCCGGATGGCGTCCTGGAGCGCGCTGATCGTGGCGGTCGCGGGGGAGCGGGGCACCTGGCCCTCGGGCGCCTCCACGGGCCGCCGCCGCGAGTCCCCCGCCCGCATCGCCCGTACGGCCGCGGCGACCACCTCGGGGTCGGGGGCGGTGTTCGCGGTCACCCGGGCGGCGGGCTGCCCCTCGGTCCGCCGGGCGTCGGCCCGCGCGACGACGACGTCGCCCTCCAGCGACTCGGCCACCGGCGCGTATCCCATCGCCCGCAGCGAGTCGACCAGCGCGGCCCTGGACGTCTTGGACGCCAGCACGGTCGGCGCGAGCCGCCGCAGCCGCAGCAGGTGGGCCCGCTTGTCGGCGAGCACCTCGTCGAGCAGGGCAGGGTCGTCGCACCGGATGTACGCCGACGCCGTGCCGACCCGGATCCGACCGTGGCGGCGGGCCACATCGGTGACCAGGTAGCGCAGCGGCTGCGGCACCGGGGTGGCCGAGTGGCGTTCCAGCACGGTGAGCAGGTCGTCGGCCGAGTGCCCCGCGTCGAGCGCCCGGCGCACCGACTGCTCGGAGAAGCGGTAGACCGTCGCGCCGCCCTTGCTCTCCACATCGGCCATGAGCGCGAGCCTGCGGCCGAGGTCGGTGGTCAGCGGGCCGGGCGCCACGGCGGTGAGGTCGGCCTGCAGCAGCACGTGGTCGACCGCCTCGGGCAGCAGCGGGCCGAGCAGGCCGGCCGTCGTGCCGTCGCCCCGGGCCACGGCGCGGCCGTGTGAGGACGGCACGCCGAGCCCGGTCACGCCGATGTGCTCGGCCTCGCGCAGGGCGAAGCGTACGAGCCGGTCGCGCAGCGCGGGGCGACGGCGGGGCTGCTCCCAGGCGAGCCGGGCCAGCACCGACTCGGGCGTCGGTGCGAGGCCGGGCGGCGCCGCCTCCAGCACGGCGAGCGTGCGCGCCCGCGTCTGGGCCGCCCCCGGCCTGCGGAGATCGGGGTGGAGGGCGTTCATGGGACGGTCGCGGTCGTCCCGTTCGCCGATCAGCCCGGGGGCGCGCTCCATCGCGGCCCACGCGTCGGCGAGCACGGCCCAGCGGTCCTCGGTGGCCTTGATCCGCCAGCCGTCGTAGCCGCCCGTCGGCAGCCATTCCCCCTCGCCCGCCGCGACCAGCCCGGCCGCGTGCGCGACCTCGACCACCAGCCCGGCCGCCCACTCCGGCAGGTCGAGAAGCTGGGCCGTACGCCTGAGGTCGCGGATGGCGAGGCCGCCCGTGCGCAGCACGCCCGGCGGGTCGACGCTCCACACCTCGCACAGCTCCTCGACCATGCGCACGAACGTGAACGCCTGCCCGGCGGCCGTGCGGTCGGCCAGGTCCTGGTCGCGTACGGACCCCTCCAGGGCGGGCGGGCCGGGGGACAGGTCGCGGTGCACCCTGCCGTCGCGCAGCACGAGGGCGACCTCGCGGGGGAGCGCGACGGTCTCCTCGCCGGTCGCGCCGAGCAGGCCGCGGGCCAGCAGTTGCTCGATGGGCGACTGGGCGTTCGCGGCGTCCACTTCGCGGCGGGCGTTGGGCAGCCGTCCGCTCGCCGGGCCCCAGACGAGCTCGTTCAGGGCCGTCTGCGCCTGCGGGGAGACCTCGCCGACGAGCCGCGCGACCGTCGCGGGATCGGCCAGCAGCGCCGCGAGCCGTTCCCTGGCCGGCCGTTCGCCGTCCGCCCGCCCGTCCTCGTACGCCGGGTCGATGTCCCGCAGAAGCACGTCGAGCCGTTCGGGCGGGTGGTGGCGGAACACCTCGGCGGCCGGCGGTCCCAGGGAGGCCGGGGGTTCGAGCGCCTCGGCCACGCCCGGCGCGGGCAGCAGCGCGTCGGCGGCGCCGTAGACCAGGGCGCGCGTGGTCAGCACGCCGAGCGCGGCGTCGAGGGCGGACCCGAGGGTCTCGTCGTCGTGATCGGCGGGAACGGCGCGGCGGAGCAGGGAAAGCAACGTCTCGCGATCGGCGGGACCGGGCCGCAGGGCCAGCGTCTCCAGGACGGCGAGCGTGAACCGGTCGAGCCGGTCCAGCGCCCGGCCGATGGCCGAGGGGCTGGAGGCGCGGGCGGCCAGGCCGTCGATGTGCGCGGGGACGGGCGTCACGAGTTCGGGCCGCGCCGCCACGAGCGCCCGCAGCAGCTCGTCGGAACGGCCGCGAAGCCACTCGGCGAAGTCCGTGCCCGTCATTCTCTCCATGGTAGGGCTCGGCCTTCGTCCGGCCGCCGGAGCGCCCGTGTGGCAGGGGTTTGCGCACTCGCCGGGAAGATCGACAAGAATCTCGTCACGGGACGCTTCATTGGCCTTCGAGTGG
Organism: Microbispora hainanensis; assembly: GCF_036186745.1. Taxonomy (NCBI): domain Bacteria; kingdom Bacillati; phylum Actinomycetota; class Actinomycetes; order Streptosporangiales; family Streptosporangiaceae; genus Microbispora; species Microbispora hainanensis. The sequence continues at coordinate 1,429,055 of NZ_CP108086.1, read as the reverse complement.
GTCCATGGGGCCGGTCTCTGGGCATAACCTACCTACAGTCACCTTCACGACAGTCTGAACGAGGTCACCCCTGTGCCGAGTGGCAAGGTCAAGTGGTACGACGCCGACAAGGGTTTCGGCTTCCTCACCCGCGACGACGGCGGTGAGGTCTTCGTGCATTCCTCCGCCCTGCCCAAGGGGGTCGAGGCGCTCAAGCCCGGACAGAAGGTCGAGTTCGGTGTCGCCGAGAGCCGCCGCGGTCAGCAGGCGCTCTCGGTGCGGGTGATCGACCAGCCCCCGACGCTGGCCAAGACCGCCAAGGCCAAGGCGAAGCGGAAGAAGCCCGACGAGATGGTCGTGATCGTCGAGGATCTGATCAAGCTTCTCGACGACATCTCGAACTCCTACCAGCGGGGCAAGCACCCGGACGCGGCGCACGCCAAGAAGATCGCCACAGTCCTGCGCGCCGTCGCCGACGACCTCGACGCCTGACCGGTCCCCTCACCGGCCGCGTCCGTTCCCGCCGCCCGGCCAACCCCTGGGCGGACGCGGGCCGTGGCGGGGTGCGGGGCCGCGTAGGCGGGCGTGGTGGCGCGAGTGGCCGATTCAAGGCGGCTGGTTCAAGGCGCTGGTCCACGCGGCCGGTTCAGGTGGCCGGTTCAGGTGGCCGTGGCGGTGCGGGCGGCGAGCCTGCGGCGGCGGAGGATGACGAGGCGGCCGAACGCGAGCGCGAGGGCGGCGGACATCACGCCGAGCCCGGCGGGACCGGCCACGAACAGCGACATCACCAGGCCCAGCAGGCCGCCGAGGACCCAGGCGATCTGGAGCAGCGTCTCGGCGACGCCGAACGCCGAGGAGCGCACCTCCTCGCCGATCTCGCGCTGCACGATGGCGTCGAACGCGAGCTTGCCGAGGCCCTGGGCGAACGCGCCCACGAGGGCCACGGCGGCGGCGGTCCACACGTCGAAGAAGAAGGCCGCGGCGACGGTGGCGACCGTGGCCAGCGCGAGCGTGGCCATGACGGTCAGGTGCGGAGATCGGGATCGCGACCAGGAGCCGGCGGCGGCCCCGGCCAGGCCGCCCGCGCCCGCGGCGGCGGCCAGCAGCGCCAGCGCGGCCTTTGGATCCACGCCGCGCAGGTGGCCGTCCTGGACGAGGAACAGCAGGAAGAACACGAGGAAGCCCGACTGCACCCGGATCGCGGCGTTGGCCCCCATGGCCTCGCCCACCACCGGGCCCAGGCTGAGCACGGTGCGCCAGCGGGGGCGCGGCCCGGCCTCCTCCAGGTCGGGCGCGTCCACGTGCCGCGGCAGCCGTACGGCGAACGCCCCGGACAGCAGGAACAGCGGCACGGCGACGCGCAGCACCCAGTCGGCCCCGGCCACGGCGGACAGGCCGGCGGCGACACCGGCGCCGGCGCCGGCCGACACCAGCGCGAACAGCGCGACCCTGGCGTTGGCCGTCACCAACGGGATGTCGGCGGGCAGCACGCTCGGCATGACCGCCGCCCGTGACACGTTGTAGGCCTTCGAGAGGACGAGCACGGCGAGCGCCGAAGGAAACAGCGTGACCGTGTCGGAGGCGTGGACGGCGCCTGCCATCCCCCAGCACAGCAGGCCGCGCGCGAGCAGGGTGCCGGCCATGATGTAGCGGCGGCCCGATCGGAGCCGGTCGAGCACCGGCCCGACGAAGGGCGCCACCACCGCGAACGGCAGCATGGTGATCAGCAGATATGCCGCGACCTGGCCGCGGGCCTGGCCGACCGGCAGCCCGAACAGCAGCGCCCCGGCGAGGGCCACGGTGACCAGAGCGTCCCCGGCGGAATGGGCGGCGGTCACCTCGATGAGGTGGCCGAGACCGGTGCGCCCGGCTCCCTGGGCATGCGTCAACCGGCGCGTCGCACGCGCCGGTGCCCTCACAACACGCGTAACTTTCGCCCAAATCTTCACCATAGGCACCGAGGGTCCTTCCATGTTTTGCCCATCGAGCCGGTGCGGTCCGCTCGCGGCGTGGGTGAAAATGGAGTGTGAGTCGTACCCGAATCCGTAGCACTCCAGTCGACCAGGCCTGTGCGGCGGCGGTCGACCTCGCCCGCCGGGCCGCCGAAGACATCGCGCGCCCCGGGGAGGTGGGAGAGCACCTGGGCTTCGACAACGAGGGCGACCGGGTCGTCACCCATTACTTCGAGTGCCTCGACCGCGCCTACCACGGCTGGCGCTGGGCGATCACCGTCACCCGCGCCTCCCGCGCCCGTGTGGTGACCGTGAGCGAGACCGTGCTGCTGCCCGGCTCGGGCGCGCTGCTCGCTCCCCGCTGGGTGCCGTGGAACGAGCGCCTGCGCCCGGGTGACCTGGGCGTGGGCGACCTGTTGCCCGCCGAGGCCGACGACGACCGGCTCGTGCCCGGGTTCGCCTCCGCCGACGAGGACATCGACAAGCAGATGCTCTTCGAGCTCGGGCTTGGACGCGCCCGCGTCCTGTCCGTGCTCGGCCGTGACCTCGCCGCGCGACGCTGGCGCGCCGGTGAGGCCGGACCGCACACCCCGATCGCGCACGCCGCCCCGGCGCAATGCTCCACCTGCGGCTTCTACTGGCCGCTCGCCGGAGCGCTGGGCCTCGGCTTCGGCGTCTGCGCCAACGAGTACGCGCCGGACGACGGCCGCGTGGTGTCCGCCGACCACGGCTGCGGGGCGCACTCCGAGGCGACCACCGTGCCCTCGATGGTCATGGATCCGGCGCCGCCGATCCTGGACGACATGGGATATGACCTCATCGAGTCGGGCTCCGTGGACGAGGCCGGCTCCGAACCCCTGGGCCACGCCTGATCATGTTCGATACCGCGCGCCTGCGTGACACCGTTCTCGCGGCCTGGACGGCCTCGCCTGCCCGCTTCCGCGAGGACGCCAACGCCGAGGAGGACTTCGCCCTCGGCGGCTACCGCGACCGGCTGGTCGTGGAGCTCGCCCAGAACGCCGCCGACGCCGCGCTGCGGGCCGGCGTGCCGGGCCGCCTGCGGCTGACGCTCGCCGACGGCGTGCTGCTGGCCGCCAACGTCGGCGCGCCGCTCGACCAGACCGGCGTCGAGGGCCTGTGCACCCTGCGCGTCTCGGGCAAGAAGGACGAGGTGGGCGCGGCCGGCCGCTTCGGCGTCGGCTTCGCGGCCGTGGTGTCGGTCACCGACGCGCCCTCGATCGCCTCCCGGCTGCCCTCGGGCGAGGCCCACGGGGTGCGCTGGTCCCGCGAGGAGACCGCCGCGCTGGTCGCCGCCCGGCCGCAGCTCGCGGCCGAGCTGGAGGGCCGAGAGGGGCACGTCCCGCTGCTGCGGCTGCCGTTCTCCGACGACTCCCTTGAGGTCCCCGAGGGCTTCGACACGCTCGTACGGCTCCCGCTGCGCGACGAGGCCGCCGAGCAGGCCGTACGGCGGATGCTCGAAGAGGCGGGGCCCGCGCTGCCGCTGTCGATGCCGGCGCTGGAGGCCGTCGAGATCGAGGTGGACGGGCAGGTCCGCACGATCTCGGCCGAGGGCTGGCACGTGGTCACCGAGTCGGGCACGTTCACCCCGGATCAGGTGGCCGAGCTGTTCGCCGACCGGCCGACCGAGGAGCGGGCCCGGCCCTACTGGGAGGTCCGCTGGGCCGTCCCCGGTGGCCGCCGCGGCGACGTCCCCAGGGTCGTGCACGCGCCGACGCCGAGCGACGAGCCGCTCGACCTGCCCGCGCTGCTGATCGCGTCGTTCCCGATGACCACCGACCGGCGGCACGTCGCCCCCGGGCCGCTCACCGACTTCCTGGTCGCCAGGGCCGCCGAGGCGTACGTACGGCTGCTGGGGGAGCTTCCGGCGACCCCGGACCTGCTCGGCCTCGTGCCCGGCCTGATGGGCAAGGGCGCGCTCGACGCGGCGATCAGGCGGGAGATCGTCAGGGCGCTGCCGGACACGCCGCTGCTGCCGACGATCTCCGAGGGCGTCGTGCCGGGCAGCCAGGCGCGGGCGGTCGAGGGGCAGGCCGAGTTCCTGGAGAAGATCGCCGGCATCGTGCCCGGGCTGCTGCCATCGGGCTGGTCCTCCCGGCACCCGGCCCTGACCACGCTCGGCGTGCGCCGGGTCGAGCTGGCCGACGTCGTCGACATGCTGTCGGGCGAGGCAGTGGAGGACAAGGACCCGGCGTGGTGGCGGTCGCTCTACGACGTGCTGCCCGCCGACGACCCGGAGGCGATCGGCGCGATCGCCGTGCCGCTGGCCGACGGCCGCCTGGTGCGCGGCCCGCGCGGCACGCTCGTGCTGTCACAGGAATCGGGAACTTTCGACCCTGCTCTGCTCGCGCCGCTGGGGCTGCGGATCGTCCACCCGGACGCCGCGCACCCGCTGCTGCTGCGGCTGGGCGCGGCCGAGGCGACCCCGCGTACGGTCCTGGAGGACCCGCTCACCCACGCGGCCGTGGCCGAGTCGCTGCACAGCGCCGACCCCGAGCCGGTGGCCCAGGCCGTGCTGGCCCTGGTCGACGCGGCGGGCCTGACCGCGGGGGAGGCCCCCTGGCTGGCAGAGCTGGCGCTGCGCGGCGCCGACGGCGAGCTCTACGCGGCGGGCGAGCTGCTGCTGGCCGAGGGCTCGCTGGCCGGTCTGATCGACCCCGAGGTGCCGTTCGGCGTCGCCGCCCCCGACCTGGTGGAGAAGTTCGGCCCGCACGTGCTGGCGGCGGCCGGGGTGCTCGACGGCTTCGCCGTGGTCAACGACTCCGACGTGCTGCTCGACCCTGCCGAGTGCGACCACGATCTCGACCTCGAAGACGAGTGGCTGGAGGCCGTGCTCGACCTGCTGCCCGATCTCGACGTGCCGCCGGTGGTCCGGGAGTTCACCGCCGTACGCGACCTGGAATACGTCGCCGACTGGCAGAACGCCCTCGCGTTGCTGTCGCGGCCCCCGCTGCGCGCCGCCCTGCGGCCCATGCGGGTGCTCGCCGCGGGGGAGACCGTCGAGGTGCCGTCCTACACGGCCTGGTGGCTGTCGCGGCACGAGGTGCTCGCCGGGCGCAGGCCGACGGAGCTGCGGCTCCCGACGGGCGACCCGCTGCTGTTCGGCCTGTACGGCGAGGCGCCCGCGGGGATCGACGACGACGCGCTGAAGATGATCGGCGTCCGGTCCACGCTCGCCGACCTGCTCGACTCGCACGGCGGCCCGGAAGAGCTGCTCGACCTGCTGGCCGACTCGTCCCTTGAGGTCGACCGGGCCCAGCTGCGGTCGCTGTGGATCGCGCTGGCGGCCGTCGATCCCGACCGGGTGAGCCCGCCCGAGGCCGTACGGGCCGTGCTGAAGGGCACGGTCACGGTCGCGGACGTCGAGGACGGCCCGGTCGTGGTGGAGGCGCCCGACCTGCTCGCCCTGGTGGAGGACCGGCCGCTCGTGCTCGCGCCGTTCGACCTCGCCGAGGCGCTGTCGGAGGTGCTCGACCTGCCGCTCGCCGGTGAGGTGGTCACCGGAGCGGTCACCTCGGCCGGGACCGAGAAGCCCGTGCCGCCCGAGGTGCGCTCGTTGCTGCCCGGCGCCCCCGCGACGTACGTCGAGCACGACGAGCTGCTCGTGGACGGTAGGCCGGTGCCGTGGCGGTTCTTCGAGGGCGCGGTGCACGCGACCGGCGTGGACGGCCTGGCCAGGGGTCTCGCCTGGGCGGCCGGTCAGTGGGGCGACCGCCTCGCCGTGGCGGCGCTGCTGCGCGACCCCGCCCGGGTGCCCCTGCTGCTCGCCGAGGCCGACCTCGACCCCACGGCCTCGCTGTAGCCCACTGCCCGTCGGGAGCGCCGTGGGGTCTCAGCGCAGGGCAGGCAGGTCGTAGTCGGGCAGGTCGATGCTCGACGCCTTGGCGAACTGCGCCGCGATCAGGTTCCGCATCGGCCGGCGCGTCATGGCGCGCATGGAGGCGGTCTTCGGGCGGATGCGGTTTCCCGAGGAGCCGCCCCGGCACTGGCGGAGCAGGATCGAGCTGGCCGCCCGGATGCTGTGGGCGACGTTCCGGCGGCACCCGTGGCTCGCACCGGCCATGTCCGTGACACGACCGCAGCTCATCCCCAGCGCGCTGCCGTTCATGAAATGGGTGCTCGGCGCTCTCGACGGTCACGGCCTCGACGCCGTGACGATGCTCACCGCCTACATCACCGTGTTCAACCACATCCGGGGCACCGCGATCAACCTGGAGTTCGAGGCGGAGGCCGAGGCGCTGACCGGGCTCGACGCCGACGCCTGGATGGACGCCCGCAAGTCGGCGTTCGACGCGATCACGGCGGGGGGCGGGCTGCCGCTGTTCGAGCGCCTCCAGGCGGCCGGAGGATACGACTTCGACATGGACGCCCTGTTCGAGTTCGGCCTGCAGCGGCTTCTCGACGGCATCGCGACGCTCCTCGCCGGAGCGCGCTGAGAGGGGCCGCGGTCAGCGGCGGGGTTCCGGGTCGCCGGTTTCGGCGGCGGGGACGGGCTCGCGCAGGCGGGCGTCGCGGCGGCGGATGTAGAGGACCCCGAACACGCCGAGGCCGATCCCGGCGACGCAGACCCAGACCGGCCGCGGATCGGCCGGCCTGACCACGAGCAGCACGACGACCAGGGCGATCGCCCACAGGGCCGTCCCGACCAGGATCGTGAGGGTGTCCCTCGTCCTGAGAGGCTTGGGGTCCGGCCGGCGCTCGCTCACGCCAGCCAGCTTAGAAGGTCATGGCAGCATGCCGGTATCTTCATGACAAACCCGTCACGAAAAGACAACGCTGCCCCCCTGGCTCTTTCCGTGGATGGTAAGGGCCTGCGACTCTGCGCGCGTGAATGCGAACCCCATGAACACGTCTGGCTTTCTCGATCGGTACTTCTCCATCTCAGCGCGTGGTTCGTCCGTCGGACAGGAGGTCCGCGGCGGCTTCGCCACCTTCTTCACGATGGCCTACATCGTGGTGCTCAACCCGCTCATCATCGGCACCGTCGCCGACAAGACGGGCCAGTTCCTCGGTGACGGGCGGAACCCCAACATCGCGCTGGTCGCCGCGGCCACGGCGTTCGTCGCGGGCATCCTCACGATCATCATGGGCGTCTTCGGCCGGGTGCCGTTCGCCCTGGCCACCGGCCTTGGACTGAACGCCTTCCTCGCCTTCGGCATCGCCAGCCAGATGTCGTGGGAGGACGCGATGGGCCTGGTCGTGCTTGAGGGCATCGTCATCGCGATCCTCGTGGTGACGGGCTTCCGGGTGGCGGTGTTCCACGCGATCCCCGCCCAGCTCAAGACGGCGATCAGCGTCGGCATCGGCCTGTTCATCGCGCTGATCGGGTTCGTCGACGCCGGGTTCGTACGGCGCATGCCCGACGCGAGCAACACCACGGTCCCGGTCAAGCTCGGCGCGCTGGGCAACGGCTCGCTGACCGGGTGGCCCACGCTCGTCTTCGTCGTCGGCCTGCTCGTGACTGCCTTCCTCGTCGCACGCAGGGTCAAGGGCGCCATCCTGCTCGGCATCGTCGGCACGACCGTGCTCGCCATGATCGTCGAGGCGATCGGCAAGATCGGGCCGCAGACCCCGGACGGGAGCAACCCCAACGGGTGGTCGCTGAACGTGCCCGCGTGGCCGAAGAACTTCATCGAGCTGCCCGACCTGTCGCTGCTCGGCCAGTTCAGCCTGTTCGGGAGCTTCGCCAAGATCGGCGGCCTGGCGGCCGTGATGTTCGTCTTCACCCTCATGCTCGCCGACTTCTTCGACACGATGGGCACGATCGTCGGCGTGGGCCGCCAGGCCAACCTGGTGCAGGAGGACGGGACCGTCGAGCGCACCAAGGAGATCCTGCTCGTCGACTCCCTCGCGGCCGCGGCCGGCGGCGCGGCCAGCGTGTCGTCCAACACCACCTACATCGAGTCGGCGGCCGGCGTCGGCGAGGGCGCGCGCACCGGTCTGGCGAGCATCGTCACCGGCGTGCTGTTCCTCCTGGCCATGTTCTTCGCCCCGCTGACGGAGATCGTGCCGTTCGAGGCGGCGACCCCGGCTCTCGTGGTCGTCGGCTTCCTGATGATGACCCAGGTCAAGGAGATCGACTTCAGCGACTTCGAGACCGCGATCCCCGCGTTCCTGACCATCGTGCTCATGCCGTTCACGTACTCGATCACCGCCGGGATCGGTGCGGGCTTCGTGAGCTACATCGTCATCAAGGTGCTCCGCGGCAAGGCGCGCGAGCTCCACCCGCTGATGTGGGTCGTGGGCGCGCTGTTCGTCGTGTATTTCGCGCTGGAGCCCATCAAGAGCCTGCTCGGCCTGGGCTGATCCGCGCGGTACGGAGGCCGCCGTGGCGACGCCGCGGCGGCCTTCGCCTGTCCCAGGGCCCTGGCGTGCGGGAATCTGTCGGTGGGGCCGAATAGGGTCGTGACGTGGCCGTGAGGGGACAGCGGGTGGTGCCGGCGGAGTTGCTGCCGCGACTGCGCCTGGCCAGAGACCGCATGGACCGCGACTACCGGAGCGAGCTCGATCTCGACGGGCTCGCCGCCGTCGCCGGGGTCTCCAAGTTCTACTTCGTCCGCTGCTTCGAGGCGGCGTACGGCGAGACGCCGATGCGCTACCTCACCAGGCGGCGGCTGGAGCGCGCCCAGGACCTGCTGCGTTTCGCCAACCTGACCGTGACCGAGGTCTGCATGTCCGTCGGGTTCAGCAGCCTGGGCTCGTTCTCGGCCAAGTTCCGCCGGATGGTGGGGGAGAGCCCGAGCGAATACCGCGACCGGTGGGCGGCGCGCGGCGGCCCCCGCGTCCCCGGGTGTTACCTGTTCATGAACGGCGTGCTCGACCTGCGTGGTGCGCCCAAGCGCGACGACGATTGTGCAATTTCGGAGAAGCCCAGGTCAGAGGGGTCGCAGTAGCGTCGCCACATGATTCGGAACGTCTCCTTGATCACGCTTTACTGCCGCGACCAGGACGAGGCCCGCGACTTCTACGTGGACGTCCTCGGCTTCGTCTCCAACACCGACATCCAGATGGACGGGTTCCGCTGGGTCACCATCAACCACCCGGACCACCCGGAGCTGGAAATCACGCTGATGAAGCCGGGGCCGCCGCTCGACGACGAGGGCGCCGACTTCTACCGCAGGCAGCTCGACAAGGGGCAGGCCGGCGGCCTGGGGCTGCGCGTGGACGACTGCCGCAAGACCTGTCAGGAGCTCGCGGCCAAGGGCGTGACGATCCTCCAGGAGCCCTCCGACCGGCCGTACGGGGTGGAGGCGGTCATCCGCGACAACCAGGGCAACTGGCTCGTCCTGGTCGAGCCCAGGGAGTTCACGCCGGAGGACTTCGCCTGACGCGAGGCGCATACGAGGCCCGGTCCCCATGCGGGGGCCGGGCCTCGGTCGTTCACGGGCAGATGACCACCGCCCCACGGTGCGCACGGCTCCCGATCGTGCGCGGCTCGTGATCGGGTGCGCGGCTCCGGATCGTGGTGCGAGGCGACGGAGGTCGCCGACCCGGACCGCGCCGGTACGGTGTGTCGCGATCGGCGTGCAGCGTCACAAAATTTGCCTGGATAGTCGGACGAGTTGGAGGAATACGGATATGCGTCATATAGTTAGCAAAGGTAATGAGTCATGCTAACGAACGCCCAGAACTTGCGCAGCGACGCCGCTCTCGCGTCGGCCCTGCGCGTGTCCCTCGCCCGGCTGACGCGACGGATGCGCAAGCAGGCCGCGCACCACTCACTGACGCCTACACAGCTCGCGACGCTCGTCGCCGTCGAGCGCCACACCTCAATGACCCCCGGCGAGCTCGCGGAGCACGAGAAGGTGCAGCCGCCCTCGGTGACCCGCGTGATCGCGAAGCTGGAGGCCAGGGGTCTGCTGGAGCGCAAACCTCATCCGACCGATCGCCGGCAGGTGACGGTCAGCGTGACGCCGCAGGGAGCGGCGCTGCTGAAGGAGGAACGCCGCACCAAGGAAGCCTGGCTGGCGCAGCGGCTCAAGGACCTGACTCCGGAGGAGAGGGCGACGCTGCGAGCGGCGGCGCCGATCCTGGAGAAGCTGTCCACGATGTAGGCGGCATGTTCCGCTCCCTGCGGACCTACAACTACCGCCTGTTCGCCTCCGGCGGCGTGATCTCCAACGTCGGCACCTGGATGCAGCGAACCGCCCAGGACTGGCTGGTCCTCGACCTCGCGCACGGCCGCGGCTCGGCGCTCGGCGTCACCGTGGCGCTGCAGTTCCTGCCGACGATGCTGTTCGGCATGTTCGGCGGGGTGATCGCGGACCGCTACCCCAAGCGCCGGATCCTCATCGTGGCCCAGACGCTCATGGGCCTGCTGGCGCTCACCATGGGCGTGCTGGTCATCACGGGCACCGCCCAGGTCTGGCACGTGTACGCCATGGCGTTCACGCTCGGCCTGGTGTCCTGTGTCGAGGTGCCCACACGGCAGTCGTTCGTGGTCGAGATGGTGGGCCGGCGCGACCTGCCGAACGCCATCGCGCTGAACAGCTCGACCTTCAACCTCGCCCGGGTCGTCGGCCCGGCGGTGGCAGGTCTGCTGATCTCCTGGATGGGCACCGGCCCGATCTTCGTGCTGAACGCCGTGTCGTTCGCCGCGGTCATCTCGGGGCTCGCGCTCATGCGGACGTCCGAGCTGCGCTCGCCGGAGCCCGTGCCGCGCGGCAAGGGCCAGTTGCGCGAGGGCCTGCGCTACGTCGGCGGCCGGCCCGACCTGCTGCTGCCGCTGCTGCTCGTGGCGTTCATGGCGATCTTCGCCCAGAGCTTCTCGACCAGCATCGCGCTGATGGCCAAGCAGGCGTTCGGCGCGGGCGCGTCCTCGTTCGGCGTGGCGTCCAGCGCGTTCGCCGTCGGGGCGTTCGGCGGGGCGCTGCTGGCCGCGCGCCGGGTCAAGCCGAGCCGCAGGTTCCTGATCGCCGGGGCGCTGTGCTTCGGGCTGTTCCAGGTCGTCGCCGGGCTCGCCCCCGTGTACGCGGCGTTCCTGCTGATGCTCGTCCCCGCGGGCATGGCGATGATCACGGTCAACACGACCGCGAACACGATGGTGCAGCTCGGCGCCTCCCCCGAGATGCGCGGCCGGGTCATGGGCATCTACGTGCTGGTCTTCACCGGGGGAGCGCCGATCGGGGCGCCGCTGGTGGGCTGGCTCTCCGAACTGGCCGGTCCCCGGGCCTCGGTCGTGGCCGCCGGCCTGCTGAGCATGTGCGGCGTCTGCCTGGCCGTACTGGTGACCCGGATGGTCGCGGCTCGCGTGGCGCGCAGGGAAGAATCGGCACGTGAGCAGATTGTTCGTGGCGCTGCTGCCGCCGCCTGAGGCGCTGGCGGAGCTCTCCACGGCGGTCGAGACCGTACGTGCCGAGTGGTCGGAGCTGCGCTGGGTCGATCCCGCGCTGTGGCACGTGACCATGGCCTTCTTGGGCGAGGTGCCCGACGAGGTGCTGCCCGAGCTGAGCGCGCGGCTGGCCCGCGCGGCCGCCCGCTATTCCCCCGAGACGGTGTCGTTCGGCGGCGCAGGGGCCTTCCCCTCGGCCTCCCGGGGACGCATCTTCTGGGTCGGCCTGGAGGCCGGGCCGGCGCTGACCAGGCTCGCCGGGTCGGTCGCGGCCGGCGCCCGGCGGGCCGGGGCGGCGGAGACGGACCGCAAGCGGTTCCATCCCCACCTCACCCTGGCCCGTTCCCGGACCCGGTCACGCCACGGCGACGACCTGCGCCCCCTGGTCGGCGCCCTGGGCGCCTTCGGCGGGCGGCGCTGGGAGGTGTCGTCGGTGCACCTCGTACGCAGCCACACCGGCGCGACTGTGCGGTATGAGCAGGTCGAGGCGTACCCATTGGCCGTCCGCGACTAGGCTCCATGGCGTGGATCGTCCTCGTCGCTGGTTGCTGCCCACGGTGCTCGCGCTGCTCGTGTTCATCGTGATCGTCGGCGCGCTGCTCAACAGCGCCTGATCTGCGATCACCGGTGCCTGGGCTACCAGGCGTACTCCTCCGGGGCGGTCTTGAAGCCGGGGAAGATCTCGTCGAGCCGGGCGAGCGCCTTGTCGTCCAGCTTGATCTCCAGCGCCCGGACCGTGCCGTCGAGCTGCTCGACCGTGCGGGGGCCGATGATCGGCGCGGTGACCGCCCGCTGGTGCAGCAGCCACGCCAGCCCGACGTTGGCCGGGTCCTCGCCGAGCTCGTCGCAGAACGCCTCGTACTGCTCGATCTTGCCGCGGTGCTTGTCGAGCTGGGCCGCGATCTGGTCGGATGCCGAGCGGCCCTTGTCGATCTTGCGCAGGATGCCGCCGAGCAGGCCGCCCGCCAGCGGGCTCCACGGGATCAGGCCGAGGCCGTAGTCCTCGCAGGCCGGGATGACCTCGAGCTCGGGCGCGCGGACGAGCAGGTTGTAGTGGGACTGCTCGCTGACCAGGCCGAGGGTGTTGCGGCGGCGGGCCGCCTCCTGGGCCTTGGCGATGTGCCAGCCGGCGAAGTTCGACGAGCCGACGTACAGGATCTTGCCCTGCTGCTTGAGGATGTCCATGGCCTCCCAGAACTCCTCGAACGGGGTGTCCCGGTCGATGTGGTGGGCCTGGTAGACATCGATGTAGTCGGTCTGCATCCGGCGCAGCGAGGCCTCCGCCGCCCGACGGATGTTCAGCGCGGACAGCTTCTCCTCGTTCGGCCAGTCGCCCATCGAGCCGTAGAGCTTGGTGGCGATGACCGTACGCTCACGACGGCCGCCGCCCTTGGCGAACCAGCGGCCGATGATGTTCTCGGTGATCCCCTCGCCCTTCTTCCAGCCATAGACGTTGGCCGTGTCGAAGAAGTTGATCCCGAGCTCGTGGGCGCGATCCATGATCGCGAAGGAGTCCTCCTCCGTGGTCAGCGGACCGAAGTTCATCGTCCCCAGGCAGAGCTTGCTGACCAGCAGGCCGGTGCGGCCAAGGTGTCCGTATTCCATGGCCTCCACCCTAGGTGCCTGGAGTGGACTCCAGGCCAGCCCGGCACGCCCTAGATCTTGAAGTCCCAGGTGAGGCGGCCCTCGCTCAGGTCGGCGGCGAGGCCGCGTACGAACTCCAGCTCCGTGGCGATCTGGGCCCGCTGAAACTCGGTCTCCACGAGGAAGAGGCGGGGCACGGAGGGCAGGTTGTCGGTCATCTCGGTGTCGAGCGCGGACAGCCGGGCCTCCAGCGCGGTGATGCGTTGCCGCAGCGCCGCCAGCGCCTCCTCCGGCGTCAGCACGGGCAGGAAGGCGAGCGCGGCGGGAAACTCGGGGAACTCCCTGGCCGGGGTGGACAGCATGGTCCGCATCCACTGCTTGAGCGTCTCGCGGCCCGTCTCGGTGGCCTCGTAGACCGTGCGCTCCGGCCGGTTCTCCTCGCGGGTGGTCTCGCGGATCGCCAGCAGCCCGTCGCGGAGCAGGCGCTCGATCGTCTGGTAGACGCTGTTGCGCTGCGCGACGTTGACCACGTCGTCCTGGTGCCGTTCCTTGATCAGCTGCTGCATCCGATAGGCGTGCATCGGCGACTCGCAGACCAGGGCGAGCACGGCCGTGGCCAGAGGGGAGCGCCGCGTCGACATGCGCCCCATCATAGGGGCCTTGTCGCCGAATAGTCATAATATGTATAGTCATCTCATGACCAAGAGAGCACTGATCATCGGCGGCGGGATCGCGGGTCCCGTCACGGCCATGGCGCTGCAACGCGCCGGAATCGACAGCGAGGTCTTCGAGGCCTATGACCGGGGAGCCGAGGGCGTCGGCGCCTTCCTCACGCTCGCGGTGAACGGCCTGGAGGCCCTGCGCCTGCTCGATCTCCGCGACCTCGTCAGCGACCTCGGCATGGACACGCCGGTCATGGAGATCCGCAACGCGCGCGGCAGGCTGCTGGCGACCACGAGCCAGCCGAGCCGCACGCTCCGGCGCGCCGACCTCTACCAGGCGCTGCGCGACGAAGCCGTACGGCGGGGCGTGCGGATCCACTACGGCAAGCGGCTCGCCGACGCCTCGGCCACCCCGGACGGCGTGCGGGCGGTCTTCGCGGACGGCACCGGGGCGGAGGGCGACCTGCTGGTGGGGGCCGACGGGCTGCGCTCGCGCACCCGCACCCTGATCGACCCCAACGCGCCCCGCGCGCGTTATGTCGGGCTGCTGAACACCGGTGGTTATGCGAAGGGGGTGCGGGTGCCGGGCAGGCCGGGAGTCTGCAACTTCATCTTCGGCAGGCGGTGCTTCTTCGGATACTTGATCCATCCGGAGGGGGACGTGTGGTGGTTCGCCAACCCGCCGAGCCGCAGGGAGATGACCCCCGAGGAGCTCGCGGCGATCACGCCCGAGCGGTGGCGGGCACGGCTCATGGACCTGTTCGAGGGCGACACCGGGCCGATGCGGGAGATCATCGCGGCGACCCCGCACATCCTGCCCGGCTGGAGCACCTATGACTTCCCGAGGGTGCCGAAGTGGTCCGGCGAGCGCATGATCCTCGTCGGGGACGCCGCCCACGCCACCTCGCCGTCCTCCGGGCAGGGCGCGTCGATGGCCATCGAGGACGCCGTGGTGCTCGGCAAGTGCCTGCGCGACGTGCCGGACCTCGCGGGGGCGTTCGCCGCCTTCGAACGGCTGCGGCGCGACCGGGTCGAGCGTGTCGTGGCGCAGGGCAAGCGCAACGGGAACGGCAAGGCGCCGGGCGCCGGCGGGGCCTTCGTCCGCGACCTGATCCTTCCCGTGGTCATGCGGCAGGTGGAGAAGCGCAACGCGCTGGCCTGGATGCACGACTACCGGATCACCTGGGACGATCCGGTCGCGGCTTAATTGACCGATCGTTCTCAATTGGTCTAAGGTCGGGGACATGGCGAGGACCAAGGAGTTCGACCCCGACGTCGTGCTGGAGCGGGCGCTGGATCTGTTCTGGCGGCGCGGCTACGAGGCCACCTCGATGGCCGACCTGGTCGAGCACCTCGGCATCGGCCGGGCCAGCCTCTACGCCACCTTCGGCGGCAAGCACGACCTGTACATGAAGGCGCTGGAGCGCTACGCGCAGACGTGCGACCCCAACCCCATCGAGCTGCTGTCGCAGCCCGGCCCCGCTCTGCCGGCCGTACGGACGCTGGTCGAGCGTTACACCGAGGACTCGATCCGCGACCGCGAACGGCGCGGCTGCATGATCGTGAACGCGGCGACCGAGCTCCTCCCACGCGACGAGCCGGTCGCCCGGCTTGTCGAGGCCAACTGGACGGGCCTGGAGACGGCGCTGACCTCGGCTCTCATCCGTGCACGCGCCCAGGGGGAGATCTCCGCCGAGTCCGACCCCCGGGCGCTGGCGCGCTTCATGCTCGTCTTCCTGCAAGGGCTGCGGGTGATGGGCAAGGGGCACGGCGACCCCGCCCGCCTCCGCGACGCCGCAGCGCAGGCACTCGCGATGCTCCGCTGATCTCTCCCGGGAAGCCGTCTCCCGAAGCCGTCTCGCAAAGGAAGGGGAGGGCGTTTTTCATGCCCTCATTCTTGACCGATCGATCCAGAAACAGGGTGGCGTTCGCCGTGCTCGGCGGGGCGCAGGTCACGCTCGTCGCGGCGATCACACTTCTGACCGTGCCGCTGCCGGCCATCCAGCGGGAGTTCGGCCTCGGCCAGGGGGATCTGGCACTGCTGACCTCGGCGTACGGGCTGACCTTCGGCGGGCTGCTGCTCCTCGGGGGCAGGCTCGCCGACAGGTGGGGCGCCCGGGAGATGTTCCTCGCCGGGATGGCCCTGCTCGCGCTGGCCTCGGCGGCGGGCGGGCTGGCCCCGGGCAACGCGGTCCTGCTCGCCGCGCGCTTCGCGCAGGGAGCGGGCGCCGCGATGGCCGCCCCTGCGGCCGTCTCGCTGGTCACGCGGCTGCGCCCGGAGGGCAGGGAGCGCGAGCGCGCCCTGGCGGTGTGGGGCACCCTGTCGGTCACCGGGGCCGTCGCGGGCAGCCTGCTGTCCGGCCTCGTCGCCGCCGTGGCCTCGTGGCGCTGGTCGTTCCTCCTGCCCGCCGCCGTCGGCGTCGCGGCCGTGGCCGCCGGGATCGCCCTGCTGCCGCCCGTGCCGCGTACGGCGGCCCGCCTCGACGTGCCCGGCGCGCTGCTCGCCACGGCCGGGCTGATCGCGTTCGCGTACGGCCTGCTGGAGGGGGAGACGGCCGTCGTCGTCGCCGGCCTGGTGCTGACGGCGGGCTTCGTCGCACTCCAGGCGCGGACGCCCCGGCCGCTGCTGCCGCTCCGGCTGGTGGCGCATCCCCGCAGGGGCGCCGCCCTGCTCGTCGTCTTCCTCACGGCAGCCGCCAGCGCGACGACCACGTTCCTGCTCAGTCTCTACATGCAGCAGGTGCGCGGGCTGTCGCCGATCGCGACGAGCCTGGCCTTCCTGCCCTTCCTCCTGGTCGTGGTCATGGGCCCGGTGAGCGGCCGCCTGCTGCGCCGCCTCGGCGTACGGCATGTGCTGGTCGCCGGGCTGCTGCTCGCGGCGGTGTCGATGCTGCTGCTCGGCCGTGTCGCGTCCGGGGGGACCGTGCTCGCCGGGCTGCTGGTCTTCCCGGTCGCGTCGGGGCTGGCCTTCTCCGGCGCCACCGTGGCGGCCCTCGACGGCGTTCGGGCGGAGGACGCCGGGGCGGCCGGGGGACTGGTCAACACCGCCATGGAGGCGGGCCCGACGGTGGGCCTCGCCGCGCTCGTGGCACTCGCCGCCGCCCGCGCGGGAGCCGTACCCGCGGGCGGTGCCCGGGCCATGACGGAGGGCTACGGGTTCGCCCTCACCGCCATGGCACCGGCCTTCCTACTCGCGGCGGCGACGGTCGCCGTCGCGTTCGCCTGGACGAATCCGCAGCGGACGAATCCCTAGTGGACGAGTTCGTAGTGGACAAGTTCGCGGCGGACGAATTCCGGCAAATTCGCATGGACAAAGGAGCGACAGATGAGGTTCGCGGACAAGGTCGTGCTGGTCACCGGGGCGGGTTCCGGCGCCGGCCGGGCGATCGCCCAGGGGTTCGCCCGGGAGGGCGCCGTCGTCGTGGCGGCGGCCCGGGGAGGTGACGCGCTGGAGCAGACCGTCAAGCTCATCGAGGCCGAGGGCGGCCGTGCCGTCGCGCGTACGGTGGACGTGACCGACTCGGCCGGCATGGCCGGGCTCGTCCAGGGAATCGTGGCGCACTTCGGCCGCCTGGACATCGCGGTCAACAACGCGGGGACGTTCGTCGCGGGCCCGGTGGCCGACCTGGCGGAGGACGACTGGGCACGGGTCATGGAGGTCAACGCGACCGGAATGTTCCTCGCGATGAAGCACGAGATCGCCGCGATGCGCGCGCAGGGCGCCGGTGTGATCGTCAACATCGGCTCGCGCGTCGGCGCGCACATGCGGGTGCCGGGGCTGGGCGCCTACGGCGCGTCGAAGGCCGTCGTCAGCGTCCTGACCCGTACGGCCGCGCTGGAGTGCATCAGGGACGGCATCCGGATCAACGCGATCAGCCCGGGGCCGCTGGACACGCCGATGTCGATGCGGCCGGGCGAGACCGAGGCGGATCGGGCGAACCGGCTGCAGAGGGAGCTGCCGATCGGCCGGGTCGGCACCATGGACGAGATCACCGGCACCGCGCTCTGGCTCGCCTCCGAGGACGCCGGATTCGCTGTCGGGCTCGACCTGGTGCTCGACGGCGGCGCCACGGCCTGACCTCGCAGCCTCAGCCCGGCCTCTCAGCCTGGCCTCCCTGTCGCTGCGGCGGTCGCGCGGGCGTAGCGGGCGGTGAGGGCGCGCAGGTGCTCCACCAGCTCGGGCGGGCCGGTCACCTCGAAGTCGAGGTCGAGCAGGCCGAGGTGGACGGCGAGCGAGCCCACGGTGTCGGCCCCCGTCACGAGCACGCAGGTGCGGCCGTCGACGTCCTCCACGACGCCGACGGCCGGGTTGATCCGCGCGGCGACCACCTCGGCGGGGGCGTGGACGAGCACCCGGGCGTGGTGCCGCCAGGCCGCCGCCGACACGCCGCGGGCGACGTACGCCGCCGCGCCGCCCTCCGGCGGGTCGCGGGGCGGGAAGCGCGGGCCGGTGGGCGTGCGCGGCGCGATCCGGTCCACCCGGAACGTGCGCCAGTCGTCGCGGTCGAGGTCCCAGGCCACGAGGTACCACCGGCGGCCCCAGGACACCAGCCGATGGGGCTCGGCCTGCCGGACGCCGGTGGAGCCGTCGTGGCCCCGGTAGTCGAACCGCAGCCGCTCGCGGTCGCGGCAGGCCGCGGCGAGCGTGCTCAGCACGGCGGGGTCCACGGCGGGACCCGGGCGGTCGGGCGGCACCGGCTCGGTGTACGTCTGCAAAGCGCTCACGCGGCGGCGCAGGCGGGCCGGCAGCACCTGTTCGAGCTTGGCGGCGGCGCGGTCGGCCGCCTCCTCGACGCCCGTCACACCGGCGGCGGCCCGCAGCCCGATCGCCACGGCCACCGCCTCCTCGTCGTCCAGGAGCAGGGGTGGCATCGCCGCCCCGGCGACCAGCCGATAGCCGCCGTCCGTGCCGCGGCTGGACTCCACCGGATAGCCGAGCTCGCGCAGCCGGTCGACGTCGCGGCGCACCGTCCGCTCGCTCACGCCGAGCCGGTCGGCCAGGATCGCGCCGGGCCAGTCACGTCTGGCCTGGAGCAACGACAGCAGGCGCAGCAGCCGCGCCGAGGTTTCCAGCATGTTCTCAGTCTGGCGGCACTTCCGGACGGAACCTGTCCGGAAGGGTCCGTAATGTCGGCCTCATGAGCGAGAACACGCAGATCACGCCGCCCATCAGGCCCTTCCGCATCGACGTCCCGCGGGCCGACCTCGACGACCTGAAGGACCGGCTCGGCCGGACCCGCTGGCCCGACGAGATCCCGGAAACCGGCTGGGAGTACGGCGTGCCGGTCGCGTACGTGAAGCGGCTGGCCGAGTATTGGCGGGACGGGTACGACTGGCGCGCCCACGAGGCCGAGATCAACCGATATCCGCAGTTCGTCACCGAGATCGACGGGCAGGACATTCACTTCCTGCACGTGCGGTCGCCGCACGAGGACGCCCTCCCGCTGATCCTCACCCACGGCTGGCCGGGCTCGATCGTGGAGTATCTCAAGGTCATCGAACCGCTGACGAACCCCGAGGACCCGGCGCAGGCGTTCCACCTGGTGATCCCGTCGCTGCCCGGCTTCGGCTTCTCGGGCCCGACGAGGGAGCGGGGCTGGAACCGGTTCCGTACGGCCCGGGCGTGGGCGGAGCTCATGCGCAGGCTCGGCTACGACCGGTATGGCGCGGTGGGCAACGACGGCGGCTCGTTCGTCTCGCCCGAGGTGGGGCGGGTGGACCCCGAGCACGTCGTCGGTGTCCATGTCACGCAGATCTTCTCCTTCCCCTCCGGCGACCCCGCCGAGATGGCGAACCTCACCGACGAGGAGCGGAAGGGCCTGGAGGTGCTGCAGTGGTTCTACGAGAACAAGATGTCGTTCAACATGGTCCACTCGCAGCAGCCGCAGACCCTGTCGTACGGGATCTTCGACTCGCCGGCCGGGCTGCTGGGCTGGAACGCCCAGTTGTTCGGTGAGGACGTCGACGACGACTTCATCCTGACCAACACGATGCTCTATTGGGTGACCGGCACCGCCACCTCGGCCACGCGGTTCTATTACGAGGACGCGCACGCCGAGCATCCCAAGGAGCCGACAACGGTCCCGCTCGGCCTGGCGATGTTCGAGGGCGACTTCGTGTCGATGCGCACCTTCGCCGAGCGCGATCACCGGAACATCGTTCACTGGCGGTCCTACGACGCGGGTGGTCACTACGCCGCCCACCTGCGGCCGGACGTGCTCTCCGCCGACCTGCGCGACTTCTACGCGGCCCTGCGGACCGGCCGCCCGCATACCCGTTCCTGACCGATCCCGGGACGACCAGGGGCATGTCGCCCGCCGCACGCGCGGCGGGCATCGGGAATGATGGCCGCATGGGGAGCACGACGGGTCGAACGCGGACGAGCAGGATTCCGCGGGCGGCCCTGGCTCTCTTCGTGGTCGCGGGCCCGCTGCTTCCCGCGCCGGCGACGGCCGCGGCCGTGCCGACGGCCGCGCGGGCGGACGACCGGGAGCGCATGCTGTTCCGGATCAGGGACGAGCGGATCAGTGAGTCGAGCGGCCTGGCGGTCTCGCCCACCCACAAGGGCATCGTCTACACGCACAACGACAGCGGCCACGGACCCCAGATCTACGCGATCGGCCCGGACGGCCGCACCCGGGCGACGTTCACGATCGGCAACGCCGAGGCCAGGGACTGGGAGGCCATCGCGGCCTCCACCGACCGCGCGACCGGGCGCGGTGTGCTGTGGATCGCCGACATCGGGGACAACCTGGACGGCGCCTGGCCGGACGTGTCCGTTTACAAGGTCGCCGAACCCCGGACGATGAAGGACGCGACACTGCGGGCGACGCGGTATCGCTTCCGCTACGCCGACGGCCCCCGCAACGCCGAGGGGGTGATGGTCGATCCCCGCACGGGCCGGCTGTACGTCGTCAGCAAGGAGTTCTCCGGGGGCGTCTACGCCGCTCCCGCGAAGCTGCGCACCGACAGGGTGAACGTGCTGCGCCGGGTGGGGTCCGCGCCCCTCATGGCCACCGACGCGGCGTACGCGCCCGACGGGTCGAGCTTCGTCATCCGCACGTACTTCTCGGCGTCCGTCTATCGCTCGCCCGGCAAGCTGATCGCGCACGTCACGATGCCGCCGCTGCGCCAGGCCGAGTCGATCGCGTACACGGCGGACGGCACGGCCCTGCTGACCGGGAGCGAGGGGGAGAACAGCCCGGTCTATCGGGTGCCGCTGCCCGCCGCCGCCCGGCCTGCTCCGTCGCCGACCCGGGCCCGTACCTCCTCCGCCCGGCCGAGGGCGGTCAAGGCGACGAGCGGGGCGGCCGCCGGGGACGGGGGCCTCGGCGTGCCGATGTCGGTGTTATGGGTGGCGGTCGCTCTCGGGGCGATCGGGATCATCGGGTTCGTCGCCTACCGCACGGGCCGCTGAGGGCCGTTGAGGGCCTCTGAGAGCCTTCGCTCGGGCCGGGGACGTCCTACGCGGACCGCTGGGGGCCTTCAAACGACCTCGAAATCGACCATCATCGCCATGTCCTCGTGTTCGAGGTTGTGGCAGTGCAGCATGTAGCGGCCCCGGTAGCCCTCGAAACGGACCAGGACGTCGACGACCTCGTAGGGGCGCACGTCCACCGTGTCCTTCCATCCGGCGTCGGTCGCCTCCGGTGGCCCGCCGTTCCGGGAGAGCACCCGGAACCGGGCCAGGTGGACGTGCACGGGGTGGTGGAAGTCGCTGGTGAACCTCCAGACCTCGCTGGTGTTCAGGCGCGGGGTGGCCAGCGGCCGCCCCGGCCGGAAGCTGCGTCCGTTGATCGTCCAGGATCCGCCGCCCCCCTGACCCGTACGGCGGAAGTCGAAGACGCGGGTGGCGACCGCCGTGTCGACCGGCGTGTCGACCGGCTCGGCGGTCCGGGACAGCCGTTTCGGGATCGCGCTGTCGTCGGCGGCCCTGCGCCGAACGCGGAACCGCATGACGTCGCGTGCGGCGCCCGTGCCCAAGGTGTTGACCATGGTCACCTCGGCGCCGGCGGGGTGGCCGGAGAAGTCCACGACGACGTCGAAGCGTTCTCCCGGGGAGATGGTGATCGCGTCGTGCGTCACGGGAGCGGCCAGCAATCCCTGGTCGCTGCCGACCTGGACGAACCGGCCGCCGGGGGTCAGCCGCAGCCGGAAGCGGCGTGCGTTCGAGGCGTTGAGCAGCCGCAGGCGATATCGCGCCGCGTCGACCTCCAGAAAGGGCCAGGGTGCGCCGTTGACCAGGATGACGTCGCCCTCCACTCCCTCCATGAACGCGTCGTCCACACCCGGGCGCAGCAGCAGGGTCGGATCGAGGGACGGATAGCGGAACGAGCCGTCCTCCTCGAAGGCCCTGTCGCAGATCATCAGCGGGATGTCCCGCTCACCCTTCGGCAACGGCAGCGCGTCGTCCTCGTCGTCGCGGACGATGACGAAACCGGCCAGGCCGCGCCACACCTGCGGCGCGGTGAAGTCCATCCGATGGTCGTGATACCAGAGCGTGGCGGCACGCTGCTCCAGCGGATAGACGTAGTCTCTGGCCGCCTCGTGGAAGGTCCACTGCCGCAGGTCGTGGTGGGAGTGCTCGCCCTGGGGCGGGCGGAACCCCCGGCCCCGCGCGATCACCACGTCTGTGGGATAGCCGTCGGACTCCGGCGGGGTGACTCCTCCGTGCAGATGGGTCGAGGTGGGCACGGACAGCTCGTTGCGGACCCGGATGACGGCAGGGCTGCCGGCTCTCAGGTCGAAGGTCGGCCCCGGGAACATGCCGTCGTAGCCCCAGATCTCGGTCGTGGTGCCGGGGATGATCTCCACTTCGGCCGCGCGCTGGACGACCTCGTAACGGCCGGGCCGTACGGGAACGGCGGTCGCGGGGATCGGCAGCGGCACGGCGAACCGGGCGGGCAGCGGCAACGCGCTCGTCAGGCTCTCACCGGCCACCTCGCGGCCCAACTCGTGGGTCAGGGCGCCGCAGCCGGCGACCGTGAGGCCGGCCCCGCCGAGCAGCCCGAGGAAACCACGACGGGAGATCATCGCGTCACCCGCCAGACCAGGGCCGTCAGCACGGTCGTGGCGCCGAAGACGGCCATGCCGAGCGGGAAGTGCACCGCCAGGACGCGCTCCTGCCCGGCCACGACCTGGAGGGTTTCCGCGGCCACGAGCCCGGCCGCGGCCAGGGCGGGCCATGCCGGTCCGCGGGCCGGCCGCCACAGCAGGATCGAGGCCACCAGCTGGAGATAGAGCGTGACGTGGGTGAACCCGCCGTTGGTGCGATGCCAGGCGAGCATGTCCACGTCACCCGTGACGAACAGCCCGGCGAAGACGGCCTGCGCGAGCACGCCGAACAGGTGCAGCACGGCGACCGACCGCAGCGGCCAGCCGATCCAGCCGGGTCCACGGCCGAGGTTCGCCCGCGGCGGAACAGGTGAGACGCTCATGCCCGGCATGCTGCTGCGGATCGCGCGGAAGATCGTCCGGCTGTGGTCGGGGCTCCGCCGTACATCCCGGGGTGTAGGACACGGCCACGCGGAGCACGCGTACGACCGGGGATGCAGGCGCGGGGTCGACCACAGGCGGGTGGGCGCGGCCCGCGTCGTGGCCTAGCGTGACAGACGTGCGACCGTGGAAGACCGCGCGACCGTGGCAGCCCGTGCGACCGTGGAAAACCGTGCGACCGTGGAAAACCGTGCGGCCTTGGAAAACCGTGCGGCTCTGGCAGACCGTGCCACCGTGGAAGGCCGTGCGGCCGTGGAAGGTCGATGCGCTGATCACCGCGGCCATGCTCACGCTCGGCGTCGCGGGCACGTACGGCAGGCTGTCGAGCTCGGGTCTCACGGAGCGGCCGCTTGACCCGCTCGGCCTCATGCTGATCGTGGTGGCGTCTCTGGTGCTCGTCCGGCGGCGCGGCGCTCCTGTGACGGTCGGCGTGGTCACGGTCGGGTGCGCCGTCGCCTACTACGGTGCGCGTTACCCGGGCATCTTCGCCGCCGGGCCCGCCCTGATCGCGATCTACACGGCGGCCACTCTGGGCCGGCGCCGCCTGGCGATCGGTCTGGGCATCGCGCTGGCAGCCGGCATCGCCGTCCCGGTCGCGCTGGCCGACGCCGATCCGGAGCCCGGCGGCCTCAGCCTGCTCAGCGGCTGGCTGGTGGCGATGGTGGTGCTCGGCGAGGTGACCAAGAACCGGCGCGCCTACCTCAGAGAGGTCGAACAACGGGCGATCCAGGCCGAACTCACCAGAGAGGAGGCCGCTCTGCGCAGGGCCGGGGAGGAGCGCCTGTGGATCGCCCAGGAGCTCCACGACACGCTCACGCACACCATCTCCGTCATCAACGTGCAGACCTCGGTCGCGTTGCAGACGCTGGAGCGGGATCCGGCCCTGACCCGCCGGGCGCTGCTCGCCGTGAAGGAGTCGGGCAAGGAGGCGATGCACGAGCTGCGCGCCACGCTGGGCGTCCTGCGCCAGGCCGACCCCGACGGCCCCGAGGTGGGGCTGGCCAGGCTGCCCCGGCTGGTGGACCGGGCCGAAGCGGCGGGGCTGCCGGTCACGACGCTGACCATCGGCACGCGCAGGGAGGTGCCCCCGGAGGTCGACCGGGCCGCCTACCGCATCGTGCAGGAGGCGTTCACCAACGTGCTGCGGCACGCCGGGGCCGCCTCCGTCACCGTGACGATCGAATACGCGGCTGACATGATCGAACTGAGCGTCGAGGACGACGGACAGACCACGACGGGGACGACGGACAACGGGATGGGGTTGATCGGAATGCGCGAGCGCGCGGTCGCCCTCGGCGGCTCGCTCACCGCCGGGCCGCGACCCGGGGGAGGCTTCGCCGTACGGGCCGAGCTGCCGACGGCGGCCGCCCCGTGATCCGGGTGCTGCTGGCCGACGACCAGCCGTTGATCCGCGCCGGGTTCCGGGCGCTGCTGGAGATGGCCGAGGACGTCACGGTCGTCGCGGAGGCGGGCAACGGCGGCGAGGCCGTCGAGCTGTGCCGCGCCCTGCGGCCCGACGTGGCGTTGCTCGACGTGCGGATGCCGCTGCTCGACGGCATCCAAGCCACGAGGAGGATCGGGGCCGACCCGGAGCTCGACTCGGTGCGCGTGGTCATCCTCACCAACTACGCCCTCGACGAGTACGTCTTCGCCGCCCTGCGCGCCGGGGCCAGCGGATTCCTGGTCAAGGACATCGAACCGGCCGACCTGCTGCAGTCGGTGCGGGTGGCGGCCAACGGCGAGGCGCTGCTGTCCCCCTCGGTCACCAGGCGGCTGATCGAGGAGTATGTCTCCACGCCGCCCAGGCCCGTGCCGGGGCCCGGCCTCGACCGGCTGACCGACCGGGAGCGCGAGGTCCTGTCGCTGGTCGCGACGGGGATGTCCAACGAGGAGATCGCCGGCCACCTCACGATCAGCCACGCCACCGTCAAGACCCACGTCAGCAGGGTGATGGCCAAGCTGGGCGCTCGTGATCGCGCCCAACTGGTGGTGCACGCCTACGAGTCCGGGCTGGTCACCCCGGGACGCCGCTAGCGGTGCGCGCTTGCCCTGAAGCGGGGACGCGGCGGGGCGTCGCTCGTGGTGCGGGGGCGGGCGGGGCAGGCGAAGGGCCGGTGCGGCCGTTCCCGGCGGCACCGGCCCGGAGATCGCCGCGACGGTCAGCTCCGCGCGTAGATGCGGTGCACGAACTCCGCGAGCTTGCTGTCGGGCAGTTCCTTGGCCAGATCGGCCTCGGTGATCATCCCGACGATGCGGTGGTTCTCGATCACCGGCATGCGCTTGATCTGGTGCTCCTCCATCTTCATCAGGGCGTCTTCGACGCTGGCGTTGGCGTCGACCCAGACGAGGCCGCGGGCGAGCTCGCCCGCCGTGGTCTGGTCGAGGTCCTTGCCCTCGGCGCAGCACTTGATCACGATGTCGCGGTCGGTGATGATGCCCTTGAGCCGGTCGTCGTCGCCGCAGATGGGAAGGGCGCCGACGTTCATGTCCCG
This sequence comes from Microbispora hainanensis, assembly GCF_036186745.1. Taxonomy (NCBI): domain Bacteria; kingdom Bacillati; phylum Actinomycetota; class Actinomycetes; order Streptosporangiales; family Streptosporangiaceae; genus Microbispora; species Microbispora hainanensis. The sequence goes on along the minus strand of NZ_CP108086.1, from coordinate 1,403,542 downwards.
CATCATCTCCGCGGCCCTGCGAAGGCTCTCGTGCTCGCCGATGCATTCCGCGCCCTCGTGCATAACCTGACCTGCGGTCTTGGTCGCTCCCTCTGTGGTCATGGCTAACCCCCGATTCCTTCTTTTAGGGTGACATGCCCCATATGTCCGAACTTAAGAGCGCAGTCACAGGCGAGGGAGGAAGTGCTCGCCGCGCAGGGCCCGTTCCACGAGCGCGACCGACTCGGCCAGCCGTACGAGCCGGGGGCCTTCCTGGCGGTAGGCGTCCAGGACGGCCTCGATCGCGTGCGGGGGCAGGTGCTCCTTCAGCTCCACCGCCGCGCCCCGGTATCCCTCCCGGGCCGCCTGGATCGAGGCCGCGACCTGCTGGCGGGCCATCCGGGCGAGCGCCAGCGGGTGGCGGCGCAGCACGCCGTACGCGCGATAGTCGGGCGGCACCGCGTCGAGCAGCCACGACACGGCCGAGACCTCCCAATCGGGGCTGCCAGGAGGGCGCACCTCCGGTGGCCAGCCGGGTGGCACGTACACTCCGCCATCATACCGAACACAGGTTCGATCACCGTGGAGCGGCTCCGGCTGCGAGAATGTCCGACATGCTGTCGACAACCACGCGGCCATGAGGATCGGGATCGTCGGCGCCGGGATCCTCGGTCTGGCCGTGGCCCGGCAGATGGCGCGGGCGGGCGCCGAGGTGACCGTCCTGGAGAAGGAGCCCCGGATCGCCGCCCACCAGACCGGGCACAACAGCGGGGTCGTGCACGCCGGGATCTACTACCAGCCCGGCTCGCTCAAGGCGACGCTGTGCCGGGAGGGCATGGCGATGCTGCGCGAATACTGCGCCGAGCACGGCCTGCCGTACGACGAGGTGGGCAAGCTCGTCGTGGCCTCCACCCGGGCCGAGCTGCCCGGTCTGCGCCGCATCGCCGAGCGGGCCAGGGAGAACGGCGTGCCCGGCATCGCCGAGCTCGACGCGATCGGCCTGCGTGAGGTCGAGCCGCACGCGGTCGGGGTCGCCGCCGTCCACTCGCCGCACACCGCGATCACCGACTTCTCCGCGGTCGCGCGCCGCCTCGCCGCCGACCTGGCCGAGGCGGGCGGGTCCGTACGGCTCTCGCGTCCCGTGCTCGCGATCAGGCAGACCACCGACGAGGTGGCGGTGGCGGCCGGGCCGGAGAGGCTCACCTTCGACCGGCTGATCTCCTGCGCGGGCCTCGGCACCGACCGTGTGGCGGACCTGGCGCGGGCGGGCGGTGACGTGCGGATCGTCCCGTTCCGCGGTGAGTACTACAGGCTCGCCGGGCCGGCACGCGGCCTGGTGAAAGGGCTCATCTATCCCGTGCCCGATCCCCGCTACCCGTTCCTCGGCGTCCACCTGACCCGCAGGATCGACGGGGAGGTCCTGGTCGGGCCCAACGCCGTGCCCGCGCTCGCCCTGGAGGGCTACTCCTGGGGGACGGCGTCGCTGCGCGACCTGCGGCGGATCGTCGCCTGGCCGGGCGCCCGGCGCATGGCGGCCGAGCACTGGCGCACCGGCCTGCGCGAGGTCTACGGCTCGCTGGCCAAGCGGGCCTTCGTGGCAGCCGCCCGGCGGTACGTGCCCGAGCTGGCCCCGGCCGACCTCGTACGCACCCAGGGCGGTGTGCGCGCCCAGGCCGTGGCACGCGACGGCAGGCTGCTCGACGACTTCGTCATCGACGTCCACGGGCGTATCGTGCTGGTGCGAAACGCGCCCTCACCTGCGGCGACGAGCAGCCTGGCGATCGCCCGGCACATCGCTTTAACGGTTCCCTTAACTTCCTAGGTCTAGAGTGCTGCCGACATGGTCGTTGAATCTCCCGAAGCCCGGCTGCTGATCGTCGAGGACGAGCCGAACATCCTCGAACTGCTCGCGGCCAGCCTCCGGTATGCCGGATTCGAGGTCCACACCGCGTCCAACGGCGGAGAGGCGGTGGCCGCGGCTCAGCGGCACCGGCCGGACCTGATCGTGCTCGACGTCATGCTGCCCGACATGGACGGGTTCGACATCGTACGCAGGCTGCGCAGTGGCGGAACCCTCACCCCTGTCGTCTTCCTCACCGCGCGCGACGCCACCGAGGACAAGATCCGGGGCCTGACGCTCGGCGGCGACGACTACGTGACCAAGCCGTTCAGCCTGGAGGAGGTCATCGCCAGGATCCGGGCCGTGCTGCGCCGCACCGCCGGAGACCCGATGATCACCCCGCCGCGGCTGACCTTCGCCGACATCGAGCTGGACGAGGAGTCCCACGAGGTCTGGCGCGGCGGCCGGGCCGTACCCCTGTCGCCGACGGAGTTCAAGCTGCTGCGTTACTTCATGTGCAACGCCGGCCGGGTGCTGTCCAAGGCGCAGATCCTCGACCACGTGTGGGACTACGACTTCCGCGGCGACGCCGGGATCGTCGAGTCGTACGTGTCGGTGTTGCGCCGCAAGCTCGACAACGCCCACTCCCGGCGCCACCCCCGGCTCATCCACACGCTGCGCGGCGTCGGCTACGTCATGCGGACACCACCCAGCGGCGCCTGAGCCGTGTCGGGGCGCACGCCGCTGCGGATCCGGCTCAGCGCGGCCATGCTCGCGCTGGTCGCGGTCGCCCTCGCGGTCATCGGCGTGGGCAGCGTCTCGGTGCTCCGCGACTACCTGATCACCCGCACCGACTGGAAGGTCGCCATCCTGGCCCACGAGGCGGAAAGACGGCTCGCCCAGGGCCCGGCGGCGTTCACCCGGATCAGGGTGCCGCCCGAGGGCCGAGTGGAGATCCGCGACGGCGCCGGCAAGACGCTGCTCGCGCAGGCCGGCGTCAGCGCGGAGACACTGCCGGGGCCCGGCGCCGTGACCTCCCGGGAGCCCGTGACGGTGACGGCGGTGTCGGGTGACGGCCAGTGGCGGGCCCGGGTGGTGCCCGTGAAGGGCGTCGGCACGGTCGTCGTCGCGGTGGACATGGCCTCGGTCACGCAGATCACCACCCGGCTCGCGCTCATCGAGGCGCTGGTCGGCGGTGCCCTGATGGTCCTGCTCGCCGTCGTCGGCGTCGTGATCGTACAGCGCAGCCTGCGGCCCCTGGCGGAGATCGAGGCGACCGCGGAGGCCATCGCCCGGGGAAACCTCGGCAGCCGGGTGCCCGACCGCGACCCGCGCACCGAGGTCGGGCGGCTCGCCCGCTCGCTGAACGGCATGCTCGCCCAGATCGAGGCGGCGTTCCAGGCCCGGGCGGCCTCCGAGGCCGCGGCCAGGGAGTCGGAGGCGCGCATGCGCCGCTTCGTGGCCGACGCCTCGCACGAACTGCGTACGCCGCTCACCTCGATCAGGGGCTTCGCCGAGTTCCACCGGCAGGTGCCGGACGCCGACACCACCCAGCTGATGTCGCGCATCGAGAGCGAGGCCGCCCGCATGGGCCTGCTGGTGGACGACCTCCTGCTGCTCGCCCGGCTCGACCAGCAGCGCCCCCTGCGTACGCAGCCCGTGGACCTGCTGGCCCTGGCGGGCGACGCGGTGCACGACGCCAGGACCCTCTGCCCCGACCGCGACGTGTCGCTGGTCGTCGAGGGGGACGCGGCGCTGATCGTCTCGGGGGACGAGGTGCGGCTGAGGCAGGTCGTAGGCAACCTGATGAACAACGCCACGACCCACACGCCCGAGGGAACGCCGATCACCGTGCGCGTCGGCAGCTCGGACGGCGCGGCGTTCATCGAGGTGGCCGACAAAGGGCCCGGTCTCACGCCCGAGCAGGCGGCGCGGGTCTTCGAGCGCTTCTACCGCGCCGACCCCTCCCGCACACGGCCGGCGGGCGGCAGCGGCCTCGGGCTCGCGATCGTGGAGTCACTCGTCAAGGCCCACGGAGGCGAGGTCGGCGTGGAGTCGGCCCCGGGCGCCGGCGCCGCCTTCCGCGTCACCCTCCCCCTCGCCTCCGAGGCCAACGCCTGATCGTGTGATTCCGCTGACCCCCGCGTGCTCTGGCGTGCAGGTTGGGGGGCGGAGGTCATCCGTACGGCCCTGCGTCGTGGCTGGGACCCCGCCCGGCCGGGCCGCGCCTTCCACCTCGACGTCACCGAGGACGACCTGACGGCCATGCTGGGCGTCCCGCCCGCCTACGAAGTCCCCTTCGCCCGCGACTAACCGCTTTCGCTGTTCGCTGTCTGAGACGCTGCCCGGGCGGAGTTAGGCGGGACACCAGGGGGCCGTCGCGGTAAGTGACGATATTGATGCGGATCGTGTTTCAAGCCCATAGCATTGATGCTATGGATTGGGGTACAGTCGAGCTAGAACCAGAGGCTCGGCGGTGGCTTGAAGGTCTGTCGGCCGCATCGTTCGCGAAGGTGGCGTTCTATGTCGATCTGCTCGCGGCGGAGGGGGCTCTGCTCGGGGAGCCTTACAGCAAGCAACTCGACGGCAAGTTACGCGAGCTGCGGTTCTATCTCAACGACATCGCGGTGCGAATCACCTACTGGATCGCACCCGGGCGCCGAATCGTGCTCTTGACGGTTTTCTATAAATTCAGGCCACGCGACGAGCGTGAGATAGATCGGGCGCGTCGGGCGCTGCGTCGCTGTATCGACGCGGCGCACACGGTGGATGAGGAAGAAGAAGCGGTATGAGCGAGCAGGAGAGCTGGCGGGAGCTCCGGAATCGCCGTATGGCCGAGCCCGGAGCGGTCGAAGCCTACGAGGCCGCGCGTCTCGCTTATGAACTGGGGAAGACGATCCGGGCGATGCGAGAGACGCGAGGCTGGAGCCAGAGTGATCTGGCTCGTGCCGCCGGCATGACCCAGTCGGCGGTGGCGCGGTTCGAGGCCGGAGGAACGGTTCCTACCCTGCCTGTCATCGAGCGTCTGGCGAGCGCTCTGGACGCGGATGTCGAGGTTCGCCTGACGCCCCGGGCTCCCGCGGCGTGACGCCCGCTGCCGAACAAGCGCTTCCCCGCGCCGTACCTCCCGTACGCGGCCATTCGGCGGTGGTGATCACGGACGTGTCAACCTCGCCCGATGGGAGATTCCTGAAGAGCCGTTACGAGTTCCCCAATCGGGAGCTACAGCCGTCGTTGTGGCTGTGGCAGGGTGACCGGCGGGGATTGTGAGCGTGGAGCGGCGGATCGAGCGGGACCTGCTGGAGGAGGCCCTGCAGGCCAACGAGAACGAGAGCGGTCCCATCTCGCGGCATCTGCGGGACCAGGCTGAGGAGTTGTTCCGAAGCGTGAAGTTCGCTCCGGAGTTGCTGAAGGAATGTGGATGACACGCGTGCGGGGACGGTCGTCCACGCCTCAGCGGGATGCGGCAAGGCGGTCCGGCCTTGTAGGCGTGCAGACCTTTTACGCGTGCAGACGCCGTCCAGGCGATACGGCTGCCACAAGCAGGCCGCCGCACGCCTGGACGGCTGACGCTCAGTGGCCGTCGGACGGGCTGGTCGCCGCCGGGAAGCCCTCGTCGGGGAAGGCGGTGGCGGCGCCGGGCAGGACGACCTGGTCTCCTTCGGAGAGGCCGCCCGTGATCTGCACGTAGCTGTCGCCGCGCACGCCGACCTTGACCGTACGGCGCGTCTGGGTGCCGCCGTTCGCCACCGTGACCACGGCGGTGCCGTCGCCCTGGGTGCGTACGGCCTGGGAGGGGACGTAGAGCGCGTCGGCCGCCTCGCCGGTCGTCACCCGTACGGTGGCGCTCTGGCCCAGGAGCAGCCGGGCGGGGCGTTTGTTCAGGACGATCGTCACGCCGTAACGGACCAGGCGGTTGGTGGTGGTCGCGGTCGGGTCGATGTGGGAGACCGTTCCCGGGTATTCCTGCCCCGGCTGCGTGGGCAGTGTCACGGTGGCCGCCTGACCGACCTTGAGGAAGCGGACGTCCGACTCGGTGAACATCGCCTGCACCTGCAGGTCGTCGAGGTCGCCGAGGGTGATGAACGTGCCCGAGGTGTAGCGGGAGCCGGTGGTCCCCGCGATGGACAGGATCGTGCCGTCCGCCGGAGCCGTGATCTTCACGCCGTCGAGCGCCTCCTTGGCGTCGGCCAGCTCGGTCGTCGCCTGGCTGACCTGCGCCTCTGCCTGTGCCTCGGTGAGCCGGGCGCCGCCGCCCTGGCCGCCCCGACCCGCCTGGCCTCCCTGGCCGCCGCCGAAGCCGCCGCGCCCCTGCGCACCGCCGCCGAAGCCCGCACGCCCCTGGGCGCCGCCGCCCTGGCCCTGCGGGTTCTGCCCCTGCTGGTTCTGTCCCTGACCGCCCTGCCCGGGTGCGCAGGAGGAGGAACCACCCGAGGGGTTCGGCGTGGCGGACGGATGCGCCGGTGGCGTGGGCGGGATCGAGACGCTCGTCCCGGGGTCCGGCGTGCTCGTGCCGCCCGTGGGGGCCGGATGGTGCGTCCAGGACGGTCTCGGATGCGGGTGCGGGTGTGCCGTGACCGTCGGGGTGGGCCGGGGCGTGGAGCCGCCGTGATCACCACCCTGGTAGGCCACGAGCTCGATGCTCGCCGCGCTCGCGCCCATGTTCGCCGAGGCCGCGGCCGGCCGATACGAAGGCCGGGCGGTCGCGGACGGCTGTGGCGAGGGCTGCGCGGGGCGCGTGGGCTCCTGCCCGGATGGCCGGGCGGAAGGGGTCGGGCAGGGGACAGGGCCGCCGCCGCCGGTCGTCCCGGCACCGGAGCCCGTAAAGCCCGAGCCGCCTCCGGAACCCGAGCCGCCCGCGCTCGGGACCGAGGCTCCGCTCGCGGTGGCGGTGCCGTTCTGCACGTTGTCGAGGGTCTCCTTGGCGGCGGCGAGCGCGGCCTTCGCGGCCTCGTAGTTCTCCTTGGCGATGGTGTCGTCGATCCGGGCGAGGACCTTGCCGCGGCGGACCTTCTGGCCGACCTTGACGTAGACCTTCTCGACCGTGCCCTCCGCTCCGAACGCGAGATCGCGCACGCCGTTGTCGACGGTGTTGCCGGCGGCCGAGACGTACGACGCGACCGTGCCCCGCTTGACCGAGGCGAGCGCTATCCGGTCGGCCACGGAGGTGTCGCCGCCGGTGGCGGAGATCACGGCGACGCTCGCGATGACGATCCCCGCCAGCGCGAGCCCTCCGACCCTGATGGGAGTGCTCGATCTCATGGCGGACATCCTGCTGACGTCACGTGACCGGTGGCTTGGCCGTACCTGAGAGTTGTCTGTAAATGCGCGTCCCGACCTGGACTGTCAGCAAACCCTCAGCATCGGCCTAGGTTGCCCGAAGCGGGGTTTGCCATGGTTCGACGTCGTGAAGCTGTCGACGAAGCGCAGGACATTGATTGTCAACGGTGTCCTGGTGGTACTGCTGCTCGGCGGGATCGCGGCGGCCTGGGCGTCCGTGGGAGGCGACTCCTCCGGAGACGGCCCCGCGCCGCTCACGACCCGGGTGACCCGCGGGACCGTGCTCGCCTCGGTATCGGCCTCCGGTTCCGTCGAGAGCGCCAGGACGCGCGCCCTCGATTTCGGTACGAACGGCACCGTCGAGTCCGTCCTGGTCCAGAGCGGCGACAAGGTCAAGAAGGGTCAGGTGCTCGCGCGCATCGACGACACGGCCGCCCAGGAGAGCCTGGAGGCGGCCAAGGCGAGCTTGGACGCCGCCGAGGAGGCCGACACCTCGACCGCCTCGGGCTACTCGCAGTACATCAACGCGAGGAACGCCTACCGGTCGGCCAAGCGGGCTGTGGCGGGCACGGTGATCAAGGCGCCCTTCGCCGGGGTCGTCACGGCGGTCAACGGGGCCGTGGGCGGCTCCTCGGGCGCGTCCGGCGGCGGATCCGGTGGGTCCGGCGGGTCCTCCCAGGGCGGCCTGGGGCAGTCGCAGGGCGGCGCGTCGGCATCGGGCGGGTCCGGCGGCTTCATCGACATCGCCGACCCCGCCCGCCTGCAGATCGTCGGTGACTTCACCGAGGCCGACGTCAGCAGGATCAAGGTCGGCCAGGCGGCGACCGTGTCCTTCGACGCGCTCCCCGGGGTCACCGCCGCAGGCAAGGTGACGGTGGTCGACCCGCAGCCGCAGACGAACAACAACGTCGTCCAGTACGCCGTGACGATCTCGCTGACCGACGTGCCGTCCACCGTACGGCTCGGTCAGACGGCCACGGTGCAGGTGACCGTGGGCAAGGCCGACGACGTGCTCACGGTGGCCTCCTCGGCGGTCACGACGGCGGGCGGCCAGACCACGGTGACCGTCCTGGAGAACGGCAGGCAGGTCGTGAAGCGGGTGGAGGTCGGCCTGAAGGGCGACACGACCACCGAGATCAAGTCGGGACTCCAGGAGGGCGACCAGGTGGTGCGGCCACAGGCGTCGACGACCGGCGGAGGCGGCGGCATCCAGCTTCCCGGCGGCGGGGGGTTCGGCCGCGGCTTCGGCGGCGGTGGTGGCGGTGGCTTCGGCGGCGGCCGCGGCGGAGGCAACCGATGAGGGCCGGCCCTCCGCGGGTGCCCGGCCCTCCGGCGCTCGATCCTCCCGTGCTCGACCTGCGCCACGTCACCAAGGTGTACGGCGAGGGCGAGACCGCGGTGCACGCGCTGCGCGGCGTGTCGCTCAGGGTGGAGCGCGGCGACTACGTCGCGATCATGGGCGCCTCCGGCTCCGGCAAGTCCACGCTGATGAACATCATCGGCTGCCTCGACATCCCGTCCGGCGGGACCTACCGCCTCGACGGCACCGACGTCGGCGGGCTCGACGAACGGCGGCTCGCGATCGTCCGCAACCGCAAGCTCGGCTTCGTCTTCCAGTCGTTCAACCTCATCCCCCGGATGAGCGCGCTCGCCAACGTCGAGCTTCCCCTGGCGTACGGCGGGGTCAAGGCCGCAGAGCGGCGCCGCAGGGCGCTGGCCGCGCTGGACCGGGTCGGGCTCGCCGAGCGCGTCCACCACCAGCCCAACGAGCTGTCCGGAGGCCAGCAGCAGCGGGTGGCGGTGGCCCGCGCGCTCGTCACCGCGCCGACCCTGCTGCTGGCCGACGAGCCCACGGGCGCTCTCGACAGCAAGTCCAGCGAGGACGTCATGAACATCTTCGACCGCCTCAGCGCGAACGGCCGGACCCTGGTCGTCATCACGCACGAGGAGGAGGTCGCCGCCCACGCCAAACGGGTCGTCCGCCTCATGGACGGCCAGATCGTGGAGGACGCGCGCACCACGCCGGTCGGCGGGCTGCCCCCGCGGCTCGCGGAGGTGGCCTCGTGAACGGCGCGGAGGTCCTGCGGTTCGCCCTGCGCGGCCTGGCCGCCAACAAGATGCGCAGCGCGCTCACCATGCTCGGCATCCTGATCGGCGTCGCCGCGGTGATTCTGCTGGTCGCGATCGGCGAGGGGTCCTCGCGGCAGATCCAGGCGAACATCCAGCAGCTCGGGGCCAACTCGCTGACCATCACGCCCTCCACCTCGGGAGGCGGGGGCGGTGGAGGCGGGTTCGCCCGGGCCTTCGGCGGCGGAGACGGCGGCGGGGCCGGGCGGCAGAACAACGGCCCCCGCACCCAGGCCAAGAACCTGACCGTCGAGGACGCGCGGGCGCTGGCCGACCCGGCGAACGCCCCCTCGGTCAAGAGCGTCTCGCCCGTCGTGACGGCCCAGTCCCAGACCGCGACGTACGAGGGGGCGAGCCACGCGATCGGCCAGCTCGTGGGCACCTACCCGAGCTATTTCGAGGCGTCCAACAAGCCGGTGGCCAAGGGGACGTACTTCTTCAACGACGACGTGCTCGCCGCGCGCAAGGTCGTGGTGATCGGGCAGACGGTGGCCGACGACCTGTTCGGCACGGTCGATCCCCTCGGCAAGCAGATCACCGTGTCGGGCGTGCCGTTCACCGTCGTGGGAGTGCTCAAGGAGGCCGGCTCGTCCGGCTTCCAGGACGCCGACGACGTGGCCATCGCCCCGCTGCCCGCCGTACAGCAGAGCCTGACCGGCTTCGGGCCGCTGGGACAGATCCTCGTCCAGGCCAAGAGCGCCGAGACGGTGGACGCCGCGCAGGCCGAGGTCACCGAGGTGCTCAACCAGCGGCACGGCATCACCGGCACGGCGAGCGCCGACTATCGCATCCTCAACCAGGAGACCCTGCAGGAAACGGTCGGCGCGGCGATCGGGACGTTCACGGTCCTGCTCGGCGCGGTGGCCGCCATCAGCCTGCTCGTCGGCGGCATCGGCATCACCAACATCATGCTCGTCACGGTCACCGAGCGGACCAGGGAGATCGGCATCCGCAAGGCGATCGGCGCGCCCAAGGGCGCGATCCTCGGCCAGTTCCTCGCCGAGGCGACGATGCTCAGCCTCGTCGGCGGCCTGCTGGGCGTGCTGATCGCCGTGGTCGGTGCCCAGTTCACCATCGCGGGCGTGCAACCGGTGATCGTCCCCACGTCGATCGCGCTGGCGCTCGGCGTCTCGGTCGCGATCGGCCTGTTCTTCGGCAGTTATCCCGCCAACCGTGCCGCCGGGCTGCGGCCGATCGAAGCGCTCCGCTTCGAGTGATGGCCGGACCCATGGAAGGGAGATGGATGTGAGCAGGCACGACACCGAGGAGCTTCTGGAGGCCTCTCCGTACGACGACGACCTCCAGGAGGTCCTGGCCGCGCGTCCCGCTCGGGCGGGCGGGTCGAAGCTGACGCTCGCCCTGGCCGGAGGCGTCCTGCTCGTGGCCGGGCTGCTCCTCGGCATCCAGGTGCAGAAGCTCATGGGCGGCTCCACGTCGGGCCGGTTCCCGTCCCGCGAGGCCGGCGCCGGCGCGTTCGCGGACGCTCAGGCCCCCGGAGGCGGCGGAGCGAACGGCGGGTTCGCCCGGGGCGCGGGCGGAGGCGGTGGCTTCGCGGGCGGTGGCGCCGGGCGTGCGGGCGGCGGCGCAGGGGCCGGAGGCGCCGGGGCGGGAGCGGGGCCGGGCGGCGCGACCTTCGGCACCGTCAAGCTGGTCGACGGCGACAAGATCTACGTCCAGACCGTGAACGGCGGCGTGGTCACGGTGACGACCTCGCGCGACACCAAGGTGCGGGTCACCCGGTCGGGGAAGGTCTCCGACCTCAAGCCCGGCAGCTTCGTCACCGTCGCGGGGACCCCCGACGCGCAGGGCCAGGTGGCGGCGACGTCCGTCACCGAGGGCGCGGCCCTGGGCCGGAGGGCGGGATCGTGATCGCGGCCCTGGACCGGAGGGCGGGATCGTGATCAGGGAAGGCCGCCTGCTGGTCGTCGACGACGAGCCCGACATCAGGGAGCTGCTGTCGGCGAGCCTGCGGTACGCCGGATTCGAGGTGATCACCGCGTCGTCCGGCCGCGACGCGGTGCAGATCGCCGGCAAGATGCGCCCCGACCTGATCGTGCTCGACGTCATGCTGCCCGATCTGGACGGCTTCGCCGTCACCGACCGGCTCCACGCCTCCGGGCGGCGGATCCCCGTGCTGTTCCTCACCGCCAGGGACGCGAACGAGGACAAGATCATCGGGCTCGGCTCGGGCGACGACTACGTCACCAAGCCGTTCAGCCTGGAGGAGCTGCTCGCGCGCATCCGGGCCGTGCTGCGGCGCACCCGCGGCGACACGACTCCCGCCCGGCTGCGCGTCGGCGATCTGGAGCTCGACGAGGAGTCCCGCGAGGTCTGGCGGGACGGCGCCCCCGTACGGCTGTCGCCCACCGAGTTCAAGCTCCTGCACTACTTCATGGTCAACCAGGGCCGGGTGGTGTCGAAGGCGCAGATCCTCGACCACGTCTGGCACTACGACTTCGGCGGCGACCGCAACGTGGTCGAGTCGTACGTCTCCTATCTCCGCCGCAAGATCGACACGGTCGAGCCCAAACTGATCCACACGCTCCGCGGCGTGGGCTATGTCCTCCGTGCGCCGCGTCAGTGACCTGATCCACGCCCGCGGCGCCGGTAAAAGGGCCGCCGCGAAGGCCGATGTGGAGGGCGATGCGGAGGCGGACGAGTCCGGCCGCACCCGCCGGTGGCCCCGGCCGCCGCGCCCGCTCGGCGCGCTGCGCCTGCTGAGCATCCGCGAGCTGCGGCGGCGGGTCGCGAGGACCCCGCTGTGGCTGCGGCTCGTGGCGGGGACGCTGCTGCTCGTGGCGCTCGCGATCGCGCTCACCGGCGGCTTCGCCGTACAGCTCCTGCGGGGCTACCTGGTGGACCGGGTCGACGTGCAGCTCACGGCCTTCGGGCGGCGGCCGGCGGAACCACCGGTTCCGCCGCAGGTCATGGGCAACGCGTTCCGGCCACCGCGGCAGTTCGGCTCGTTCTACGTAGTCCTGCTCGACCGGAACGGCACCGTCATCCGCACCGTTCAGGAGCCGCCGAACGCCGATTCGCTGCCCGCGCTGCCCACCCCCCGGCAGGACCGCAGGCAGTGGCTCTTCACGGTCGAGGGCTCCTCGGGAGGGTTGTGGCGGGCGATCGCCGTACGCGAGGACGACGGCGCCCGCTTCCGCGTCGCGGCCATCAGCCTGGACGATATCGACGGCACGGTCTCCCGGCTCGCGGTGATCGTCCTGGGGGTCGGTCTCGCCGTGCTCGTCGCGCTCGGGGTCGCCTGCTACTGGCTCGTACGGCGCAGCCTGCGCCCGCTGGGGGAGATCGAACGGACGGCGGAGGCCATCGCGGCGGGCGATCTGTCGCGGCGCGTCCCGCTCCGGCACCGGCGCACCGAGATGGGCCGTCTCGGCCGGTCGATCAACGGCATGCTCACCCAGATCGAGACGGCCTTCCGGGAGCGGGAGGCGTCGCAGGAGCGCATGCGCCGGTTCATGGCCGACGCCTCCCACGAGCTGCGCACCCCGCTCACCTCGATTCGTGGCTTCGCCGAGCTCTATCGGCAGCAGAACTCGCAGGACCCCGTCGTGCTGCTGCGCCGCATCGAGGACCAGGCCGTACGGATGGGCCTGCTGGTGGACGACCTGCTGCTGCTCGCCCGCCTCGACCAGCAGCGTCCCCTCGAACGCCGCCCGGTCGACGTGCTCAGCCTCGCGGCTGGGGCGGTGCTCGACGCGCAGACGCTCGCGCCGGACCGGGAGATCGACCTGCTGCGGCTGGACGACTCGGACGAACCGGTGCGGGTGCTCGGCGACGAGGCGCGGCTGCGCCAGGTCGTCGGCAACCTCGTCAGCAACGCGCTGCGGCACACCCCCAAGGGCACCTCGTTCCGCGTCGGCGTGGGGATCGTGTCCGGGTCGCAGGCCCTGATCGAGGTGGCCGACGACGGGCCCGGCCTGGCCCCCGGCGACGCCGAGCGGGTCTTCGAGAGGTTCTACCGCGCCGATCCCTCGCGCAGCCGGTCGGACGCCGGCGGCACGGGGCTCGGGCTGTCCATCGCCGCCGCACTCGTCCAGGCCCACGGCGGCACCATCACGGCCGACAGCAAGCCCGGCCGCGGCGCGGTGTTCCGCGTCCGCCTCCCCGCGTGCCCTCCTCACGGAGAGGCTCCCGACGAAAGGCTAGGGTGATCTCCCTTGCGCTACCTGTCCATCGCCGTCGCCGCGGCGGCCCTGGCCGTCACGGTGACCGGCTGCGGCGGCGGTGACGACACCGCAGCCACCACGCCCACCACGCCCACCACGGCCACCACGCAGGCCGCCGCCGGTGGTTCGGGCGCCGACTCCCGGACCGCGTTCACCGACTGCCTGCGCGAGAACGGCGTCACGCTGCCCACCGGACGGCCGAGCGGCAGACCCGGCGCCTGGCCCAGTGACAGGCCCAGCGGCAGGCCCACCGCCTGGCCGAGCGGGCGACCGAGCGGGCGGCCCGGCGGCGGTTTCGGCGGCTTCCGGTCGATGGACCCCGCCATGAGCAAGGCGTTCGAGGCGTGCCGTTCGCTCATGCCCGCCGGCGGTGGCGGGTTCGGCGGCCGGCGCGGCGCCGATCCGCAGGCCCTCCAGGCGTTCCGCACCTGCATGAAGGACAACGGCGCCGAGCTGCCCGCCAACGGAGGCGTACGCGGCCTGGCCACGGCCGACCCCAAGGTGGCCAAGGCGTACGACAAGTGCAAGGTGCTGCTCCCCACTCCGGCGGCCACGCCCGCTTCCTGACGACCGGAGCGGTTGATTCGGCGGCCTTCCACAGGGAAGGTCGGGGGTATGGCGGGGAACGACAGGCTGCGCGCCGCCCTGGAGAGCCTGCGGCGTCACCTCGATCAGGACCTGTTTCCCCTGGAAATCGGGGACGCCGCGGCCGACAGGCGCGTCCTGGCGGAGTTGCGCGGGCAGCTCGACGACTACCTGCTGCCCCGCCTGTCGGCCATCGACGCGCCGCTGCTCGCCGTGGTCGGAGGCTCCACGGGGGCGGGCAAGTCCACCCTGGTCAACTCGCTGGCCGGGGCGCTCGTGACCGAGCCTGGGGTGCTGCGGCCCACCACGCTCGCGCCGACCCTGGTGTGCAACCCCGCCGACGTCGCCTGGTTCACCGCCGCCACCGTCCTGCCCGGGCTGGCCCGGGTGACGGGCGGGGTGGCCGACGGCGGACGCGGCGAGCCGGGCACCCTGCGGATCGCCCCCGTCGACGCCCTGCCTCCCGGGCTGGCGCTGCTCGACGCCCCCGACATCGACTCGGTCGTGACGGCCAACCGCGAGCTGGCCGCGCAACTGCTCGCCGCGGCCGATTTGTGGCTGTTCGTCACGACCGCCGCGCGGTACGCCGACGAGGTGCCGTGGAGCTTCCTGCGCGTGGCCCGGGAGCGGAGCACGGCGCTCGCGGTGATCCTCCAGCGGGTCCCGGCCGAGGCCCGCGAGCCCGTCGTCGCCGACCTGACCCGGCTCCTGAACGAGAACGGCCTGGGCGGCACACCACTGTTCGCCGTGCCCGAGCTTGAGCTGCCGTCGGAGCGCGCCCGGCTGCCCGCCGACGTCGTGCAGCCGATCGCGACCTGGCTCGCCGGCCTGACCGTGGACGCCAAGGCACGGGCCGAGGTCGTACGGCGGACCCTGACCGGCGCCCTGGACAGCCTCGGCACCCGGGTGCCCGACCTGGCCGACCGGGTGGAGCGCCAGCGGGCGGGGATCGCCGAGCTGCGCGACATCGCCGTCAAGGCGTACGACGTGGCGATGTCGGCGTTCGACGAGGGGATGCGCGACGGCAGGCTGCTGCGCGGCGAGGTGCTGGCCCGCTGGCAGGACTTCGTCGGCACCGGCGACCTCATGCGGGCCCTGGAGTCCCGCGTCGGCTGGCTGCGCGACCGCCTCGTCGCCGTCTTCCGTGGCCGCCCGGCGCCCGACAAGGAGCTGCGGATCGCGCTGGAGAGCGGGGTGGAGTCGCTGATCCGCGCCACCGCCGATGCTGCCGCCGAACGGGCCGTGGAGGCGTGGCTGGCCCTTCCCGCCGGGCGCGACCTGCTGGAGAAGTCGGGAGTCGCCGTCTCGGGGCGGCTCGGCCGCGCGTCCCCCGACCTGCCCGCCCGGGCCGGCGCGGCCGTACGCGCCTGGCAGGGGCACGTGCTCGACCTCGTCCGCTCCGAAGGCGCCGACCGGCGCACGCTCGCCCGGGCGGCGTCGTTCGGCGTGAACAGCCTCGGCGTGCTGATCATGCTTGCGGTGTTCTCCACGACCGGGGGGATCACCGGCATCGAGCTGGGCATCGCCGGTGGCACCGGCGTGCTCAGCCAGAAGCTGCTCGAAGCCGTCTTCGGCGACCAGGCCGTACGCACCCTGACCCAGCGGGCCCGCGAGGACCTGCGGCAGCGTGTGCGCGCCCTGCTCGACGAGGACCGCGCCCGCTTCGTTTCCCTGGTGGAGGGGCTTGGCCCGGCTCCGGAGACGGCCGCCCGGCTGCGTGAGGCCGCCAAGGCCGTACAGGAGAGGGGCCTCCTGTGAAGCTCCCGCTGCGGAAGGCGGAGGTGTCGCTGGACGACCGGCTGGAGGCGCTCGCGGAGGCCGCCGACCTGGCCGAGGGCCGGCTCGGCCAGGAGGCCGTGGACCACGCGCGCGCCGTGGTCGCCCGGGCCGGCGTACGGCGCGGCCTGTCGGTCGAGCACACCGCTGTCGCCCTCGCCGGGGCGACGGGCAGCGGCAAATCGTCGCTCTTCAACGCCCTGTCGGGGACCGAGCTCGCCGCGGTGGGGGTGACCCGGCCGACGACCGCCAAGGCGCAGGCGGCCCTGTGGGGCGCCGCCGGCTCGGGACCGCTGCTCGACTGGCTCGACGTCCCGCTGCGTCACACGGTCGACGGCGACGCGTCGGGGCTGATCCTGCTCGACCTGCCCGACCACGACTCCATCGAGCTGTCCCACCGCAGGGAGGTCGACCGCCTGGTCGCCGCGGTCGACCTGCTGGTCTGGGTCCTCGACCCGCAGAAGTACGCCGACGCGGCCGTGCACGAGCGCTACCTGCGCCCGCTCGCCCGGCACCGGGACGTCATGGTCGTCGTGCTCAACCAGGTCGACCGGCTGCCGGAGCGGTCGGTCAAGCGCTGTCTCGACGACCTGCGCGGCCTGCTCGCGGCCGACGGGCTCGAAGGGGTGCCGGTGCTCGGCGTCTCCGCCCGCACCGGCGAGGGCGTCCCCGAGCTGCGGGCGCTGCTCGACCGGCAGGTCTCCCGCCGCCGCGCCTGGTCGTCCCGGCTCGCCGCCGACGTGGCCTCGGCCGCCGCCGCCCTCTGGGCCGAAACCCGGCCCCCGGACGCCGCGCCTCCGGCCGTCCTGCCCTCGGAAGCCCCGCTGGCCGCGCGGGAGGCGGCATCGGGGGTGGTCACCGGGCCGCCGTCTCCGGCCATGTCGCCGTCTCCCGCCGCGTCGCCGTCTCCCGCCGCGTCGCATGCGGCGGCCGGGGCGGCGCCCGCGCCGGGACGGGTCGCGGTGCCCGACGTCGCCCTGAGCAGGGCTCTCACGCGGGCGCTGGCACAGGCGGCGGGGGTGCCCGCCGTGGTCGAGGCGGTCGCGAAGTCGCATCGGCACCGCTCGATCGCCGCGACGGGCTGGCCGGTGACGCGCTGGCTGCGAAAGCTGCGGCCCGACCCGCTGCGCCGTCTCCACCTGGCCAAGGGCGCCCGTTCCTCGCTGCCCGCGGCCACCGCCGTCGAGGTCTCCGCCGTGGACACCGCCCTGCGCGACGTCGGGGCCGCCGCCGCGGCCACGGTGCCCGAGCCGTGGGCGACAGCCGTACGGCACGCGGCCCGGTCGCGGTCGCAGGAGCTGACGGACGCCCTGGACCGCACGGTCGCGGCGGCGACCTCGGGCCGTGTCTCCAGAGCCCCTCGGTGGTGGCGCGTGGCGGGGACGGCGCAGTGGCTGACCGTCGCCGCGATGGCCGTGGGCGCGATCTGGCTGCTCGTGCGCTTCGCGCTGGACTATCTCATGCTGCCCGGGCTGCCCACCCCCACGCTCGGCCGCGCGCCGTGGCCGACCGTGCTCCTGCTGGGCGGCGCGCTGGCGGGCCTGCTGATCGCGGGGCTGTGCCGGGTGTTCGCCTGGGCCGGAGGGCGGCGCAGGGCCCGCAGAGCCGCCAAGGCGTTGCGCGCCGGCATCGAACAGGTCGCCGGGGAGCTGATCGTCGCTCCGACGCGCGACGAACTGTCGCGTTACGCCCGTTTCGCCGACCGCATCACCCTCGCCGCTTCCTGACGCGTCTGAACGCGCGCGCCGCCGCGGAAGCGGCCCGGCGCCTGTCCGCCGACGTCCACGACAGAGGTCGTGCCGTCGCACCAGCGAGAGGTCGCCCCCTTCAGCGAGCGGGGGAGTCACCCTTGTCCGGCGTGGCTTCGCTCATCGCGTGCAGGGCAAGGGTGGAGTGCGCGTAGGCGCCGCCGGCGCGCATCTCCGCGGCCACCCAGATCGCCTCCATGATCTCCTCAGGACTGGCCCCCTTGTGACGGGGTCAGGCACCGGTGCGCGCACCTCGTCTCGGTGAGGCGGCGGGGAACCGCTCGCCCTTCCCCGGAGATGTCCACGCACCCGGTCAAAGCCTTCCCCTCACGCGTCCGGCAGCAGTAGTCCCCCTGATCGGGTACCCGTCGACTCACTCCTCACGTACGGCGACGACAGTCGTCACGGGAATTTGGAGCGCTCGCCGCCGTGTGCCGCGGGACGACGCGCTTGACAGCGGAAAGGCAGTATCCGGATACTGTGTGTGTCGCATCCCCTGGGATGCGGAAGTGACGCCGGGAACCCCCCGATGGAATCGGGAGCCCGGCGTTCGCGTTTTCAACGGTGGTTTTCTCCTGCTTCCAGGAAAGTGACCCGCTTCTCGAACAGGGGCCACCACAGGTTCTCCCCGCCCAGCCACCCTGTCACGATGCCGGCGAGGACATCGGCGGCCCACAACGCGGCATCCGAGCTGGCTCGCTCCCACCTGACCGTCATCCCCGCCGCGACCTGGCCGTGTCTGCGTAGCACGGTCAAGATCGCGCGGTCATGCGCGTCTTGCGTCCTGCGCGACTCGAAGACCACCGTACCGACATTGTGTGCCGACAGTTCGGGCAGCAATCGAAGCAGGCAGTGCCGCCGGGCGCGTTCCGGACGGCTGCCCATGTCGTGCAGGCTGACCGCCACCACCGAGGCGAAATCAATGGACGCCACTGCCTGCGCGATCACTGACTTGCGAGGCGTCCGCTCCGTCCTCCAATGCACCGTCGGGGCTTTCCCGTACCGCAGCGTCCATCGACGATCTGACGTGCTCAAGCCCGCTGGAGGGAATGACAACCGCAGCCAAGGCATAGACGCAGTCGTCGTCCGCGCGCACCCGGCAGCTCTCATCAACGAAGGCCCACAACACGAGCCGACCTTACGCCACAATGGGTATTCGCATCACTACTCTTTGCTGCCGTCGGAGTCCGAGAAGTCGTCCAGGCAGATCAAGATCGGACCGGGATAGCGGGGCGCGGCAGGCGCGTGACAGGGATTTGGCAGAGCGGCCTGTCACGGTCGGGGCATGCATGAGAACACGGACGTACTGATCGTCGGGGCCGGGCCCACCGGGCTCACCCTCGCCGTGGACCTGGCCCGCCGTGGTGTCGCCTTCCGCATCGTGGACGAGTCGCCCGAGCCCGCCACCGGCTCCAAGGGGAAGGGCCTGCAACCGCGTACGCAGGAGGTCTTCGACGACCTCGGGGTGATCGGCCCGATCCTCGCCGCGGCGACGCCTTACCCGCCGTTGGCGGTCAGGGTGGGCGCCGTGCCGATCTGGCGGGCCCGCATGCACAGGTCCGCCGCGGCCACGGACGCCGTGCCGTACCCGACGGTGCTGATGCACCCGCAGTGGCGCACCGAGGCGGTGCTGCGCGAGCGCCTGGCCGAGCTGGGCGGGCAGGTGGAGCAGGGCAGCGCGATGACCGGATTCGAGCAGGACGCGGACGGCGTGACCGCCAGGCTCGCCACGGGAGAGTGCGTGCGGGCGCGTTACCTGGTCGCGGCGGACGGCGGCAGGAGCCCGGTGCGCAAGGCCCTCGGCATCGGCTTCGCCGGCGAGACCCGCGAGGAGCAGCGGATGGCCCTCGGCGACGTACGGGTCGAGGGGCTCGACCGGGACCACATCCACGTCTGGGTGCGGCCGGGCCGGGGGATGGTGGCGCTCTATCCGATGGCCGGCACCGACACCTTCCAGATGATCGCCTCACTGAAGCCGGGGAGCACGCCGGAGGAGTCGCTGTCCGCGTATCAGCGGATCCTCGCCGAGAGGTCGATGCTGCGCAGGGTGCGCCTGACCGAGCTGCTGTGGTCCTCCCTCTATCGGGTGAACATCCGCCTCGCCGACCGGTATCGGTCCGGCCGGGTCTTCCTCGCAGGGGACGCCGTCCACGTGCACCCGCCGGCGGGCGGGCAGGGGCTCAACACCGGTGTCCAGGACGCCTACAACCTGGGCTGGAAGCTCGCCAGGGTGCTCGCGGGAGGCCCGGAGGCGCTGCTGGACACCTACGAGGAGGAGCGCAGGCCCGTCGCCGCCCGGGTGCTCGGCCTCAGCGTGGATCTCGCCGACAAGAAGTCCTACAAACGCGGAGAGGACACCTACCAGCTCTCGCTGAGCTACCGGGGCGGCTCGCTCGCCCTGCGCGGCGGCGACCGGGTGCCGGACGGCCCGCTGACGCTGGCGGACGGCACGCGGGCCCGCATGTTCGACCTGCTGCGGGGCCCGCATTTCACCCTGCTGTCCCCCGACCCCGCTCCGCACGTCCCCGGCGGCCCCGAGGTGCGCGCGTACGCGCCGGCCGAGCCGTACGGCGGCGAGCGGCACACCCTCGTACGGCCGGACGGATACGTGGGGATCTCCACGTCCTCGGCCGAGGAGCTCGCCGCCTACCTGGCCATGGTGTGACCCCGCCGGACCGATCCCGGTCGGTGCCCGACGTTGACCGGGGTGGAGGGAGCGGAGCGGAAGGGAGCGAGGACCGCAGCGAAGACCCGGCGAAGCGCGTTTCGCGAGGACCGGAGCTTCCTTGCGGCGCAGTGACCGACTTGCCCAAGACCCGTGGGCAGTCCGCCAGGCATCACCGCGGACCGAAGTCTCCGCCGGCACAGCGACCGACTTGCGCAAGATCCGGCGACACGTCCGCCGGGCATCACCGCGAGGTCTCCTTCGGTGCAGTGACCGACGTGCCCAGCGGACACCCCACGAGCCGGGGCGGCCCCCCGCCCGAGGGCTGGGGAGCCGTGTGGCCGACCGGGCGTTATGCCTGCTCGTCCGGGCGTACGGCGTGGGCCGGGTCGGGGGAGGGGATGCCGTTCGTGCCGAGGGCGGGGCGGCCGGCCTCGATCTGGCGCGGCCCCAGCTCGCTGTCCTCGGCCGCGGCCTTGGCCTCGGCGGCGGCGCGTTCGGCCTCGGCGACCGCCTCGCTGCCCGCCGTCCTCCGCTCGTGCTCCCGGCCGTCGGTCACGGTGGCCCGGCTCGCGGGCAACGACTCGGTGAACGCCTTCGACAACGTGTTGAGCGCCGAGGTGACCTCGCTCGGGATCACCCACATCGTGTTGCCCTGGCCCTGGGCGAGCTGGGGCAGCACCTGGAGGTACTGGTAGGCGAGCAGCTTGGGGTCGGGGTCGTTGCGGTGGACGGCCTGGAACACCTCGTCGATCGCCTGCGACTGGCCCTGGGCCTTGAGGATCTGGGAGGTGCGCTCACCCTCGGCACGCAGGATCGCGCTCTGCTTCTCACCTTCGGCGGTGAGGATCTGCGACTGCCGCTGGCCCTCGGCGGTGAGGATCGCCGCGCGCTTGTCCCGCTCGGCCCGCATCTGCTTCTCCATGGCGTCCTTGATGGTCTTCGGCGGGTCGATCGCCTTGATCTCGACCCGGTTGACCCGGATGCCCCACTTGCCGGTGGCCTCGTCCAGCACGCCGCGGAGCTGGCTGTTGATCATGTCGCGGGAGGTGAGCGTCTTCTCCAGGTCCATGCCGCCGACCACGTTGCGCAGCGTCGTCACGGTGAGCTGCTCGACGCCCTGGATGAAGTTGGCGATCTCGTACTCCGCCGCCCGCGGGTCGGTGACCTGGAAATACAGCACCGTGTCGATGTCCACGACGAGGTTGTCCTCGGTGATCACCGGCTGCGGCTTGAACGACACCACCTGCTCGCGCAGGTCCAGCAGCGGGCGGACCCGGTCGATGTAGGGGATGACGAAGTTCAGGCCGGGGCCCAGCGTGCGGTAGTACCTGCCCAGGCGCTCGACGTTGCCGGCTCTGGCCTGGGGCACGATCCGGACCGCTCGCAGCACCGTCAGGATCGCGACGAACGCGATGACGATTCCGGCGATCAGTGCAGCGTCCATGCTCACTCCCGGGGATATACGAGGGCCGTGGCGCCCTCGATTTCTATGACGTCGACCGTGGCCCCCGGCGGGATCACGAGCGTCTCGTCGTAGGCACGGGCCGACCACTCCTCGCTGCCGATCTGTACCCGGCCGTCCCTGCCGGTGACCTCCCTGGTCACGTACGCGGACTTGCCGACGAGCGCGGACACGCCGAAGCGTTTCGGTGGCGGCTGCTTGATGTGCCGGAGCGCGATCGGGCGCACTCCGGCGAGGCCGGCGGCGGAGGCGATGACGAACACGACGAGTTGGAGCGCGGGCGGCAGCCCGACGGCCGCGACGGCGGTCGTGAGCAGCGCCGCGACGGACAGCAGCCCCAATGACGCGGTCAGCGTGAAGATCTCCGCCACGCCCAGCGCCGCCGCCAGGATGAGCCAAATGATCCAGGGGTCCATTGCCGCCTCCATAGCGATGAACGAACACCGCTCGGGTGGGGTTCCTCCTCAAACCTAACGCGTTAGGTCGCGTTGTCCCAGAGGCCGGGCCTCACGCGGCGGACCCGGGGTCTCACGCGGGGAAAGCGGTGACGCGAAACTCGTTGCCCTCGGGATCGGCCATCAGGATGTGGTCGTCGAACGCCTCCAGGATCGTGCCGCCGGCGCGCACGAGCCGGGCGGCCTCCGTCCTGATCCGCTCCCACCGGTCGGCGGGCGTGCCGTCCCCCGGCACGCGGACGTCGATGTGGAGCCGGTTCTGCGCCGTCTTCCGCTCGGGGACCCGGAGGACGGAGAACCGGGGGCCGTTGCCCTCGGGGTCGCGGAGGAAGACGCCGTCGTCTTCGGCACCCCCGGCCGGCAGGTCGAACCGCGCGAGGGACTCCTCACCGGCCGCGTGCTCGGTCGCCGGGATGTCGTCGACGTAGCCGAGCGCCGTCTTCCAGAACTCGGCGACGAGCCGCGCGTTCTCGCAGTAAAGGGTCAAGTCGATTGCTACTGCCATGCCTCGACGGTAATGCAGGGCGCTGACTCGATTGCGACGCCCTATGTCAAGAGGCGTCAGGAGAGGTGGCCTCGTGCCGGAGGGCGCTGCCGGCCAGCCACCGGGGCCAGGAGAGCTGCCAGTAGCCCCAGCCGTTGTTCCACTCCAGCTCGCGCGTGGTGCCGGTGACGATGACGGGGTCGCCGCGCAGCGCGTGCTCGTAGAACCACCTGGCCTGGTCGGGGCGGGCGTTCACGCAGCCGTGGCTGACGTTCACCCGGCCCTGGGCCCACACGTTGTCGAGCGCGTGGACGTACTCGCCGCTGTTGGAGATCCGTACGGCGTAGTCGATGAGCATGTCGTAGTAACCGGGGTCGCCCTTGTGGCGACCGGGGGAGACCATGCGGACGGGGTTGCCCTTGTCCATCGTCAGGTGGATCCCGCTCGTGGTCGTGTATTCCCTGGTGGTCGCCATGCCCGCGCTGATCGGCATGCGCTGGACCGGCTTGCCGTCCTGCCGCACCACCATCTGGTGCGTGCGGGTGTCGACCGTGCTGATCATGGCCCGCCCCACGGTGAAGGCCACGCTCCGGTCGGCGGAGCCGTACGTGGCGGGGGCGGCGCGGACCCCGGCGAGATGGGCGGTGACGCGCACCTCGGCGCCGGTCGGCCACCATGTGCGCGGCCGGTAGGCGACCTGGGTGGGGCTCGTCCAGTGCCAGGCGCCCTCGGCAGGCCCCTGCACTTCCAGCGCCCGCTCGACCGCCGCGCGGTCCTCGACCGGCCGGGTGAACGTCAGGATGACCGGCATGCCGATCCCGACGGTCTCCCCGTCGGACGGGACGACGGAGGCGACGGCGACCTGGTGGCGCGGGGTGAGCGTGCGGAACCGGCCGGCGATCTGGGCGGTGACGCTCTGGGGCCCGGTCGCGACGGCGTTGACGACATACTGCGTGCCCGGGCGCAGCGTCCACGACGACCGCCACACGGTGCGGCCCGGATCGAACGCGCCGGGCACCTGATCTCGCCCCGCGAACGCCAGCACGCTGGTCAGCCTGCCGCCCTCCGCCCTGACGACCAGCGCCGCGTCCGGCGACACCGCCACCGCGCCGTCGGCGGGGCTGATCGTGATGCGCGGCGCGGGCGGCACGCGTACGGCACAGCCCGCGGCGAGCGCGGGACAGGCCACGAGCAGCACCGCGAGCAGGACGCGGGCGGCGGGAGGCAGGGTGCGTGGCTTCACGGGCACCCAAGATAGCGATGGGTGACGACAGAAATACGCTAAGTCGCCGGAAGGACCTTCCCCGAGACCTCGCCGAGGCTGATCCCGCCCGGGGTCCAGGCGGTGATCGTGACGACGTCGCCGTCCTCCAGGAAGGTCCGGGTCGCGCCGGGCAGTTTGACCGGGTCGGCGCCGTTCCAGGTCAGCTCGATGAGCGAGCCGGGTTGCCCGACCGACGAGACCGTTCCGCTCGCGAACAGGTCGCCGGTGCGCAGGCTCGCGCCGTTCACCGTCATGTGGGCGAGCATCTGGTCGGGCGTCCAGTACATGTCGCGGAACGACGGCGTCGCGATCGTCTCGCCGTTGAGCTCCACGCGCAGGGTGAGGTCGAGCCCCCAGGGCTCCTGCCTGCGCAGATAGGCGGGCGGCTCGGGCTCCTGCGACCGGCCCTCGACCCTGGCCTCCTCCAGGGCGTCGAGCGGCGTGATCCACGCGGACATCGAGGTGGCGAACGACTTGCCCAGGAACGGCCCGAGCGGCACGTACTCCCATGCCTGGATGTCGCGGGCGCTCCAGTCGTTGACGAGCGCCACCCCGAAGACGTGGTCCTCGAACGCGCCGGCGCGCTCGCCGAGCCGCGTCGGCACCCCCACGACGAAGCCGACCTCCGCCTCGATGTCGAGCTTCCGCGACGGGCCGAACGACGGCCGCTGCCCGCACGGCCGCCTGATCGGCGTCCCGGAGACGACGACGGTGCCCGCCCGCCCGTGGTAGCCGACGGGCAGGTGCCGCCAGTTGGGCTTCAGCGGCTCGTCGTCCGGGCGGAAGATCCGCCCGAGGTTCGAGGCGTGCTCAAGCGAGGCGTAGAAGTCGACGTAGTCGGCCACCTCGATCGGCAGGTGCAGGGTCACCTCCGACAGCGGGATCAGGTGGTCGCCCGTTGCCGCCGCGTCGCGTGCCCGCGCCCGCGTCTCCCGCCAGGCCGCGCGGCCCAGGGCCAGCAGCGGGTTGAGGCTGGGCGCCGCGTAGACGTCCCCGCCGAGGGCCGCCGCCAGGTCGAGGACGTGGTCCCCGACCCGGACGCCGACCCTGCGGGGCTCCCCGGGCCGGGAGAACACCCCGTACGGCAGGTTGTCGAGCCCGAAGCTCACCGCGCCCACGTCCACGCGTAGTCGGTGTCCTCGCACGCGAGGGCGGCCTGGCCGAGGTCGAGCGGACGGAAGGTGTCGATCATGACGGCCATCTCGGTCGTCTCGGTGTGCCCCTGCCGTACGGCCTCGACGGCGGCCTCCACCGCGCCCGGCTGCGGGCCGTGCGTGAAGCCGGCCGGGTGCAGCGAGATCGAGCCGACGTCGATGCCGGATCCCTTCCTGGCCGTGTAGTCGCCGCCCACGTAGAACATGAACTCGTCGGAGTCCACGTTGTGGTGGTTGTACGGGATCGGCACGGCCTCGGGGTGGAAGTCCAGCGGCCGGGGGCAGAACGAGCAGACGACGAACCCCGGGCCCTCGAACGTCTGGTGCACCGGCGGCGGCGCGTGGGTGCGCTTCACGATCGGTTCGAAGTCCTGGATGTTGAACGCGTACGGATAGAGGCAGCCGTCCCAGCCCACCACGTCGAAGGGGTGATGGGCGTAGGTCAGCCTGGTCAGCCCGCCCCGCGTCCTGACCAGCACCGGGATCTCCTCGCCGTCCACGAGCAGCGGCTCGTCCGGCGCGCGCAGGTCGCGCTCGCAGTAGGGCGCGTGCTCCAGGAACTGGCCGAACTGGGACAGGTAGCGCTTCGGCGGCCTGATGTGCCCGGACGCCTCCACCACCAGCGCGGTCACCCGGCCCTCGGGCACCCAGCGGTGGATCGTCCCGGTCGGGATCACCACATAGTCGCCCTCGGCCACGTCGAGCGCGCCGTACGCCGACTCGAACCGGGCCCGGCCGCTCGCGATGTAGACGCACTCGTCGCCCATCGAGTCGCGGTACAGCTCGCTGGGCGCGTCCGTCGCGGCGTACGAGATGCGGACGTCGGAGTTGCCCGCGAGCAGCATGCGCCCGGAGACCAGGTCGCCGTCGGGCGTCAGGTCCCGGGTGCGGAAATGGCGCGGGGACAGCGGCAGGTTGGGCGTGAGCCCCGGCGCTCCCGCGTCCACGGCCTCGGCCTTGACGATGGCCGTCGGCGCATAGCGGTGATAGAGCAGCGAGGAGTCGGAGGAGAAGCCCTCCTCTCCCATGAGCTCCTCCTTGTACAGCCCGCCGTCGGGTGCGCGGAACTGCACGTGGCGCTTGCGCGGCACCTCCCCGACCATGCGGTAGTACGGCATGACACCTCCCATGCTCGTCCGTTTATCGGACGCGAGTGTCCTATATATGTACGACGATTCGCCATGCCGCCGGGAATGTCAAGCTGTGGGGCATGAGCGCAACCGCGGAGATCCACCTGTCCGTCTCGACCTGGCGGCAGCCGACGCCGGCGCCCGTGTCCCCCGCGCGTACGGCGTTGGTCCGGCGGGTGGCGGAACGCGTGCTGGCTCTCGGCGACGGGCGCCTGCGCGTCGGTGTGGACGGGCTCACGGCGGCCGGGAAGACGAGCTTCGGCCACGAGCTCGCCGAGCACCTCGCCGGAGCGGGACGCCAGGTGCTGCGGGCGAGCCTCGACGACTTCAAACGGCCGTGGCGCGACCGGCACCTGTACGACCGGGAGTCGGGCGAGGGGTACTACCGCAACGCCTACGACTACGACGCCGCGATCGCCCTGCTGCTCGAACCGGCGGGGCCGGACGGCTCGGGGGACGTGGCGCTGTGCTCCATCGACCCGCTCACGCAGGTGGACCACTCGTCGGTGCGTACGGCCGCCGCGCCCGGCGCGATCACGATCGTCGACGGGGTGTTCGCGTTCCGCCCGGAGATCGACGCGTACTGGGACCTGCGCGTCTGGATCGAGGTGTCTCCGGAGACCTCGGTGCGCCGTGGGGCCGAACGCGACCAGGACTGGGCCGGGTCGGAGGCGGAGGCGCTGCACCTGCACCGCTATCTGCCCGCCGAGCGCCTCTACATCGCCGAGGCCGATCCGCTGGCGCGCGCCGACGTGGCCGTGGACAACACGCTGTTCGGCGAACCGCGGCTGCTGAAGTGGTGACCGCCGCGCGAGGGCTCGGACGGGGCGGGCGTGAGTGGTGAACGTCAGCCCGGGGCGTGAGGCGTGAGGGTCGGCGCGGGGGCACGGACGGGGCGGTCGTGAGGCGTGAGGGTCAGCGCGAGGGCTCGGACAGGGCGGACGTGAGGCGATAGGCGGCCTCAAGGACCAGCGGGCCCACCTTGTCCGCGTCGAGGTCGGCGAAGCTGACCAGGCCCACGGACGCCTCCAGCCACGGCAGACCAGGGATCGGCGCGGCGATGCCCTGCGCTCCCTCCTGGAGATGTCCGCTGCTCGTGTGCAGCGGCGGCTCCGTACGGCCCTCGCGCAGCGCGAGCAGCGCCAGCCCGGCCGCGCCGCGCGTCAGCGGATGGCGGGAGCCCTCCCGATAGGCGACGTGGAAGTCGGTCCACGACGGCTCGACCACCGCGATCGCCAGGCCCTCGTCACCCTCGGCCACGGTCAGGTGGGCGGTCGCCCCGGCCTGCTCCGCGAGCGCGCGCAGCGCGGGCAGCGCCGTCGCCCGCAGCAGGGGGTGTACGGCCTGGGCCAGCACGAGCACCCCGAAACCCAGATGCACGCGGCCCTGCGCGTCCCGCCGGGCGAAACCCTCGGCCTGCAGGGTCGTCAGGAGCCGGTAGACGATCGGCCGGCTCAGGCCGAGCTCCTGGGCGAGCTCGGTCGGCGTGCGGCCCCGGTCCGCGTCGGCGAGCAGCCGCAACAGCCGTAAACCTCGTTCGAGTGTCTGCGCCGATTCGGCCGCCATCATGTCTCCGATTATCGCCGCACAGGTGCCTCTGTAGACGGAGCCCGCATTCGACGTAGCCTACGTCGGATGCACGTGTCGGTCCGCGATCAAGGAGCGGTGGATGAAGTCGGCGATCGTCGTGGGGGCGGGGATCTGGGGGGCGTCGTTGGCGCTGCGGCTGGCCGACGAGGGCTGGCGCGTGACGCTTGTCGAGCAGTACGCGCCGGGTCACGTTCGTCAGGCCAGCGCCGGGGAGACCCGCCTGCTGCGCTGCGCGCACGGCTCCGACGACTGGTATCCCCGACTGGCCTGGCAGGCCCGCGACGCCTGGCGCGGGCTGGAGCAGCGGACCGGCGAGGAGCTGTTCGTCGAGTCGGGGCTGATGTGGTTCGCCCGTGACCCGGACGGCTGGGAGACGCGCAGCGCCCACGTTCTGGAGCGGCTCGACATCCCCTACGAGCTGCTCGACCCCGCCGAGGCGGCGCGGCGGTTCCCCGGCCTGCGGGGTGACGACCTCGCCTTCGTGCTGTGGGAGCCGAACGCCGGCGTGCTGCGGGCCCGGCGGGCGACGCAGGTCACCGCGCGCCTGGCCGCCGCCTCCGGCGTACGGCAGGTGCGGGCCCGGGCCGTGCCGTACGGACGAGGGGCCGGGGTCGTGGCGGACGGCGAGGTGCTGACGGCGGACCGCGTGGTGTGGGCGTGCGGCGCGTGGCTGCCGCGGCTGTTTCCGCTCGAGGTGGGGCACATCGAGGTGACGCGGCAGGACACCTACCATTTCGGGGTGCCCAGGGACTGGACCACGCCGCCGCTGCCCGCGTTCTGCGACTACGACCTGTCGGCGTACGGGCACGGCGACCTGGACGGCATGGGAATGAAGATCACCGGCGACGCCGAGGGCGAGCCGTACGACCCGGAGAGCGGCGGCAGGCGGGTGCTGCGGCACACCGAGGAACAGGCCCGCGCCTACCTGGCCAGGCGGTTCCCCTCGCTGGTGGGCGCGCCGGTGGTGTTCAGCCAGGTATGCCAGTATTCGCTGACCAGGGACGCCGAATGGATCATCGCCGAGATCGACGACGGCGTCTGGCTGCTCGGCGGCGACTCCGGGCACGGGTTCAAGCACGCCCCGGTCCTGGCCGGATATGTCGCGGAGATCCTCGACGGCACGCGGGAGCCGGAGGCGCGGTTCGGCCTGCACGAGCGGCAGGCCACCCGGGGCCTGCGCACGAGCGGCGGCACCCTGTCCTGAACGCCGGGTCGTGGGCGCCGTCGTGAACGCCGGGTCGTGAAGGCCGGGTCCCGAATGCTGGGGCCTAAACGCCGGGTCGTGGGCGCCGTCGTGAACGCCGAGTCCTGAATGCCGGGTTGTGAACGCCGAGTCCTGAACGCCGGGGTCTGAAGCCGGGTCCTATGCGCCGGGCGGGTTATGGCGGGCCTGGCGGGCGCGCAGGACGATCTCCAGCTCGAACCGGACGTCGGGGTCGGCGAGCGCGTCGCCGTACAACTGCTCGATCTGGCGCAGGCGATAGCGCACGGTCTGCGGGTGGACGTGGAGCGCGGCGGCGACCTCGGCGACGCCCCGGCCGTGGCGCAGCCAGGCGAGCAGGGTCTCGGCCAGGCGGTCCTGCTGCGTCTGGCGCAGGTGGGCGAGGGGCGCGAGGCGCACCTCCGTGAGGGCGGCAACGAGGTCCTCGTCCTTGAAGACGACCAGCGTGGCCATGTGGTCGGCGCAGCGCAGCAGTCCTCGGCTGGGCAGGATGCCGCGGGTGCCGAGGTCGAGGGCCTCCCTGGCCCAGCCGAGCGAGTTCGCGGCGGCGGCGAGCGGCACGGCGGGGCCGATCGCCGCCCGCCAGCCGCGCAGCGCCTTCTCCAGCGCCTGCACCTGCCCGGGGCCGCCAGGGTCCGGCACCACGAGACACGGGACGTTGCGGTCGAGCCCGGTCAGCACGTCGGGCGGCAGCACCGGCAGGGGAGAACCGCCGTCGCGCTCCTCCAGGGCCACTCCGGCGACCGTGCGGGGGAGCCGCCAGCCGACCGCCCTCGCCAGGTCGGCGACGGCCTCCGGCGAGGCCGCCGGACGGGTGAGCACCAGGTCGAGCAGCCGCCGGCGGCGGCGCTCCATCTCGCCCGCCGCGTGCGCCCGCGCCTCGGCGAAGCCCGCCGCGGCCGCGTCGGCGAGCTGGTCGAGGTAGACGAAGATGGCCTCGCCCAGGTCGTACAGCGTGCGCGGATCGAGGCCGAGCCGCTCGGACTCCTCGGTGAGCCGCCGCCATGCGACCCGCGCGCCCAGCCGCATGGCGGTCTGGAAGGGTTCGAGGTCGCGTCCTTCGGCGGCCTCGCCCCTGCCGATCGTCCGGAAGATCTCGGGGTCCCACGGCGCACGCGGGTTCTCGATGCGTTCGAGGAACCCCTGCAGCGCCTGGTTGACGGCCAGCCGCAGGACCTTGATGTAGACCTCGTCCTCCGGGCGGGCGTATTCGGGCACCCGTCGCTGGATCTCCGCGATCACCTGGTCCGCGACCTCGCCGACGTGGGGACGCAGCAGCCTCGCGACGCCCGCCGGCACCGCGCCCCAGAACTCGTCGTGGCCTTTCAGCGCCCGCTCAACGCCCGCTCGAACGTCGGCTCGAACGCCCGCTCGAACGCCGGCTCAACGCAGCTCACTGCTCTTCACCGCTGCTCGACGCCGCTTGCTGCTCTTCACCGCTGCTCAGCGCTGGTGGCTGCTCAGCCAGGCGCCGAACTCTTCCAGGTTGATCAGGCCGTCGCGGTCGGCGTCGACCCGGTCGATCGCGCCCTGCGCCCCCTGCGGCGTCAGCGGCCGGCCGAGCACCTCCATCAGGCGTACGAGCTCCTCGGCGGAGATCCGCCCGTCCCCGTCGGCGTCGATAAGTTGAAAAGTCGCCGCATATTCGCTCATGCCGTCCTCCTCCGGGATCGCGATCAGCACCCTAGCTGAAAGCACGCTGCTGCCCCCAGGGATCGCGGTCAAGCCGCGGGACGCGATTTTGTCGGTGGCGGGTGCCAGCATGTCGTCTCATGACGAGCAGCCTGGAGGGGAAGGTCGCACTGGTGGCCGGGGCGACCCGGGGCGCGGGACGCGGCATCGCGGTCGAGCTGGGCGCGGCGGGTGCGACGGTCTACGTGACCGGCCGCAGCACGCGCGAGCGGCGCTCGGAGATGAACCGGCCGGAGACGATCGAGGAGACGGCGGAGCTGGTGACCGCCGCCGGCGGGCGGGGGATCGCCGTGCCGGTCGACCACCTCGACCGCGAGCAGGTGCGGGCCCTCGTGGCGCGGATCGACGCCGAGCAGGGCGGGCTCGACGTGCTGGTCAACGACATCTGGGGCGGCGAGCTGCTGTTCAGCTGGAGCGACCGGCTCTGGGAGCACTCGCTCGACGACGGCCTGCGCATTCTGCGGCTGGCGATCGACACGCACATCATCACCAGCCATTACGCGCTGCCGCTGCTGATCCGCAGGCCGGGTGGTCTGGTGGTCGAGGTCACCGACGGCACGGCGGAATACAACGCCGCCAACTATCGCGTCTCGTTCTTCTACGACCTCGCGAAGACGTCCGTCAACCGCATGGCGTTCGCCCAGGCCAAGGAGCTGGCGCCGTACGGCGCGACCGCGGTGTCGCTCACGCCGGGCTGGCTGCGCTCGGAGCTCATGCTGGAACACTTCGGCGTGACCGAGGCCAACTGGCGGGACGCGCTGGCCAAGGTGCCGCACTTCGCCATCTCCGAGACCCCGGCCTTCGTGGGACGCGCGGTCGCGGCGCTGGCCGCCGACCCGGAGGTGAGCCGCTGGAACGGGCAGTCGCTGTCCAGCGGTCAACTGGCCCAGGTGTACGGCTTCACCGACGTGGACGGCAGCCGCCCCGACTGCTGGCGCTACATGGTGGAGGTCCAGGACCCCGGCCGCCCCGCCGACGTCACCGGCTACCGATGACGGAGCCGGTGCGGGCTCCGGGGCCCGGGGTGGCTGTCGCTGTGGCGCCGGTTTCCGGACGGGCTCGTCCTCGCGGTCCGGCCCGGCGGCTCCACGCGCTTTCCGGGCGGCGCGGTGTTTCCGGGCGGCGCGGTGTTTCCGGGCGGCGCGGTGTTTCCGGGCGGCGCGGCACCGGCCGGAGCCTCCGGTCCACGCGAGGTCCTGCTCGGCCGGCCGGGTGAAAATGCGTGTCCCCCGGGCACGCGAAAGTGGGGCACCGGAGAACATCGGATGTATGTGCCTGCCGGCCCGGGCTGCCGCGCCGGAAGACGGCCTGCCGGGCGGTCGGCACGCCGAGGATGGTCCGGCGGGCGGTTTGCCGCCGCTGGGGATGGCCTGTCGGGCGGGCCACTCGCGCCGGGGGCGGAATGCCGGGCCGGGCCGCCGGCTTGAGGGCGGCCCGGGGTGATCGGGGTCAGGCGGTCGTGCAGGCGGGCGTGGGGGCCGAGTTCGCGGAGTTCCAGGAGGCGATGAAGCCGAAGGTGGTGCTCGCGCCTGCGCCGAGCGAGCCGTTCCAGCTCTCGTTCTTCACGGTCACGCTCGCCCCGCTCTGGGTGGCCTTGCCGCCCCACGCCTGGGTGATCTGCTGCCCGTCGGCGTAGGTCCAGGTCACGGTCCAGGCGCTGACGGAAGAGGCGCCGGTGTTGTTGACCGTGACCTCACCCTGGAAACCGCCGCCCCACTGGTTGACGATCTTGTAGGTCGCGCCGCAGCCCGAGGAGCCGGACGACGGCGACGGGGACGGCGAGGGTGACGGGGACGGGGACGGCGACCGGGTCGGTGAGGGTGACGGGGACGGCGACCGGGTCGGTGAGGGTGACGGGGACGGCGACCGGGTCGGTGAGGGTGACGGGGACGGCGACCGGGTCGGCGAGGGGCTGGGTGACGGCGTGGCCCCGCTGAGCAGTGCCGCCAGCGCCGGATACCACGTGTCCGCCATCTTCTGGTTGCCGCTGTCGTTGGGGTGCACGCCGTCATAGGTGTCCGTGCTCGTGCTGAAGCCGGTCCACTGGTCGACGACCACGATCGGGGAGGCCGCCGTGGTCTTCGAAGCGGCCCAGCCCGGGATCGCGTTGTTCAGGGCGACGGTCCGCTGCGCGCACTCGGGGCAGGTGCTCGGGTTCATCGGGATGATCTCGGCGACCAGGATCTTCATGTTCGGGTTGCTCGCCCGCATCTGGTCCACGAGCTTGCTGTAGGCCGCGAGGATCGTGTCGGTGGACCTGTTGCTCCACACGTCGTTCGTGCCGAAGTGCATCATCACGATGTCGGGACGGGTCGCCGAGAGCCAGCCCGGGAGCTGGTTCTGGTCGGCGACGTTCGTGACGAGGGCACCGCCGTGGCCCTCGTTGTCACCGTCGTACGGCACGCCGCATCCCTGGGCGGGCAGCGTCCCGACCATGTCGATGTTGGTGAAACCGCCGTTCTGCAGCTTGTTCCACAACAGGGCCCGCCAGCAGCCGGGCGACCCGGTGATCGAGTCGCCCAGGGGCATGATCCGCACCGGCGCCGCCTCGGCGGGCCGGGCGACGAGCAACCCGAGCACCACGAGCAGGGCCGCCACCACCGCATTTCTCTTCGACATCGCGTCTCTCCCTCGTCCTGTCCGGCGCGATGGTAGAAAGCGCTCGGTCGCCCGCCCTAGAGGCGAGATGCGGCAAAAGCCCTGACCAGCGGCTATGTATGTACGGTTCATCCGATGACTTGCCCGCAGACGGTCGTGTCCCGGCGGCCGGCCGGGTCCCATCGGGCACGTGAGACACAGCCGCCCCGGCTTCACCGCCTGCGGCGATGCCGGGTTCCACCTCGCCGTACGACCGAATATGCTGCACGTCGGTCTACTTTTCGCACGTCACCGAGAGGATTCGGTCCCCATGTACAAGGAGTTCCTCGGCGAGGTCGTGGTGTGGCTGATTCCCATCGTCATCCTCGTGGGCATCGCGCTGCTGGTGACCAGCCACGCCTGACGACACGTCCTGAAGAAGGGCCGGGCCATAAGGCCCGGTCCTTCCCTCATTTAGGCCCCGGAAAACCTCTCACACGTCACTTTGGGGCAAAGTGCGCCATCGCCGCATCTCCCGCCCCATAGGACAAAAGTGTCACTCCCCTGCAATCTTGATCAAATGGAGTGGATCATGTGATACTTCGCGGGCGGTGTGATCGTCAGGTGGGGAGCAAGTCGGAATGCCGATCGATGTTGACGTGAACGCGGTCCGACAACCGAGAACTCTTCCGCTCCGGCAGGTGCTTCCCGCGATCCTCCGTGATCCGGTGAGCGCTGTCCTCCAGATCGGCCGGGAGTCCGGCGGCGACGTCGTCAGGGTGAACCTCGGACCCTTCCGGCCTTACCTGATCACGCATCCAGATCACCTGCAGCACGTCCTGCGCGGCAACTCCGCCAACTATCGGCGTGACGGCGTCCTCTGGAAGCCGTTGCACCGGCTGTTCGGGGAGAGCGTCATGGCCGACGGCCCCGCTTGGGAGGAGAGCCGCAGGGTTCTGCAGCCCGTGTTCACGGCGAAGAACGTCGAGGCGCTCGCCGCCCGCATGGCGGAGGCGGCCGGCGAAGGGATCGACGAGCTCGCCGCACCGGCCCGGTCGGGCCTGCCGATCGACGTCCCGTCGGCGATGGCGCGGATCGTCAACAGGGTCGTGATGCGGATCTTCTTCGGCGACAAGATCAGCATGGCGGACGCCCAGCGGCTCGCCCCGGCGTTCGACGCGGTCGGCACGTCCGTCATATTCCGCTACCTGCTGCCGTTCGTCCCCTATCGCGTCCCGCTACCCGGAGACCGCGCCTTCGGGAACGCCGTGCGGACGATCGACGACGTCGTGATCCCGCTCGTGGACCGGCACAAGGACAAGCCGGGGGACGGCGACGACATCGTCTCCGTCCTGTGCCGGGCCGCAGGCTCGGCGGGCGGCGGGCCGGACGCCGCCCGGTGGGTGCGCGACAACCTGGTCGCCATGCTGGCCACCGCCACCGAGACCACGGCGGGTGCGCTCACCTGGCTGTGGCCCCTGCTGCAGGCGCATCCCGAGGTGGCCGCGAGCTTGCGGCAGGAGATCGGCCACGTGGTCGGCGACGGTCCCGTACGGCCCGCCCATCTGGCGGCCCTGCCGTACACGAAGCAGGTCGTGCAGGAACTGCTGCGGTTGTTCCCTGTGGGCTGGCTGTTCCCACGGATGGTCGTCGAGCCGGAGGTCCTCGGCGGAGTGCTGCTCAAGAAGGGCGAGACGATCGTCATCAGCCCCTTCATCACCCACCGCATGGAGGCGTTCTGGGAGCGGCCGGAGGAGTTCGATCCCGGCCGCTTCTCCGGGCGCCGGTCATCGGGCCGGCACAGGTACGCGTACTTCCCGTTCGGCGGAGGCCCTCATCAGTGTCTCGGTATGCACGTCTTCATGCTGGAGGCCCAACTGATCATCGCCGGCATCCTCAGCCGCTTCGACCTGCTCTCCTGCACCCCGGAGGTGGCCACGCCCCAGATGGGAGCCTCGCTGCGGCCACGCCAGCGGGTCGAGATCACCCTGCGCCCCCTTCCTCGCACCTGATCGGGACCTCACACATGAAGAAGCTGACAGGAGACGAGCTCCGGGCGGCACGGGAGTGCGGTGCCGCCGCGGCCGTGTCCGCCGAGCTCACGCGGGATCTGCGCGAGTGCCGGGACGCCCACCCCGGTCTCTTCCCCGCGCGGCCGTTCGACTCGGCGCTGTTCAGCGCGGTCGCGCAGGCGAACGCGTTCGGCGCGCCGTGGGCGAGCGCCGACCGGCTGCGCATCGCGAGCCGTACGGCGCTGTGGATCTTCGCGCTCGACTGGCTGCTCGACTACAAGGCGACGTCACGGGACGAGGTGGACCTTCTCGTCCGCGGCTGCCTGGCGGTGGCGGACGGCTCCCCGCCGCCGCAGGACTTCCCCCTGGGCCGCTTCCTCGCCGAGATCCGGGACGAGCTCGCGGCGGGGCCCGCGTTCGCCGGCCGTGAGGCCGTCTGGCGGGAGGAACTGCGGCGGATGCTGTCGGCCATGGCCCGGGAGTGGGAGTGGAAGACGGCCGCCCGCGAGGGGACGCCGCTGCCGACCCTGGACGAGTATCTCGACAACGCGGACAACTTCGGCTCGTCCTTCGTCAACGTGTCCCACTGGATCCGGGGCGCGGATCCGGCCGCGCTGGGCCGGCTCGACGAGCTCAGGGCCGCGAGCGGCCAGGTGCAGCGCGTTCTCCGCCTGCTCAACGACCTCGCCACGTACGAGCGGGACCTCGCCTGGGGCGATCTCAACGCGCGGATGCTCTGCTCGGGCCGGGAGGAGATCGCCGAACTCGTCGGCGTCCTGGTCGACGGGTGCGGCGAGCTCCTGGAGCCGCTGCGCGACGTCTGCCCGGACGAGGTGGTCTATCTGGAAAGGCAGATCGGGTACAGCATGGGCTTCTACGGGATCACCGACTACTGGGGTGGGCTGTGAGCGTCGGCGGCCTGACCTATCCCAAGGCGATCGACGTGGCGGCCGCGGCCGCCGAGCTGGTAACCGATCTCATGGTCCGGCCATGGGGCACGGTCTCCCCTTCGGTGTACGAGACCGGGCGGCTGGTGAGCCTGGCGCCGTGGCTGGTGGGCCATGCGGAGCGGGTGCGGTTCCTGGTGGACTGCCAGCGGCCCGACGGATCCTGGGGCGGGCCGGAGGGATACTCCCTCGTCCCGACGCTGAGCGCGACCGAAGCGCTCCTGTGCGCGCTGACGCGGGGAGAGCCCGATGACGAGAAGCTCGCGACGGCCGCCGGCCGAGGGCTGGACTATCTGCTCGGCTGGCCGCCGCAGGGCACCGCGCCGATGTTCCCCGACATGCCGGCGATCGAGCTGATCGTGCCCGCGCTGGTCGAGCTGGTCAACGCGCACCTCGACACGCTGGCCGAACGGGACGTGCCGCGGCTCGCCGGGCGTCCGAGGCTGCGGCTGCCCGCGGGCATGAACGACCGCGTGCTCGCCGCGGTCAGGTCAAGGGTCGGCTCCGGCGCGGAACTGCCACAGAAGCTCATGCACGCGCTGGAGGTGGCCGGTGCCGCCGCCCATGGGGCCCCGGGCGTCCAGCCGACCTCGATCGGCACCGTCGGCGCATCTCCGGCCGCCACCGCCGCCTGGCTCGGCGGCCGTGCGCTGCCGGATCACGGCACCGCGGCCCGGCGGCACCTGGAGGCGGTCGCCCGGCGGTACGGCGGGCCGGTCCCCGTGGGCCTGCCGATCACGGTCTTCGAGCGCGGCTGGGTGCTGAGCTGGCTCGCCCGTGCGGGGATCCCCTTCGACGTGCCGCCGGAGATGCTGGCGGACCTGCGGGCCGCGATCCAGCCGGTCGGCACGCCCGCCGGAGCCGGTCTGCCGCCGGACGCTGACACCACGTCGGTCGCGCTGTACGCCCTCGCGCTCCTCGGCATGCCGTTCGAGCCGGGCAGCCTGTGGGCCTTCCGCACCGACACCCATTTCTGCACCTGGCAGGGGGAGGAGGGGGCGTCGGTCAGTGTGAACGCTCACGTGCTCGACGCCCTCGGAGAGTACGCGAAGGTACGGCCGGAGGCCGCCGGGCGCTACCGGCCCGACATGGACGCGATCGGGGCCTGGCTCTGCGAGCGCCAGCAGCCGGAGGGGTGGTGGGACGACCGATGGCACGCCTCGCCCTACTACGCGACCGTGTCCTGCGCGCTGGCGCTGGACGCCTTCGGCGGCGCCGGCTGCGCGCCCTCTGTACGGCGGGCCGTGCGATGGGTGCTGGAGACCCAGCGGGCCGACGGATCCTGGGGTCGCTGGGGCGGCACCAGGGAAGAGACGGCCTACGCGATGCAACTGCTGCTGCTCACGGGGGAGGATGAGCTCGTCGCGGAGGCGGCCGCCAGGGGATACGACTACCTGCTCCGGGCGGGCGAGGCCGACGACCCGCCGTTGTGGCACGATAAGGATCTCTACCTGCCGGCGGCGGTGGTCAGAGCCGCGATCCTCGCGGCCCTGCACCTCGCACAGTCCAGTGGACTTGTTGTGGACAGGCACCGTCAAGTATGATCATCGGGTCGCTTGATCACGCTATATAGGCATACATTCGTACATTTGCCCCAAATGGCGTACATAATGCGGCCTTGAGCGATTTTCTGTCCATTGCTAAGGTGGCGGGGCGTGGCGCGGCTGTAAATGTTGGGCGATGTCCGCCGCCCTAGCGATGAGCTTCTGGTTAATCGCCGGGAAACGCGCTATGACGGCTTTTCATATGTCGCTTGGTGGGTGTTATGCGCTTCCGCAACTCGCGCGTGCGGACCAAAGTCACGGCCCTGCTCGTGTCGCTTGCGGCACTGTGGATCTTCGCCGCCTGGGTGACCGTGCGGGACGGTCTCAACCTCGCGTGGGTGGCGGTCTACAACAGCAACGTCGCTCAGCCGAGCGAGTCGCTGCTGGTGGAGCTGCAGAAGGAGCGGCGCCTGACGGTATCCCGCCTGGTGAGCCCGGTGCTGGTCTCGTCCGCCGACCTCTCCGCCCAGCGCTCCCGTACGGACGCCGCGGCCGGTGAGTTCCGCAGGCTGGCGAGCAGCGACACCCTCCGGTTCGCGGCGACCGACGAGCTGCGGAAAAGGATCGACCGCACGTTCCGGCAGCTCGACCAGCTCCGTTCGGTGCGGCACGCGGTGGACGCGCGCCAGGTGGACCGCGGCAAGGCCATCAGCGCCTACAACGGCCCCATCGACTCTCTTTTCCAGACCTACTATTCGCTCGCCACGCTGGACGACGACCAGCTCGCGAAAGACACGCGGACACTTATCAGCCTGAACTGGGCACGAGAACTTATATCGCGCGAAGATGCACTTTTGACCGGCGTCATCGCGGCGGGCAGGTTCGGCCAGGCGGAGGTCGCCCAGTTCACCCAGCTCGTCGGCGCCGAGCGCAACGTGATGGACCTGGCGAAGTCCGACCTGGAGGAGCCGCTTCCCGACGTCTACCAGCGTCTGCAGAAGAGCGCCGCGCTCAGCCAGCTCCACAGCCTGGAGGATCTGGTCGCGCAGCAGGGCCGGCCCGGTCTGCGCGCGCCCGTCGGCGGGGAGCAGTGGCAGTCCGCGTCCTCGGCCGCCCTGAACCAGTTGCACGACGTCGTCAGCGGCGCGGGCGAGACGATGGTCGATCGGGCGACGCCCGTCGCCGTCGGCGTCATCACCCGGCTGGTGCTGGCCGGTGTGCTCGGCCTCGTGGCGGTCATCGCGTCGATCATCCTGTCCATCACCACGGCCCGCGCCCTGGTGCGCCAGCTCGAGAAGCTGCGCGAGGCCGCGCTCGAACTGGCCAACGAACGGCTGCCCGGAGTGGTCGCCCGCCTCGCCCAGGGCGAGAAGGTCGACGTCAAGGCCGAGGCGCCGCCGCTCGAATTCGGGCCCGACGTCATCGGCCAGGTGGGCGCGGCGTTCAACACGGTGCAGGAGACGGCCATCCGCACCGCCGTCGAGGAGGCCCAGCTCCGGCAGAGCATCCGCGACATCCTGCTCAGCCTCGCCCGTCGTACGCAGTCGCTGGTGCACCGCCAGCTCACCCTGCTCGACGTGATGGAGCGGCGCGAGTCGGACCCGGCCGAGCTGAAGGACCTGTTCCGCATCGACCACCTCGCCACCCGCATGCGGCGCAACGCGGAGAACCTCATCGTCCTGTCCGGGGCGTCTCCCGCCCGCGCCTGGCGGCGCTCGGTGCCTATGGTCGACGTCGTACGCGGCGCGCTGGCCGAGGTCGAGGACTACACCCGCGTCACCGTGATGCCGATGGGAGAGACCGCGCTCCTCGGACGCGCGGTCGGCGACGTCATCCACCTGCTCGCCGAGCTGATCGAGAACGCCGTGTCGTTCTCCCCGCCGTACACGATGGTGCAGGTGGGCGGCCAGGTGGTGGCCAGCGGCTACGCGATCGAGATCGAGGACCGCGGCCTCGGGATGAGCGCCGAGGACCTCGAAGCGACCAACCAGCGGATCGCCGACCCGCCCGAGTTCAACCTCTCGAGCACCGCCCGGCTCGGCCTGTATGTCGTCAGCCGCCTGGCCGAGCGGCACGGGATCAAGGTCTCGCTCAAGGCGTCGCCTTACGGCGGCACGACCGCGGTCGTGCTGCTGCCGCGGGACCTCGTCATCGAGGGCGGGGAGGACCTGCCCGAGGAGGAGACCGAGTCCGGCCTCCCGCGCCGCGGGACCGGCTCCCGGAAGATCGCGCTTGTCGGCGCGCCCGAGGCGGTCTCCGCACCAGTTCAGGAGGTGGTTCCCGTGCCGAGGGCTCCCGAGCCGCCCAGGCCTCTGCAGAGCGTCCCACCACCGCCCGGCGACGCCGATCCGGATCCCGACAGGCCCGCGCCCTCGGCCGGGTTCACCCCATCGGGCCTGCCCTTCCGGGTGCCGCAGGCCAACCTCGCCCCCGCGCTCGCCGAGGAGTCGAGGAACGGCGACGAGGCGGACGACGAGGAAGATCGCTCGCCGGAGGACATCCGTAAGATCATGGGCTCGTTCCAGTCGGGAACGAGGCGCGGCAGATCCGAGGCCGCGAAGCTGCTGGGTGACGAGGAGGACAACCTGTGACGCAGAAGACCGGGGCCTCCGCGGACCTCGCGTGGCTGCTGGACGATCTTGTAGCACGGGTCCGCGAGGTCGAGCACGGCATCGTGCTGTCCACCGACGGGCTGCTGCTGGCCGGCTCGCAGGGGCTTCGCACGGAGGACGCCGAGCACCTGTCGGCCGTCGCCTCCGGGCTGCAGAGCCTGGCGCGCGGCGTCGGCGAGCGCTTCCAGGGCGGATCCGTACGGCAGACCATCGTCGAGATGAAGTCGGCCTACCTGCTCGTGACCGTGGCGGGCCAGGGCGCCTGCCTGGCCGTGCTCTGCTCGGGTGACGCCGACGTCGGCCTGGTCGCGTACGAGATGGCGATGCTCGTCGCGCGCGTCGGGCAGTACCTCACCTCGCCCGCGCGGACGACGATCGACCGGACGACGGGGAGAGAGGTCCGCCTGTGAACTCCGAGTGGAGCCCGGACGAGGACCGTTTACTCGACGCGCCGACCATCCGGCCGTACGTGATCGCGCGGGGCCGTACGGAGGCGCAGGACCGCTTCGACCTCATCTCGCTCGCGGTGACGGTCCGTCCCACCACGGGGACCGAGATCGGGCTGGACCCCGAGCACCAGGCGATCGTGCGGCTGTGCCGCAGGCCGCTGTCGGTCGCGGAGATCGCGGCCCATCTCGACCTGCCGGCCGGGATCGTCCGGGTCCTCCTCGGCGACCTGTTCGACCGGGGCTACGTGGCCGTGCAGCAACCCCAACCGGAGATGGACGTGCTCGACGAGCGGATGTACAAGGCGGTGCTCGATGGCCTTCGCGCGCTCTGATTCCGGGACGACCCCGCCGAAGATGCCCACGGCGATCAAACTGCTGATCGCCGGCGGCTTCGGGGTGGGCAAGACCACGATGGTCGGCGCGGTGTCGGAGATCCGGCCGCTGCGCACGGAGGAGACGCTGACCGACCGCAGCGTCGGAGTGGACGACCTGTCCGGGGTCGAGGCGAAGGCGACCACGACGGTCGCCATGGACTTCGGCCGCATCAGCATCGGGCAGGACTTCGTCCTCTATCTCTTCGGCACCCCCGGCCAGGAGCGGTTCTGGTTCGTCTGGGACGAGCTCGCCCGGGGGGCGCTCGGCGCGGTCGTGCTGGCCGACACCCGCAGGCTCGCCGACTGCTTCCCCTCAGTGGACTACTTCGAGCGCCGCGGCACGCCGTTCGTCGTCGCGGTCAACTGTTTCGAGGGCGCTCCGGTCTTCGAGCTGGACGAGGTCAAGCTCGCGCTCAACCTCAGCCAGGACGTGCCGATCATGCTGTGCGACGCGCGCAAGCGGGAATCGGGCAAGGAAGTCCTGATCGAGCTCGTCAAGCACGCGTACGGCAAGCGGCCGACCGCCGCCGCCCGCTGACGCTTTCGCCGGCTCCTCACCCGGGGACGTCCGGGTTCTTCGGCATGCGCGGCGTTCGACCCCTTGCATGCGATTTACGTTTCGTGGCATGGTGACGTTTCCCTACCACGGTTCTCACGCGTCCCGCGTACGAGCAGGACGGTCGACGGGTTCCGGCTGTCCGTAAATGCCGCCTGGTTGATCCCTATTCATCCCTTTTGAGCTGCGTCGATCGGCCGTACTTTCGTTCGCTCCCGACCGTGCGTAACAGGTGCACAACAGCCGTTGATATGTACCTAACCCCGCTGTAACGTCTGCCCCATCGCAGAAACTATCGGGCGACTGCCGAAAGTTTCGGTCGGAATCCAGAAGGGAAACCACCGTGAAGTTGAGTCGGCGAGGTGCGGCGCTCCTGGCGGCGTCGGCACTGGTCCTCGGGGGATGTGGT
Source organism: Microbispora hainanensis (assembly GCF_036186745.1). NCBI lineage: Bacteria > Bacillati > Actinomycetota > Actinomycetes > Streptosporangiales > Streptosporangiaceae > Microbispora > Microbispora hainanensis. The sequence continues at coordinate 1,361,482 of NZ_CP108086.1, read as the reverse complement.
AGTTCGGGGGATGACGCCGCCGGAGAGGGCAAGAGCTCGGCCGGCGGCAAGGTGACCGTCGAGTTTTGGAACATCTGGACCACGGATCCCCTGAAGAGCTACGGCGCTCAGGCGATCAAGGACTTCCAGGCCTCGCACCCGAACATCACCATCAAGAGCGTTCCCTACGAGAACGAGGCGTTCAAGGCGAAGCTGACGACGCTCACGCAGTCGGGCAAGGCGCCGGACATCTTCCAGACCTGGGGTGGCGGCGTGCTCGCCCAGCAGGTCGACGCGGGCCTGGTGAGGGACCTGAGCACCGAGGCAGGTGACTGGCTCGGCACCTTCACGGACGCCGCGCTGTCGGCCTACCAGGTCGAGGGCAAGACCTACGCCATCCCCGACGACATCGGCATGGTGGGCTTCTGGTACAACAAGGCGCTCTTCAAGAAGGCCGGGATCGCCGAGCCTCCGGCGACCTGGTCGCAGCTCCTCGAGGACGTCAAGAAGCTGAAGTCGGCCGGGATCACCCCGATCGCGCTCGCCGGCAAGGACAAGTGGCCGGGTCACTACTACTGGGCCTACCTCGCCATGCGGATCGGCGGCCTCGACGCCCTCAAGCAGGCCGGTGACAGCAAGGACTTCACGGGTCCGGCGTTCGTGCAGGCGGGGCAGAAGCTCAAGGAACTGGCCGACCTCCAGCCGTTCCAGAAGGGCTACCTCGGCGCGACGTACGGCGACCCGGGCGGTCAGGCCGCGACCATGGGCGACGGCAAGGCCGCGATGGAGCTGATGGGCCAGTGGGCGCCCGCGGTCCAGAACGACGCCGGCAAGGGCCTGGGCGACGACCTCGGCTTCTTCCCCTTCCCGGCGGTCGAGGGCGGCCAGGGCGCGGTCACCGACGCGTTCGGCGGCGGCGGCGGCTTCGCGATCGGTGCCGACGCTCCGGCGGAGGCGGTCGAGTTCCTGAAGTTCCTCACCGAGAGCACCGAGCACCGCAAGGCCGTCGCGACCGGCGGCTTGCTCCCGGTGCTGAAGGGCGAGGAGGACGCGGTCACCGACCCGAACCTCAGCGTGGTCGCCAAGAACCTCGCCACCGCCACCGGCTTCCAGCTCTACCTCGACCAGGCGTTCCCGCCGGCCGTCGGCCAGGAGGTCAACGACTCCGTGGCCGAGCTGATCGCCGGCACCAAGACGCCGGAGCAGGTGGCGCAGGCCATCACGGAAACGGCGAAGTCGGAGTAACTGTCGCGTGAAGACGACGAGACCCCGGAGCCTCAGGCTCCGGGGGTTCACCACTGTCCTTCTGTTCCTGCTTCCCGCGCTTGTGCTCTTCTTCGGGCTCGTCGTGGCCCCGATCCTGCTCGCCTTCTACGCGAGCGTGTTCAAGTGGAACGGCATGCGCGGGCTGCCGACGGACTTCATCGGCCTGGCGAACTTCACCAAGCTGCTGGCCGACGAGGTCTTCCTCGGGGACCTGTGGCGCGGGCTCCTGCTGATCATCCTGTCGCTGGTGATCCAGCTTCCCCTCTCGCTGGGCACCGCCATGCTGCTCAACCAGAGGATCCGCGGCCGGGCGTTCTTCCGCCTGCTGTTCTTCGCCCCGTACGTGCTGTCCGAGGCGATCACCGCGGTCCTCTTCATGATGATCCTGTCGCCCACCGAGGGCCTGGCCAACTACATCCTCGGCTGGTTCGGCATCGACCCCCTCGACTGGTTCGCCGACCCGTCGTCGGTCATGATGTCGGTGTTCATCGTCATGACCTGGAAGTACTTCGGCTTCCACATGATCTTGTACATCGCCGGCCGTCAGGGCATCCCGAGGGAGCTCACCGAGGCCGCGCAGATCGACGGCGCGACGGGGTGGAAGGTCTTCCGCTACGTCACGCTGCCGCTGCTCGGGCCCACGATCCGCATCAGTGTGTTCCTGTCGGTCATCGGTGCGATCCAGCTCTTCGACCTGGTCTGGATCATCACCGGCGGAGGCCCCTCGCACTCCTCCGAGACCATGGCCGTCACGATGTTCCAGTTCGGCTTCAAACGCTTCCAGGTCGGCTACGCGAGCGCGATCAGCGTGGTGATGTTCCTCATCAGCCTCGTGTTCGCGGTGTTCTACCAGAGATACGTCATGCGCCGCGACCTCGAAGGAGCGAGCACCGTGCTGAGGGACCAGCGATGAGCGCCAACCGTCACAAGCAGTCGCCGACGTCGGGCGGTCTGCTGCGCAGCCTGTCCCTGCACACCATCGTCGTGATCACGGCGCTGTTCGTCGGCATCCCGCTGGTGTACGGCGTGCTCGGCGGGTTCAAGACCACCGCCCAGTTGTCGAGCAACCCGATCGGTCTGCCCAGCCCCTGGGTGCCGGAAAACTACACCAGCGTGCTCGCCTCGTCGTCGTTCTGGCAGATGCTCTGGAACAGCACCTACATCGCCGTGCTGACCACGCTCGTGGTCGTCGCGGTGTCCGCGCTGGCGGCCTTCGTGTTCGCGCGCTTCGCCTTCCGGGGGCGTGAGGCGCTGTTCACGATGTTCGCCGCCGGGCTGATGTTCCCGTTCGCGGTGGCGATCCTGCCGCTGTTCGTGCTGCTGCGGATGTTCGGGCTGCTCGACAACCCGCTCGGCGTGATCCTCCCGCAGGCCGCCTTCGGCATGCCGATGACGATCATCATCCTGCGCGGCTTCTTCCGGGCCATCCCGGGAGAGATCGAGGAGGCGGCGATCCTCGACGGGTGCTCCCCGTTCGGGTTCTTCTGGCGGATCCTGCTGCCGATGGCCCGGCCCGCGATCGCCACGGTCTCCGTGCTCGCGGTCGTGAACAGCTGGAACCAGTTCATGCTGCCGCTCGTGGTGTTCAGCGACGACAGCCTGTTCACCATCCCGCTGGGCGTCCAGCAGTTCCAGGGGCAGTACGCCACGGACGTCGCACGGGTCATGGCCTACATCGTGGTCGCGATGCTGCCCGCCCTCGGCTTCTACGCCGTGGCCGAGCGTCAGCTCGTCAGCGGCCTGACCGCGGGGGCCATCAAGGGCTGACCCGAGCGGACAGCCGTACGGGGTGGGCGGACGTCGCGATCCCCCTGCACGCGCCCTATGGTGATCGGGACATAGGGCGAAACCGCAGGGGGAGACCGATGGCGGAACCGATCGTCCGCCCCGCCGCCGGAGCCGACATGGCCGGCGTACGTGCCGTCGCCGGCCACTTCGGCCTCCTGGATCTGTGGCCGGAGCGGCCGGACTTCGTGGACGCGGAACGCGAGTTCGGCGAGGTGCTCGTCGGCGAGGTGGACGGCACGATCGCGGGGTTCGGCGGCACGCTGCGCCGGGGGACGGTCACGCACCTCGGAGACCTTTTCGTCCTGCCCGGCCACCAGTCGTCGAGGCTGGGCCGCACGATCCTGTCCCGCCTGCTGCCCGCCGGCACGCCCAAGGTCACCTTCGCGTCGGCCGACAGGAGGGCGCTCGCCCTCTACATCAGGCACGGGATGCGCCCGCGCTGCCCACTCTTCTACCTGACGCGCAGGCCGCCCGGCGACCAGGAGACGCCAGAGGATGCAGACTTTCCGGCGTCTGGGGTAGCTGACATGCGGGCGGCGGATGGCGGGGTGGCGCCGGGGGGTGCGGACTTTAGGGTGCCCGGGGCGGCGGATGTCGGGGTGGTGCCGGGGAATGCGGACCCTCAGATGCCCGGGGTAGCGAATGCGCGGACGGCGCCGGGAGATGCGGACGTCCACGCGGCGGCGGTCTTGGACGCCCATGTCTCCGGCGGCGACCGCACCTCGACCCTCACCTGGTACGCCGGGCTGCCCGGGGTGACCCTGCACGTCAGCGACTCGGGTTACGCGTTCGCCAGGACGGCCGGAGACCAGGTCGTCATCGGACCGGCCGGGGGCGCGACCCCGCAGGACTGCGCCGACATCGTGCTGGAGGCGGCGAACGCCCACCACCGCACCGCACCGATCCACGGGCCGGTTCATGGGCCGGACCACAAGCCGGTCCACGAGCCGGTGCATGCGCCGGGCTGTCTACCCGGCCCCGCGCCGGTCCACGGGCCGGTCCACGGGCCGGGCCGCATGCCGGGCCGCATGCCGATCCACGTGGCGGTGCCGGGCGCGCATCCGCTGCTCGCCCTGCTGCTGGAGGACGGCTGGCGCATCGGCGACATGGACACGCTGATGACCAGCGAGGACGTCATGCGGCTCGACTGCTACATCCCGCATCCCGATCTCGGCTGAAAGGCCGCGGCCCCCGTCCCCGGCCAGGGGGATACCGGGGAAGGGGGCAGCGCGGCTTCGCCGCGTCCGGCAAGTGCCGGCCGGCGCGTCCGGGGCTTGCTGGTCAGCGTGTTCCGGGCTTTCCGGACTGCGTATTCCGAGTCGGTCGGCTTGGCCGTGACATCCCGGGCCTGCCGGGGCGCGCGTCCGGGGCTTGCTGGTCAGCGTGTTCCGGGCTTTCCGGTCTGCGCATTTTGAGTCGGTCGGCTTGGCCGTGACATCCCGGGCCTGCCGGGCGGCGCGTCCCGGGCGTGCCGAGCGGCACGTCTCGGGCCTGCTGATTTGCGCATCCGGGGTCTCACGGCCCTGTCGTCACAGCTTGCGGAGGTAGCGGGCGGAGGCCCAGCCGGGGATGCCGTCGCCGGTGTCCACGGCCACCCAGCCGTGGGTGGCGTCACAGGCCCCGGGGATGTTCCCGTCGGCCCGCCGCAGTTTGCCGACACGGGCATGGTGGATGCCGGCACCCTCGCGGACGTTGAGGAAGCTTCCCTTGCGCACGTGCCGGAGGCGGTAGACGCACGAGAGCGATGGCCGCCCGCTCAGATCGAGCCGGTGGAGGTAGCGGGCGGCGGCGTAACCCGAGGTCCCGTCGGCGGTCTTCACCGCGATCCAGCCGCTGGTGGCGGTGCAGGCGCCGGAGAATCCTCCGTCGCCGGGCCGCAGCTTGGCGAGGGGGGTGTGGCGGATGCCGGCGCCGTCGCGGACGTTGAGGAAGCCTCCCTTGCGTACGCCCCTGAGCCGGTAGGTGCACACGAGACCGGGCCCCTGCTGGGCCAGGTGCACGACCTGCCCGTACGGCCCCGACGCGGTGGGATCACCGGGGCCGGGAGGCCGGACCGCCGCGGCCCCCGAGCCGGGATGCCCCCGGACGCCCGACGCCGGGTCGGTCGCGATCCTTGGTGTGAGGTGCCCCCCGGTGTCGGAACCGGCCGGTCCCGCGAGGGCCGGCGCGGGCCGGCCCGCGACGAGCCACCCCGTGGCGGCCAACGTCACCAGCGCGGGAACGATGCTCTTCGCCACTGTCACGATCTCTCCCTTCGGTCGGCATCGTCCACGCCCGGCCGGGGGGACCCGGGCCTGTTCTGCTCACCCGAAGTTCTGATCTGATTACCGTGCGTTTACACCTCGGTGGAATTCCCGTTGTGATTTTTTACTCGACGCCTTGGGAAAAAGGGTGATTCAGTCACCCGCCGTGCGCGCCGTGGAAGGGCGAGGTCACCCCCTGGTAGGCCAGGTGCAGCATCATGCCCAGGTCGGCGTGGCTCAGGTTGTGGCAGTGGTTCATCCACAGTCCCGGGTTGTCGGCGCGGAAGGCCACCTCCCATACCTCGCCGGGCCGTACGTCGAAGGTGTCGAGCCACAGGGGACTGCCGGTGACGGAGTGGCCGTTCCGCGAGAGCACGAGCACCCGATGGCCGTGGAGATGCCAGGGGTGGGTGTCCCGGCCGCGGTTGACCACGGTGAGCCGCACCAGGTCGCCATCCCTGACCACTTCCGTGGGGATGTTGGGGAAGGCGAGGCCGTTCACCGTGTGCGCGTACGCCGGCTTCCCGTTCGTCAGCGCGAGCCCCCGGTCGAGGACGAGCGTGAAGTCGCGGTCGAACCGGCTGCGGGACGTGTACGGCGTGGGCGCGGGGGTGCCATATCGGGTGAGGTCCAGCTCCGGCCAGTCCGCCGTCTGACTGTCGGCGGCGGGAACGGCTCCGGCGCCCGCCGCCGCGCTCAGCGCGGTCGTGGGGCTGTCGCCCTGTGTTGTTGTGGGGCTGTCGCCCTGTGTTGTTGTGGGGCTGTCGCCCTGTGCCGCCGTCGTGCTCGGGCTCTCCGTCGCGGCGCTCGCGTCCTGCGCTGTTGTGGGGCTGGTGCCTTCCGGGACGAGCCGTACGGAGTCGGCGCGGTCGTCGATCTTCAGGACGACGGGGTCCGGCGGCATCGTGAACGCGAGGTCATACCGGCCGCCCGCCGCGAGTCGCAGGCCGACCTTGGCGAGCGTGCCCGGCCCGTTCAGGTCCGTACCGTCCACCGCCACCAGCCGGTAGGGCGTGCCCGCCAGCGTGAACCGATGCGGCGTGTTGTCGGTGTTGATCAGGCGCAGCCGTACGGGCGTGCCGGGCGCGGCCTGCTTGACCAGGGACTGGTCGCGATCGCCCGTCACCAGCACGCCCCCGAGCGTGTGCACGGGCAGCGTGAGGTCCAGTCCTGTGGGCGCGGCTCCCTTCGGCGTGACGACGAGCGTGCCGTAGAGCCCCATGCGGACGCCGATGTCGGAGACCTCATGGGTGTGATACCAGTACGTCCCCACCTGCTCGGCGACGAAGCGGTAGACGAACTCCCCGCCGGGCGGCACGGCGTCCTGGGTGAGGCCGGGCACGCCGTCCTCGCCCGAGGGCACGTCATAGCCGTGCCAGTGGAGCGTCACGCCGGACGTGATGTCCGCGTTGCGCAGCCGCACCTCGATGAGGTCGCCCTGCTCGGCGGTGAGCGACGGCCCGGGGACCTGGCCGTTGAAGGTCCACGCCGACACCTTCCGTCCCGGAGACAGCGTGACGGTCGCCATGCGGGCCGTCAGGTCGAAGTGGCGTACGGCACCGCCCGGTGGAGGCGTGGCCGGGCCGCGCAGGTCGGTCACCGGACGAGGCGTCCCACCCGTGGCGGATCCTGCCGAGGCGGAGTGGCCGTGGGAGACGGGCTGCGCCCCCAGGTCCGTGGCCCCCATGTCCATGGCACCCAGGTCCGTGGCCCCCATGTCCATCGCACCCATGGCGGCGCCGCCTTCCGGGGCGGAGCCCTCCGCCGTGGCCGGCGCGGAAGGAAGGAACACGAGAGCGGCGCCGAGCACGGCGGCCACGACGGTTGCCGCCGTCGCGGACCGCAGCCCGGGCACGCGCGCGCTCATCGCTCTCCAGGTCCCCAGGACGGCCCCCGCGACTACGGCCAGGAGAAGGAGAGCGGTGCCCGGATCCGCCGGATATCCGATCAGGAAGGTCTGCACGATCCCGGCCGCCGCGGCGTACCCCGCGCCGAGCAGCGGCACCACGACCACGGGCGCTTTGACGGCGTCGCGCGACGCCGTGTCCGCCCGCCGGGCCGCCCGAAGCAGGCGCGGCCCGGCGAGCGCGGTGGCCACGAGACTCGCCGCGACGAGAAGTGGCAGCGCGAGGGTGATCTTCTCCTGCACGAACCACCAGCCGGCCCCGGCCAGGGCGAGGACGGACCAGACCCGGGCCAGGGACGCGACAAGAGCGACCGCGAACAGGGCCGTGGCCGTCCTCGGACGACGGGCCGCGGCGGTCACGCCCGCGCCCACCCACGTCGCCGCGGTCAGCACCGAGACGAGCAGGTCGAGCGCCATGAGCAGGTCGGTCGTCATGATGCGCGAGCCGGACGGCCCTCCGCGGCGGCTTCCGACGAGGCGGGCCCGGCCGACATGAGCCGCCGTGCGTTACGGAACACCATGCCGCAGACGCCGAGGATGGCCATGCCGTTGATGGCGTGCAGACCGAGGATCGCCAGGGAGACCGGCGTCGTGTTGCCGGTGCTGTCGTCGAACAGGCCGCCCAGCGCGATGATCAGCGACTGCACGATGACGAGGCCGACGGGCAGGATGGTCAGCCCGATCTGGCGTCCCGGCGCCTTGGCGGCCGCCGCGGCGGCGGTGGCCACCAGTGACAGGATCGGGATGACCATCATGCCGTTCATGCTGTGCAGGCTGAACGAGGAGTCGTCCTGCGGCTTGTCGAACGCGCCGACGGCCGCGAGGTACATCTGGAGGACGGCGGCGGCGAGTAGCAGCCCCGCTAATGCCGTGTATACCTTTCGCATGTTTTTGCTCCCTTCGGTCGCGGGGGAATTCCGGAGTCACGGGGATCGTGTCCCACGCGGCCGGCGGTGTCGTCCCTCGTCGAGAGACACGTCGGCTACCGCCGGGGGAGTACGGGGACCCGGGCACCGTCCGTCCCCCGGGCGGTGTCTCGATCGTGCCGCCGGCGGGCCTCGGCGTCGTCGCACGCCGGGAGGCTCCCGGTGCTACCGCCGTCGCATCAGGGGCGTACGCCGCTACGACCGGGGGAGTACGGTCACCGCGGCCGGCCGGCGATGATGGCCGGGGTGATGGCGTCGGCGTGACAGTTCAGGGTCGTACGGCGCGGCCGATTCAGGGTTATGCGGTGCGGCCGGTCGTACACGCAGACATTGACGTCCACCGGCGTGATCCGGCCGTCCGACGACAGCCGGATCGGCTTCCTCGCGGCGCGGGTCGTCTTCGCCACCGGGGAGCCTCCGGTGTCCCGCTGGTTGTCGGGGCAGCCCCGCTGGTCGTCACGGCGTCCCGCTGACCCGAGGCGTCCTGCTGAATTGCCGGGGCGGTCCCGCTGATTCGAGGCGTCCTGCCGGTCGCGGAGGCGTCCGCTGGTCGTCTGGTCGTCAGGGTGTCCGGCTCTGGTGGCGGAGCAGGTCCTCCGCCTGCTCGACCACGTCGTCGACCGGGACGTCGGCCACCCACGACTCGTCGTGCGGGCACCGCGGCGGCCGCGCATCGTGGCCGTTCACGCCGCAGACCGGGCACCGCTCCGTCCAGGAGACCAGCGGCCGGTGGAGAGCCCGGCCGAAGGGCCCGGAGTTGATGAGATCGCCGCACCAGAAGATGCCGACTGTGGGCGTGCCGACCGCCGCGGCGAGGTGGCGGGGGCCGGTGTCGTTGGAGATGACCAGGTCGCAGCGCTCGTACAGGGCGGCGAGGCCGCCGATGCCGAGCGTGCCGACCGCCGTGACGGCGGGCCGCCGCATCGCCGCCGTGACCTCCTCGACCACCTCCCGCTCGCTCTCGACGCCCGTGATCACGACCGGGCGGCCGAGCCGGTCGGCCGCCTCCGCGAAGGCCCGCGCCGGCCAGCGCCGCCGGGGGTCGCTCGCCCCCGGATGCAGCGCCACCAGGCCGGGAGGCGGCTCGCCGTACACGCGGGCGAGCTCGGCGTGGTCGGCGTCGGTCACCGCGATGCTCGGCTCGTACGCCTCGGCCGTCCCGCCGACCAGCGCGGCCACCTCCAGGTAGCGCAGCGTCTCGTGCTGGTAGTGGACGTACGGCACCCACCGGTCGAGCCGTACGGCGTCCGGCGTGCACAGACCGGCCGTGACGCGGGCGCCGATCGCCTTGACGAAGGGGTTGGAGTGGCGCCCGCCGTCGTGGATCTGTACGGCCAGGTCGAACCGGTGCTCGCGCAGTTCCTTGAACAGCGTCTCCGGAGCCGGGTAGCCGCCGTCCGTCGTCGACACCCCGGAGATCGGGGGCAGGGCGATGACGTCGTCGACCGGCCCCGGCCTGCCGTCCAGGAACCGGGCGTGCCAGGGGGTGCCGAGGAGGGTCAGCCGGGCCCCCGGGTAGGCCCGGCGGAGCGACTCCAGGGCGGGCATCGCGAGCACCAGGTCGCCCAGGGCGTTGGCCCGCAGCACCGCGACGCGGCGTACGCCCTCGATCAGCGCGCCCATGCCGTCTCTGACACGGTCTGCGCCGCGAGGGCGGCCGACGTGACGGCCGGCGCGCCCGGGAGGCCCCTGGTGGGCACGAGAACGTCCGGGTCGGACGGGGCGAACATGCGCGCCTGATACCCCTGAGGTCGGTTGGCAAACGGAGCCCGTCAGCCGAAGCCCGCGCGCAGCCCCCCGATGAGGGCCGTCCGGGAATCGGCCGCACCGTCCGCGCTCCCGTTCCCCGTGCCTCCGCCTGCCGTCCGGATTCCGCCATGTCCCTCGCCCCAGTTGGCTAGAGCACCACACCCGCCGAGGACGGAAGGGGCGACGGTCAGGAGAGGCATCCAGCGCTGGGAGACCTGATGTGGCGGCGGTGCGGCCCTGGGAGAGGCCGGGGGTCCGTCAGGAGAGGCGTCCGGCGTTCGGGAACCCCGATATATCGGCGGGGCGGTGGGCAGCCTTGAGGGGCCGGGGTCAGGAGAGGCGTCCGGCGTTCGGGAACCCTGATATATCGGCGGGGCGGTGGGCAGCCTTGAGGGGCCGGGGTCAGGAGAGGCGTCTCGCGCTGGGGAACCTGATGTAGCGGCGGGCGGCGCAGCTCTGCGAAGGACGGCCCTCCCCGGCCGCCGTCTGCCCGTTGACGTGCGCGGGGCCGTGCGCGTCCGCACAGTGGGGCTCGGCCGCCCCGGCCGCCGTCTCGCCGATCGCGAGAAGCTCGGGCGGGGCGTGGTCGACCTGCAGCGTGGTGTGTGCGATGCCGTACTCGTCGTGGACCATCCGCTGCGCGGCCTGCCGTACGGCGTGGCAGTCGGCGCCGGGCGCGACCAGGATGTGCGCCGACATGGCGGGGTAGCCGCTGGTGACCTCCCAGATGTGCAGGTCGTGCACCTCCACCACGTGTTCCAGTGCGGCGGCCTTGCGGCCGATCTCCGCGGGGTTCATCCCGGCGGGGGCGGCCTCCATGAAGACCCGGCCGGACTCGCGCACCAAATCCCACCCGGCCTTCAGCATCAGGGCGGCCACGACCAGGGCGGCCAGGGCGTCGGCCCGGCCCCAGCCGGTCAGCCAGATCACCGCGCCGGCGATGGTCGTGGCGATGAAGGCGAACAGGTCGTTGAGGATGTGCTGGAAGGCGCCCTCGACGTTCAGGCTGCCGCGGTTGGCTCTGCTCAGCAGCCAGGTCGCGGCCAGGTTCACGACGATTCCGGCGATGCCGGTCGCGACGACGTACGCGCCGTGGACCTCGGGCGGCTCGATCAGCCTGCATACGGCCTCATAGACGAAGTAGACGCTGAGCAGCAGCAGCGTGATGCCGTTGATCTGGGCACTGATGATCTCGGCGCGTTTCAGGCCGTAGGTGAAGCCGCCCTGCGGCGGGCGGGCGGCGATCCGCATCGCGATGATCGCGAAGGCGATGGCGATGGCGTCGGTGAGCATGTGCCCGGCGTCGGAGACCAGGGCCAGGGAGTGCGCGATGACGCCGATGACGACCTCGACCGCCATGAAACCGAGGATGAGCGCCAGCGCGCCGGTCAGCAGCCGCCGGTCGGCCTCGGCGCTGACCGCGTGCCCGTGACCGTGTCCATGACCATGACCGCGACCGCGAGCGCCACCGCGAGCGCCACCGCGCGCATGGTCTCGACCGCGGCCGCGGCCGTGCGCGTCGTCATGGTCGCGCGCGTGCCCGTGCTCGCGGTCGTCGCCCGTCCCGGTGTGGTGCCCGTGCTCCCTACCGGCTTCACCCATCGTCGCGGTCCTTCTCCTCATGTCCGATGTGCGTGATCGCCAGGTCGAACAGCAGCCGCACGTGCGAGTCCGCGAGGCGGTAATAGGCCATCCTTCCCGCGCGCCGCACCTTCACCACGTTGTGGACTCGGAGCAGGCGCAGGGCGTGCGACGCTGCGGACATGCTGTGGCCGGTCGCCGCGGCGAGATCGCAGACGCACATCTCGCCGCCCTCGAGTAGCGCCGCGATCAGCCGCAGTCGCCCGGGATCTGCGAGGAGGCCGAAGACCTGTGCCAGGTCCTCCACCGTCCCATGGGACGGCATGGCCCTCCTGACCGTCTCCACCCGGTGGGCGTCCACCACCGGGAGCGCGCAGGAGTCGGCCGTCGCGAGATCCACAACACTTGAACGATCGTTCACTCGTTTGAGTGTAGGTCGCGGACGCGTCATGTCAACGCGTTCCCGGTCGTTCTCTGCCGAACCCGCCACGGAGCTTCGGAGCTCTGCGGTTCGGGGCTTCGGGGGCTCCGGGGTTCCGCGGTGCGGGAATACGGGGGTATGGGGTGCGGGGGTCGGAAGTCGGCGGTTCGGGGATTCCGGGTGCTGGGGCTCCGGGGTTCGGCGGGTGCGGGGATACGGGGGTTCGGGGGTTCAGGGGGCGAGCGGCAGCCGCAGCACGAAGCGCGCCCCCTCGGCGCTGTCTTCGATGGTCAGCCGGCCGCCGTGGTTCTGGGCGACCTGGCGGGCGATGGCCAGCCCCAGCCCGGCTCCTCCCGCGTCCCTGCTGCGGGCCGCGTCGAGCCGCGTGAACCGCTGGAAGACCTTCTCCCGCTGCTCGCTGGGGATCCCGGGGCCATCGTCGGCCACTTCGAGCACGGCCGTTCCGTTCAGTGATGCATCCGGCGATCTGTCCGGTGATCCCCCGGGTTCGCGCGGTTCTCGTGGTTCGCGCCACACGGTGACCGTGACCGTGCTGGCGGCGTGCCGCTGCGCGTTGCCGATGAGGTTGCTGATGAGGCTGCCGAGCGAGTGGGGGTCTCCCAGCACGACGACGTCCGGGTCGAGCAGGGGGACCAGCCGCTTCGTGATGGGCAGCATCTGTAGCTCGCCTTCGGCGAGCTTGCCGAGATCCACCCGCTGCCGCCGGACGGGCAGCGCGTCGCTTTCCAACTGCGAGAGCGCCAGCAGGTCGGTCGCGATCCGCTGCAGCCGGTCGAGGCTCGGCAGCAGCGCCATGGCCAGGGTGGTCACGTCGGTCTCCTGCGGTGCCTGAAGCGCGTCCTCGATCTGCGTACGCATGGCGGTCATCGGGGTGCGTAGCTCATGGGAGGCGTCGGAGCTGAAACGGCGCTGCCGTTCCAGTGCCTCCTCCAGTTGCCCGAGCGTACGGTTCATGCCGGGTGCAAGGCAGTCGGCCTCGTCGGGCACCGGGGCCGGCCGCTGCGAGCCCTCCTCCTCACCCTCGTCCGGCTCGGTCCGGGGCGCCGGTGACGGCGAGATCATTCGGCCGGTCAGGCGGAGGCCGAGATACGCGACCGTCCCGGCCAGCAGGAGCACCCCGCAGATCAGCGCCAGGAGCACCACCGGGTCCCCGTACGCCGGGAGCACCGGCACAAGTTGGAGCGCACACAGCGTCCGGCAGAGCGTCTGACGCGGTGGACGAGACGGTGGCAGGCACGGTGGCTGACACGGCGTCCGGCACAGCGCCCGCCCCTTGTGCGGCGTCCTGCACAGCGCCCAGCCCTTGTGCAGGGCCCGACACAGCGCCTGGCGCTCGTGCGTAGCCCGGCCGTCGTGCGGGGCCGGGCCGTCGTGCGGGGCTCGGCTCTTGTACGGGGGTGGGCACAGCGCCTGGCGCTTGTGCGGGGCTCGGCTCTTGTACGGGGGTGGGCACAGCGCCTGGCGCTTGTGCGTAGCCCGGCCTTTGTGCGGGGGCGGGCCGTCGTGCGGGGCTCGGCTCTTGTGTGGGGGTGGACACGGCGTGTGGTCGTTGTGCGGGGGCGGGCCGGTGGCCAGTGGGTGATCCGCGAACAGCCACATCGACGTCGCCGCCGGACACGGCGGCATGGCGGCGACACCGTTGACCGGTGCCGGCAGGGCCGTGCTCGAACGTCGCGGCATGGCGCACATCCCCCTGAACATGGCGCACATCCCCCTGAACATGGCGCACATCCCCCTGAACATGGCGCACATCCCCCTGAACATGGCGCACATCCCCCTGAACATGGCGCACATCCCCCTGAACATGGCGCACATCCCCCTGAACTCAGTGCACCACGAGGGCATGCGGGAAGCCGCTCGGGGCCCTGCCAAGTCGCCTCGTCATGCTGGGCCGGCCCGCCTCCGCTTCCTGACTCCCGTTGTCATTGGGCCTTCACTGTTAGGAAACTTTCTTTTATATTTGCGCCACCCCCCAGCAGTGAGGAGCACACATGCGAAGGACGCTGACCTTCCTCGCGACGGCGACGATCGGTATCGGCGCCACGGTGTTCATCGCCTCACCGGCCCAGGCGCACGGATACATCTCGTCGCCCGCGAGCCGCCAGGCGATGTGCGCCCAGGGCCGCGTGCCCAATTGCGGCGACATCATCTACGAGCCCCAGAGCGTGGAAGGACCGAAGGGGCTGCGCAGTTGCAGCGGCGGCAACGCCCGCTTCGCCCAGCTCGACGACGAGAGCAAGCCCTGGCCGGCCACCAGTGTCGGCAACACCGTCACCTTCACGTGGTCGCTGACCGCCCGCCACTCGACCAGCACGTGGGAGTACTACATCGGAGGCACCCGGATCGCCGTCTTCGACGACCACGGGGCGCAGCCCCCGGCCACCGTCAGCCACTCCGTGAACCTGGGCGGACGGACGGGCCGGCAGAAGGTGCTGGCGATCTGGAACGTCGCCGACACCGCCAACGCGTTCTACGCCTGTGTCGACCTCCAGGTCGGCGGGGGCGGGACGCCCAGCCCGACGCCCACTCCGAGCCCGACTCCGACGCGCACTCCGACCCCGTCTCCCACGCCGACGCGCACGCCCACGCCCACGCCGACCGTTCCCAAGGGCGCCTGGGCCGCCGGTACGGCGTACAAGGTGGGTGACCAGGTCACCTACGGCGGTGCGACGTACCGGTGCATCCAGGCCCACACGGCGCTCGCGGGCTGGGAGCCGCCGAACGTCCCCGCCCTGTGGCAGAGGATCTGAGACAGAGGGCGGCGCGTTCCGCTCTCCGCACCCGTCCCGGCCGCGGCCGGGACGGGTAGCGGGTGGTCAAGCGAGGTGGACGTGCACCTCGGCGCCCTGCGTGAAGGCCCGCGAATACGGGCACTCGTCATGGGCCTGCTCCACCAGCCTGCGGGCCGTCTCGGGCTCGACCCCCGGCAGGCGTACGGCCAGGTCGGTGGCGATCGTGTAGTCGTCGGCGGTGCCGCGCTTGCGCAACGTGACGGCGGTGTCCACGGTGGCGCCGGAGGTGTTGACGCCCTGCCTCCCGGCGACCAGCGTGAGCGAGTTGTGGAAACAGGAGGCGTACGCCGCGGCGAGCAGTTGCTCGGGATTGGTCGCCCCGCCGGGGCCGCCCAGCTCGCCCGGCGCCTTGACGTGGACGTCGAGCATGCCGTCGTCCGACGTCACCGTGCCGTGCGCGGACGAGGCCCGGGCCGTGTAGAGGTCGTCATACGATCCGCCGCGCCGTTCGAAGTGCTCGGGCCGTTCTGGCCGCTGGGGTCGCTCGGCGGGTCGGCCCTCGGGCATCCGGCCGGTGAGCTCCGCCTCGACTCCGGGCCCCGAGTAGTCGGGTCCGGGCGCCCGATCAGTTGGCAGATGGGCGAATCGCCGTGTTTCCTCGCTCATTTTCGTGCGTCCCTCATCCGCTCGCCGGCGTCCCGGTCGGCGGGTCACGTACCCGGCAGGCTTCCCGATATCGGACTTTGGAGGCAAAAGTTCCCATCAATACCGCTGTGCTACGGTCCCGGCAGGCATTCCCCGGTGAATGGCGAAATGTCGGCAACGGCGGCAAGGAGTGGGTGCGGTATGAGTGGGGCTGTCCGGTGGGGCGTCCTCGGGACGGCGGGCATCGCCGCGCGGGCGTTCCTGCCCGCGTTGCGTGAGGCCGGCGGGGGCACGGCCGCTGTGGTGGCGGGCCGTGATCTGTCCAGGGCCGAGGAGTTCGCCGCGCGGAACGGCGTGACCCGGGCCGTACGCGGCTACGAGGCCGTCATCGAGGACCCGTCGATCGACGCGGTGTACATCCCGCTGCCGAACGCCCTGCACGCGCAGTGGACCATCGCCGCCCTGGAAGCGGGCAAGGCGGTCCTGTGCGAGAAGCCGCTGTGCCTCACGGCCGAAGAGGCCGGGAACGTCATCGAGGTGGCGCGCCGTTCGGCCCGGCCGCTCTGGGAGGCGTTCGTCTTCCCGTTCCACCCGCAGACGGCCCGGCTGCGCGGCCTGCTCGCCGACGGCGCGATCGGCGAACTGCGGGAGATCTGGTCGTCGTTCACCTTCACGATGGAGGGCACCGAGGACATCCGGCTCGACCCCGCCCTCGGCGGCGGTGCGCTCTATGACGTGGGCTGCTATCCCGTACGGCTCGCGCACCTGCTGTTCGGCGGCGACGCCGTGGCCGGGCACGCCGTCTCGGTCAAGGGCGAGGCGGGGGTGGACATCGAGACCGCCGGGGTCCTGGAGTTCGACTCCGGCCGGCTGATGATGAGCTGCAGCTTCGCCCTGCCGTTCACGACGTACACCCGCCTGGTCGGCACCGGCGGAGAGATCCGGGTGACCAACCCGTTCCACCCCGGGCCGCACGACGGGCTCGAAGTGTGGCGTGACGGGCGTCTGGTCGCCCGGCACGAGCCGGGCGAGGGCACCGCGTTCTCCTGGGGCATCCGCCACATCCACGAGGTGCTGCGCGGAGAGGCCGAGCCCCGGCACACGGCGGCCGACGACTCCCTCGGCACCGCCCGGTCCCTCGACATGCTGCGCTGACGGAGCCTGCCCTCCGGCCGCCTACGGGGGCCTCCGGGGCCTCGTGGTCGAGACGGTCGAGGCGGCCGGGGTGGTCGTGTGGTCGTCAAGGATGGCCAGGTCGGAGCGTCCGGGTCCATGGGTGCTCAGGCCGGGGCTGCCCGGGTCGGCCGAGGTCACGGTGCGGTGAGCGCCGCGCAGAGCTCGCGCGGGAAGCGCGGCTCCGCGGTGAGCACGTCGCCGCACCCGGGCTTGGTCGTGCCCGCGATCACCCGCCGGCCGGTGGGCGTCGCGCGGTAGAAGTACCGGGTCGCCCGGGACGCGCCCGCACACTCGCCCGGCCTCTCGCACACCGGCCCGCCGCTGATCGAGATGTCCATGACGAGCCACTTCCCGTCGCATCCCCGCTCATGGTGATAGCTGTGCTCCGGCGCGTCCGCGTCCCTGGCCGCCCGGTAGTAGGAGTCGGAGGTGCAGCCCGTCGGCGCCGGGTGACAGCCCGGCTCGCCGCAGCGGCGCAGCAGGCCCGGCCGGTCGAGGGTGTAGAGCTGGTCGAGGTTGACGACCACGTCGCGCTCGCCGAGCGGCTTGGGCAGCGGCACCTCCACCGGCACCGTACGCTCGCCGGGGCAGCCGTTCCCGGCCATCAGGAGCCGGGACTCGAAGCGGATGTCGACGCGGACCAGCTTCGGCTCGAAGCCGTCCAGCCTGCCGGTCGGCCCCCGCAGGCAGCCGTCGGGACCGTCGGGCACCCGGGCGTCGAGCGTCAGCACCCTGCCGTCGCGCGAGACGCGTACCTCGGTGACCGTGGACACGGCGTAGGTGACCCAGCGGGTGGTGTCCTCGTGCGTGACGATCGAGGGGGTGGCCTCCCCGGTCGCGCCAGCGCGGCGCAGCGCCCGTACGCCGAGCTCGTTCACCAGCGTGGCGTCCCCGCCCGTGCTCTCCAGGACGGAGACGATCTGGTCGCCGGCCCGGCCGACCAGGTAGACGCCCGTCGTCTCCGTGCCGTCATTGAGGCGGTCGTGCTGCACCAGCATCGTGCCGGGCACGCCGATGTCCCTGGCGACGAGGGAGTAATGATCCTCCTCGTCCTGGCAGCGTCCGAGCCGTTCGCCCAGCTCGTCGAGGTACGTCTGCGCGCCGCCGGGGCGGTAGGCGGCCACGTAGTCGTAGATCTGGAAGCGGCGGTCGCCGCCCCCGGGAGCCATGCTCGCGGTGATCGCCCGCGTGTCCAGGCGGTCGTCGTCGCTGCGGAGCGGTTCGTCCGGGCAGGGCGCGGGCACGAGCGGCGGGTGCGCGCCGGACACCTCGGAGGGCCACGCGCCGTACAGGTCCGCCGCGCCCAGCATGCCCTCGCCGCCCGCGCCGGCGTGGACGAGGCCGCAGGCCGACAGCGCCGTGCACAGGACTCCGCACAGCACCGCGCACAGGACGAGGAGGGGCAGCCGTCTGACCGTCACCCATCGATCATGTCATTCGGGGTTCGGCCCACGCGTGGTATGGATGGGCGGTGACGAACCCCCGGCCGTACGACGCGGTGCTGTGTGACTTCGACGGTGTCATCCGCTTCCACGACCAGTCGGAGCTGACCGAGCTGGAACGGGCCATGGGCCTGGCCGAAGGCACCACCGCGAAGGTCGTCTTCGCGCCCGAGGTGGACCGGCCCGCGCTGCTGGGACAGATCACCGTCGAGCAGTGGACGGAGGCGGCCGAGGCCGCCCTTGCCCTCCAGGTGCCGCGGGAACAGGCCCGCGCGCTGGTCACGGCGTTCATCAAGGCGCCCGCCCGGGCGGACGAGGACGTGCTCGACCTGCTGCGCCGGGCCCAGGCGCACGTGCCGGTCGTGCTGGTCACCAACGCGACGCTGGACCTGGAGGACGATCTCGCCTGGCTGGGCCTGAGCCACTTCGCCGACGAGGTGGTCAGCAGCGCCCGGGTCGGCGTGGTCAAGCCCGACCCCCGCATCTACGAGATCGCCGCCGAGCGTGCGGGTGTGCCGCTCGGGCGATGCCTGTTCGTGGACGACCGTGCGGAGAACGTCGAAGCGGCCAGGGCGCTCGGCATGACGGCCGTCCTGTTCACCGGCCTGCCCGACCTGGAGACGGCCCTCGCACCGCTGCTGGGCTGACCCAGAGCCGGATTCCGGCAGCCGGGCCGTTGTCCGGCCGCAGGAAGCGGCGCGCGCCTGCTGCTGGGCCGGCCCTCGGCCGGGCGAGGCCGGGCGATCCCGGGAGCCGGGCTCTTATCCGGTTACACGCGTGCGTCGCTGCTGGGCTGACCTTTGGCCGGGTGAGGCCGGGCGATCCCGAGAGCCGGGGCCGCGTCCGGTCACAGAGGGCCGAGCTTCTGCTATCGGCGTTCTGCTATCGGGTGTTCCACGCCGGACAGCAGGATGCCGATCGCCTCGGTCACGTCGGTGACGGTGTGGTCCGGTGCGGGCTCCTGGCCCGCCCAGGTGCCCCGGTCGATCCAGATCGTGGCGAACCCGATGGCCCGCCCCCCCGCCACGTCCATCACCGGGTGGTCACCGATCACCCATCCGCCCGCGCCGAGGCTCGCGCCCGCACGGGTCGCGGCGATCTCGAACAGCCCCCGCTCGGGCTTGCGGACGCCTTCCGCCCCGGAGACGGCCCACGCGTCGACCACCTCGTCGAGGCCGGTGCTCCGGATCTTGCCGAGCTGGTTGTCCGCGCGCCCGTTGGTCACGATGGCCACCCGCCAGCCCGCCGTACGCAGGCGGGTCAGGCCGTCGCGCACCTGCTGCGGGCAGCGGGCGAGGCGCGGCATCCGGCGCCGGTACGCGGCGTAAAGGTCCTCGACCTGGCCGTCGATCCCGAAATCCTCCTTCACCTGCGCGAAGAGCGCTTCGCGTGGCAGGTAGCCGTGCCCGTTGAGGGCGACGAGCCGCTCGACCGCCTCGGCGTCCAGGCCGTGGTCGTCCGCGAACTCCTCGGCCCACCGGCGGAATGCCTCGTCGTGGTCGACCAGTGTGTTGTCCAGATCGAAGAGCGCCAGCCTCGTCACGTCTGATCACGCTACCCGCCCGAGGCGGCGTACGTGGAGACGGCCGTACGGGGGGCTGACCACGAGCGATCGGGAGGACGTTGCCGCCGCGGAAGTGTTCGACGCTGTCCGCGTGGAGGCGTTGCCGCTGCTCCGGCCGGGTGGGCCGCGTTGCTCGGCGGCGTCAGGGCCGGGGAGTTCGAGCCCGGTTCGCGGTGACCTTGTCGGAGAAGGGGGTGGCTTCCTACGCCCGAGACCCGGTCCGTACGACGCCGGCGACGACCGTGGTGACCATCTTGTGTACCGCGTCGGCCTGCGGCGGGCCGCCGTCCCGGTCGGCGAACAGCAGGTGTGAGGCGCCGAGCAGCGTGGGGGCGAGCGTGTCGACGTCGGCGTCCGCCGCGATGCGGCCGAGGTCGCGCTCGGCGGCGAGGTAGGAGGCCAGCATGGCCGCGGCCTCCGTCAGGAGCGGGAGGCCGGGGCCCGGCCTGGCCTGACGCAGCCGGGCGCGCAGGGCGTCGCGGGAGATGATCAGGCCGACGACCGCCATGGCGACCGACCCGAACAGGTCGGTCAGCACGGTCGTGAGGTTGCCGATCACGGTGCCTGTCCCGGCGGCGCGGCGAAGGGCGTCGGCCTCGGCGTCGAGCCTGGCGATGCGGTCGAGCACGAGCTCGGCGAGGAAGGCGTCGAAGTCGGCGAAGTGCCGGTGCAGGACGCCCTTGGCGCAGCCAGCCTCGGTGGTGACCGCTCTGCTGGTCAGCCCGCTCACCCCGTCGCGGAGCAGGACGCGCTCCGCGGCCTCGAACAACTGCTCCCGCGCGTCGCGGAGGGCAACCCCTGTCGGCACCGTTCCATCCCTCCTGTCCGTGCGTCGAGATTATCCGAATTGACGAGTGGGCACTTGCCCACTCATAGTGGGCGCATGCCCACTTCAGCTTCCGAGAACGAATCACACAAGGCCAGAGACATGGCGGAGTCGTTCGGCGTGGACGCCGAGCGCTACGACCGGACCCGGCCGCCCTATCCCGACACGATGATCGAACGGATCGTCGCCGAGAGCCCCGGACCCGACGTGCTCGACGTCGGCTGCGGCACCGGCATCGCGGCCCGGCAGTTCCAGGCGGCGGGCTGCACGGTGCTCGGCGTCGAACCCGACGCGCGGATGGCCGACTTCGCCCGCCGCAGGGGGCTCGACGTCGAGGTGGCGACCTTCGAGGCATGGGAGCCCGCCGCCCGTACGTTCGACGCGGTCGTCGCCGCGACGGCCTGGCACTGGATCGATCCGGTCGCCGGTGCGGCCAAGGCGGCCGAGGTGCTGCGTCCCGGCGGCCGGCTGGCGCTGTTCTGGCACGTGTTCGAGCCCCCGGCGGTCGTGGCGGAGGCGAACGCCGAGGTCTTCAGGCGGGTGATGTCCGGCTTCCCGTCGCAGGACCGGCCGGTGAAGTCGGCCCTCGACGGCTACCGGCCGCTGTTCACCAAGGCCGCCGACGGGATCGGGGACGCGGGCGCGTTCGGCGACGTCGAGGAGTGGCGCTACGACTGGCAGCGCTACTACACGCGTGACGAGTGGCTGGACCAGATGCCGACGTCCGGCGCCCTCACGCGGCTTCCGCCCGACGCGCTGCCCGAGGTGCTCGCCGGTGTCGGGGCCGCGATCGACGCGATGGGAGGCGGCTTCACGATGTCGTACGTCACGGTGGTGCTGACCGCGACGCGACGGTGACCCCCGGATGACGGCCGCGCTCAGAAGGCGTAGCGGACCCGGCAGTACGGGATCTTCTCGGCGATCAGGCCGGTGAGCGCGGTGACGTAGCGGCCCTTGTGGCCGGTCTTGTAGCGGACGTTCCAGCCGCCCGTCTGCGAGCGCTTCGGCTGCTGGAGGTCGGGACGCCACAGCACCTCCTCGGCCTTGGGATGCCAGCCGAGGTTGACCTCGTGCAGCCGGTCGTTGTGCGTGAGGAAGATGACCTCGGCGGCGAGCTGGGCACGGGCGGCCGGGCTCAGCGCGTCGTCGAGCTGCCCGAGCAGCTCGGCCCAGTCCTCCAGCCAGCCGTCGCGGACGACCACCGGGCTGAAGTTGACGTGCACCTCATATCCCGCCTCGACGAAGTCGCCGACCGCCGCGATGCGGTCGGCGACCGGCGAGGTGCGGATGTCCAGCAGCCTGGCGTCGGCGGCGGGCATCAAGCTGAACCTGACACGCGTACGGCCTCGCGGATCCCAGCCGAGCAGATCGCGGTTGACGTATTTGGTGGCGAAGCTCGCCTTGGCGTTCGGCAGCTCGCGGAAGAGATCGACGAGATCGCGCACGTTGTCGGAGACGGTCGCGTCCACCGAGCAGTCGGAGTTCTCGCCGATGTCGTAGACCCAGGCGTGCGGGTCCACCTGGTCGGGCTCGGGCTTGACCCCCTGCCGCCGGGCGTGCCGCGCGAGATAGCCCGTGATCTGCTCGATGTTGGCGAACACCGTGATCGGGTTGCTGTAGCCCTTGCGGCGCGGCACATAGCAGTACGCGCAGGCCATCGCGCAGCCGTTGGCCGTCGAGGGCGCGATGAAGTCGCTCGACCGGCCGTTCGGCCGCGCGGTGAGCGACTTCTTGACCCCCAGGACCAGCGCCTCGGTCTTGATCCTGACCCAGCGTGCCACGTTCGCCTCGTCCCCGTACAGCTCGGGGATGCGGTGGTGGGCCTCGATCTCGATCCGCTCGGCCTCGGGGAACCGCTCCAGGATCTCCTTGCCGCGCGGCAGCTCGGCCGCGGCGGGCTCGACGTAGATGCGGCGGATGTCCAGCAGTCTCCGGCCTTCGTTCACCTGGATATAACACCCTGTCGAACGCATGACTTCCCAGGTCAGATGGCATGCAGGTGCTGGTCGGCCGGGCACGCGTACGCCGTTCTCGACGCCAGCGTCCAGGTCCGTACGGCGGCCCCGCAGCGGCGGCAGCGCTCCCGTTTGTAGACCCACCGCCCGTCCGGCGCGCCGGGGTCGCTGACCACCTGCCCCGCGTCCCGGCCGAGCGCGAGATGGCGCACCGCGGTGTCCCACAGCCGCCCGGCGGCCTCGGCGCCGATGTCGCGGGCGCCGGGATCGAGGCCGGTGAGGAAGAGCAGCGCCTCGACGCCCTCCACGACCCTGCCGTCGTACGGCCGTGCGTCGAACCCGCCCTGCGGGCTCGTGGCCCTGACCACGCGCCCGGCGAGCGCCTCGTGCTGCTCGTCCGCGTAGCGGTGGACCAGATGCCCCTCCGGCATGCCTTTCGCCTATCCGCTCCGCCCGGAGCTACCGTTTCGATCATGACGTACGAGCCGACTTCTGAGGAACTGCGGCACCTGCGCCGCTGTGTCGAGCTGGCGAAGGAGGCGCTGGAGGCCGGCGACGAGCCGTTCGGCTCGGTCCTGGTCTCCGGGGACGTGAAGGCGCTGGCCGAAGACCGCAACCGGGTGGCGGGCGGCGACCACACGCGGCACCCCGAGTTCGAGCTGGCACGCTGGGCCGCCGCGAACATGACGCCGGAGGAACGCGCGAAGGCCACCGTCTACACCTCCGGCGAGCACTGCCCGATGTGCGCGGCGGCGCACGCGTGGGTGGGGCTGGGGCGGATCGCCTACGTGGCGTCGTCGGCGCAGCTCGCCCGATGGCTGGCCGAGTGGGACGTGCCGCCCCCGCCGGTGCGGACGCTCCCGGTCAACGAGGTCGCGCCCGGCGTGCGGGTCGCCGGGCCCGTGCCCGCGCTGGTGGACGAGGTCCGCGCACTGCACCGCCGCCTGCATACCGGCTCCTGAGCGCTGTCGCCTGAACGCCGTCTCCTCGGCCGGTTATCCACAGCCTTGGCCTTTCCTCGTGCGGTTCGCGCAGCTACGGATACCCTCCGCCGCGTGGCCGAGGGCGACCCGGTGCCCGGGGGCCGCACGGGCGGGCGGAGGCGCAGACGCTGAGGCGTCGGCATGTGCTTGGATCAGGTCATGGATCTTGACCGGGCGCACGCCTTCGCCGAGACCTGGGTGGCCGAGTGGAACGCCCATGACCTCGACCGCATGGCTGCCCTTGGCAGTGCTCGCGACGTCGCGTATGGCATCGCCGCTGTGGCGCTCGTGCTGGGGCCGAGGCGGCCGGAAACGCGGGCCGGTGACGCGAGCACCAGTAGGATGCCACGGTCCAGATAGACGGAGATCCACCCTGGAAGGGCTGCACGTGGCGCAGAAGGTAATACTGGTTGACGACCTCGACCACTCCGAGGGCGACGATGTGGCGAGACGGGAGTTCCCGCTGCTGAACCGGACCTTCGCCATCGACCTGTCCGACGCGAACCACCAGCGGCTGAGCGAGGCTCTCGCGTTCATCGAGGAAGTGCTGGAGAACGCCCGTGAGGTGAAGCAGGCGTCGCGGTCCAAGAAGGCCGCCGACACCTCCCCGCGGCTGCGCGGCTACACCCTGACGGACGTACGCGAATGGGCCCGCGAGCAGGGGCTCGACGTGCCCGCGCGGGGGAAGATGGCCGACGAGGTCATCGAGCAGTTCATCGCGGCGCACCCTGATGCCTCCACCGAGGATGCTGCCGAGGACGCCGCCGCCGAGGCGGCCGTGGCGGAAGCCGCGGAGAAGGTCGCGGAGCAGGCCGCCCCGCGCGCGGAGGCGACCGCCGGCGTCTGAGCCGCACACGCCGCGCACACGAAGCGTTCGCCGGAGCATCCGGAGCGTTCGCCGGAGCGTCTGGAGCGCGGACCGGCGTGGCCATGGGTCTTCCAGGCCGCCGCCGGCGTGCTCGCCGGATGCCCCGGCGAACGCTCACGACGTTTTATTGCGATATTTCAAGATCGAGCCTCGCTCCGGCCCGGTCGGCTTTCGCGACAGGCCGCCGGGCCGGGCGTACGCCCGCCGCCCCGACCGCTGCGACAGTCGACGACTGACACGCGCGGCGGCCCACAGAGCGGCCTGCGGAGCGGCGCACAGAGCAGCCCACGGAGCGGTACGCGGAGCGGCGCACAGAGCGGCCCACGGAGCGGTACGCGGAGCGGCGGGCAGGAACCTGCACCCCGCCGGTTTCGGCAACGGGCCACAGGTAACCCCCAGTCGTGGGGCGCTCGTGGGCACAAGCCGGTCTTGCCCGGTTTTCCGCAGGCGGGCTTTCCCGGCGTCTCCGCCGACGCCCGACGAGGGCGAACCTCAACCGGCGCGATGCGAAGGATGCGCTCATGCGACTCGGATACGCGGTCCCCCAGTACGGCGCGTTCGCCGATCCGGATTTCATCCGGCAGACGAGCACGGCACTCGAAGTGATGGGCTACGACAGCCTGTGGGCGGGCGACCGCATCCTGCTTCCGCTGGCGCCCAGCGACCCGTACCCGGGAGGAGGGACGATCCCCGAGGCGTTCGGGACGTTCTTCGACCCGCTCACCGCACTGACCCTGGCCGCGGTCGGCACGCGCGAGATCCGGCTGGGGACCAGCACGCTCAACGCGCTGTGGCAGCCGCCCGTCCTGCTCGCCCGTACGCTGACCTCGCTCGACCTGCTCAGCCACGGACGGCTGGATGTCGGCATCGGTCTCGGCTGGCTTCGTGACGAGTACGCCGCGGCCGGGGTGCCCTGGCGGGGGAGGGGAGCCCGGCTGGAGGAGACGCTCGACGTGCTGGAGGCCGTCTGGACCGGTGAGGTGGTCGAGCACAAGGGCGCGCTGTGGACGGTGCCGCCGTCGCGGATCGACCTCAAGCCCTGCCAGCGGCCGCGTCCGCCGGTCCTGCTCGCCGGTTTCACGCCTCCGGCGCTGGACCGGGTCGGCCGCCGGGCCGACGGCTGGCTGGGCACGGCCATGCCCATGCCGTACCTGACCGCCTTGTGGGACATCGCGCTGCGGGCCGCGTCCGGCGCGGGCCGCGACCTGTCCGCGCTGCGCATGGTGGTGCGGGTCAACCCGCAGATCACCGACTCCCCGGCGCCCGCCGACGAGGTGCCGCGTGTGGGCACCGTACGGCAGGTCGCCGACTATCTGCTCACCCTGGCCGAGGCCGGGGCCCATGAGGCGTTCGTCGACGTGCAGACGACGACCTCTTCGCGGCAGCGGTTCCTCGACGTCGCGCAGGAGCTCGTCACCCTCCTGCGCGCGGGCTGAAGACCTCGATCCGCACAACGCTGAGCAGCGATGCGGTGGCTGTTTGTAAGGAAGGGGTTACATTTCCTGACAGCGCCGCGCACAATAGGGGTCGATCTTTCGTGATCCGGCCCGGGCCGGATCGTCCAGCCCGTCGAACAGGCTCGTCCTCATGTCCGCCCCCGTGCCCCCATCAGGAGAAACTCCGGATCGATCCTCTGGAGAAAGTCCGGATATAGACGAAGAAAAGCGGAACAAGCAGGATCGGCACTCCAACAGTCGATCCGGATTGGTCACCACGGCGCTGACCGCGGCGGTCACCTCCGTGGCGACGCTGGTGGCGACGGCGGCGGCGGCGCCCTTCTCCAACAGCCTGCAGAGGTTCATCGAGCAGGCGCCGGTGTCTCCGCTCATCACCGTTCCCGCGTCCGTCGGGGCGATCGTGATCATCTGCTGCTATCCGCTGTGGCGGGGCAGGGTCAGGACACCGGGCCGGTGGGCGGCGGCCGTCGCCGCGGTGGCCCTGTGGCCCTTCCACCGGATCCAGTGGCCCCAGGGGCTGCGTAGCTGGGCGGGCCGGCTGCTGGTGCCCCTCGCGGTCGGCTACATCGCCGCGTGCCTGGGCGCGTTCACCGGTCTGGTGGGGCTGGTGGTCGTCAAGGTGGTGACGCCGTCCGGCGCGTGCGAGCCTCCGCGAGAGCTGCGCGTCATCACCGCTCCGGAGAACGTGACGGCGCTGCGGGAAAGGGCCGAGGCGTACACGAAGGAGCAGCGGACGGACGGGTGCGCACCGGTCCGGATCGCGGTCGGCGCCGCGCCCACGATCGAGGAAATGCGGTACGGCTTTCGCAATGAATGGCTACGAGACGATTCGCTGCAGAATGACGAACCCTATCGCCGGATGCTCGGCCTGACTCCGGACGCGTGGATTCCCACCAGTTCCGCGGAGTTCGACCTCGTCGTCCAGGACGTGTCGGTCGAGGAAACGACGAAAAACGGCGGTGTACCAGGGAAAACGAGCAGCCTGCGTTCTCTCCTGCACAAGAGGGACGAGCAGGTGGGGACGGACCACATGGCGATCGCCGTTTTCGGCGCCGCGAAGAACGACCTTCTCACCGGCGAGCTGGAGAGCGCCGGTTATCCGCTCGCCGAGATCGTGCAGCGGGCCCGGAGCAAGGGCATGTCGCTCGTCTATCCGCAGCCCGCGTTCTCCACCTCGGGCGCGATCGTGGCCACGACGCTGAGCCGGGCCGGACCCGAGCCCGGCGGCACCGGACTGCGCGCGACGTTCGACAACAGCGCCAACGCCCTGCTGTGCCATCTGAAGGCCGGCCAGGAGGAGGCCGGCGACTGGGCGAAGCTGGTGGCGCTGGTCCCGTCGCACACCGCCGACGAATACAACCGGGGCGGCGACATGGGCATCGAGGGATGCGCGCACAACCCGCTCGCGGGCCGGGCGGCGCTGACGGCGGTCTCCTCAGTGGACCTGCCCACGCTCGACTATCCGTTCGTGGAGATCAACTGGTCGGACGACCCGGCCCGGCGGGCGGCGCTGGACGCCTTCGTCACGTGGCTCGCGCACAACAAGCTGTTCGAGCCCTCGGGAGAGGGACCGCAGCCGTCGTACCCGGCCCGGATATCCGCGGACGCCGCCCGGCCGGGTCACCGGGTGGATCTCCAGATCATGATCGACGGATCGGGATCGATGGCCCGCTCTCCCACGGCGTCCGCCTCCGCCCTGCACGACGCCCTGGCGGAGGTCAGGCAGATCCTGACGGACACCGACCAGGTCTCGGCGGGCAAGTTCTTCGCCGACGACAAGGGGACCTCGAAGGCGCCCATGGCGGGGGAGGGCGACGGCGGCGGCGGGGAGGGCCCGGGGGGCTACGGCGAGGTCCTCCGGTGGATCGCGGACGACAGGCAGTCGGGCTTCGACGAGCCCATCTCCGCGCTGATCGGCGGGCTGAGCCGTCCGGCGAACTCGCTCGCCGTCATCACCGACGGCGGCCCGTTCAACGACGAGCCCGGCCCGGGGAACGCGGCACGGTCCATCAGGCGCGCACTGGAGAAGGCCGCGGACGTGTCGAACCTCTACATCCTCACGTTCGGCGGGAGGTGCCCGGACGGGCTGGAGACCCCTCGCTCCATGCGGCCGTCCAACGACACCTCCGGGCCGTCCGAACCAGTCGTGAAACACGTCGTGTGCGACGACACGGCCGGTACGGACGTCGCGGGAGCGCTCGGACGGATGATCTTCCAGTTCAGGGAGTGGTCGTGATGGCGGCGGGTCCCGCCGGGTCGTTCTGGAGCCGCTGGTACGAACGCTTCACGAGGTTCCATCTCAGGCTCGCCGCGGCCTGCTTCCTGGCGGGCGCGGTGTTCGTGATCGTGGTGAGCCAGCACTCCGGGGCGCCGTCCGCGCAGGGCGCCTGCCCCGGGCGCCCCGACGACCTGATCATCGGGACGGGGGCGGAGATCGGTGCCGGCGGCGTACGCCACGACGTGATCAAGGCGTGGAACGACGAGCAGCGCAAGCTCAAGACGAAGCCGCTGAAGGCGACGCTGGTCGAGATCTCCGAGTCGTCCGACGAGCAGCGTTCCGAGCTGGCCGCGGCGGCGCAGTCGAAGCGCTGCGCCTATGACGTGCTCCTCCTGGATGTCGCCTACATCACCGAGTTCGCCAGGAACGGCTATCTCGAGAAGTTCGAGCTGGATCCCGGCAAGCTGGGCGCCCTCCCGGAGCGCTACTTCCTGCGCGAGTCGCTGGAGACCGGCCGGGTCGACGGAGAGCAGTTCGCGGTGCCGTTCGCCGCCGACGCTCCGCTGCTCTACCGGCGCACCGACGTGCCGGCGCCGCCGCAGGACACGAAGAGGTTCCTCGAACTGGCCAAGGCGCACGGCTATGCGGCGCAGTTCGACGATTATGAGGGCGGCACCGTCAACCTGCTCGAAGCGATCTTCTCGGCCCGGAGCGGGAAGGCGTCGCGGGACGACGTCGTCTTCGACGACAAGGGAAACGTCGTCCTCGACCAGGACGGCAACGGCGAGAAGGTGATGGACGCGCTCCGCGCCTGGCGCGAGGCGCTGTTCACGGTCGGCGACGGTGCGCGGACGCCGAGCAACGAGAGCGTCTTACGGGAGGAGAGCAGCCTGCAGGCGTTCCGTACGGGCCTCGTGGGCTACATGCGCAACTGGCCGTTCGCCTCAACCGGCTGGCCACCGACCCGCTGATGCGCGACGACGACGGGTCGCTGAAGTTCCAGGTGCTCTCGTTCCCGGGCACCGGCGTGCTGGGCGGCGTCGACCTCGCCATCGCCAAGGACTCGCCGCACAAGGAGGAGGCCAGGGAGCTCATCTACTACCTGATCTCCGAGGAGGTCCAGGAGAGGCTGTTCGCCTGCGCCGGCTATCCGCCGGTGGTCACGGCGCTGTACGAGCGATACGAGAGCTCGGGGACCGCGCGGACCTGCGGGCAGCTCACGGCCGACGGCGGTGACGGCGCGGCCCGCCAGGCCGAGCGGGACACCGAGATCACGGGTGGTCAACTCGCGAGGTTCGCCGGTGAGGTCCGCCAGGCGGTGGAGCACGCGAGGCCGCGTCCCATGTCCGCCTACTACGCGACGTTCAGCCAGGTGTTCCGATCCTGCCTGCTCCCGGTGGCGACGACCACGTCGGGCGCGGCGCCCGACTTCCGCTACTTCTCCGACGCGCTCAGGGACGCGCTGAACGGCAGGCTGCGATCGGACGACGCCTGCCATCCTCCGGCGGAGGCTGCTCACAAAATCGGACATTAAGGGACAAATGCGGCATGAGCGCGCCATGAAGGCCCTGAATGGGACAATAGGCATTAAATACCGTAGATCGCCGTTTGTCGCCCGTTCTGTCCGGAAACAATGACGCCGTGGGGCAATGACCGCTTAACGGTCATTAAGCGCTATTCCTATTAATTCAGGAATGGCGCACATATTAGGCAGTTGATCCTTTAGAGGGGGACTGAATGCCCAAGCTCAAGAAGGTCATCGCCGGACTCGCCCTTTCCACCGCGCTCGGTGGTGGTGCCCTCGCCGTGGGCGCCACGGCCGCGAGCGCCTCGACCACCCCGACCGGCTGGGGCTGGAGCAACCCGTCCAACGAATTCGACGCCGGGTTCAACAACACCTTCGAAAACTCCGCTTTCCACACGGCGCCCTTCCTGACCGACTCCTTCGGAAGCGGCTGCTCCCGGGGCTGCTCCAGCGCGGACCTCGACGACATCCTCTGGGACGTCTGCGTCGCGGGCCACTGTGGCGGCGCCTTCCCCGCATCGTTCGGCTGAGTCGGCGAGAAGACGGTCTGACGGCCTGCGGAACGACCTGCCCCTCCACGACGGCGCGTACGCGGTGTGCGTGGAGGGGCGCGTAGGCCGTCCCCGGGCCGCGGCCCGTATCCGCCGAAACCGCGTCCGTCGAGCCAGTGTTGCCGAGACTGTGTCTGCCGAGCCTGTGCCCACCGGGACTGTGTCTGCCGAGCCTGCGTCCCCCGAGACCGCGTCCGCCGGGGCGGGTGGATCACCGTACGGCGCCGAGCACCGCCCAGCGGCCGGAGCGCAGCCTGGCCAGCACGGTGATCATTCGAATCAGCAGGAAGGCCGACAACCCCGACCAGATCCCCACGAGTCCCCAGCCGAATCGCAGCGAGGCCCACACCACCGGCAGGAACCCCAGCACCGCCCCGCTCGCCGTCGCCGTGCGGAGATATGCCGCGTCCCCGGCGCCGAGCAGCACCCCGTCCAACGTGAACACGACACCGCCGACCGGCTGCAGCGCGACGAAGAACCACCAGGCGCCGGGCATCTCGGCCAGCACCGTCGGGTCGCCGGTGAACACGCGGGGGAGGAGACCGGCCAGCGCCGCGAACACCACGCCGAGCAGGGTGCCGAAGACCAGCCCGCAGCCGGTCACCTGCCAGGCCAGGCGGCGCGCCCGTTCCGCGTCGTTCGCGCCGAGCGCGGCCCCGACCAGCGCCTGCGCGGCGATGGCCAGCGCGTCGAGGACGAAGGCCAGGAACATCCACAGTTGGAACACCACCTGGTGCGCACCGGCCGCCGCGGCGGAGGTGTGCGCGGCGACCGCCGTCGCCGACACCCAGCACGCCTGGAATGCCAGGCCGAGCAGCACCAGGTCGCGTGCCAGACCGAGCTGGGCCCGCATCGCGGCCGGCGCCGGAGCGAGCGGCACGCCCTCGGTCCGCAGCGCCCGCACGAACAGGATCGCGGAGACAGCCTGCCCGGCCACGTTGGCGACCGCCGAGCCGTCGATGCCCCAGCCGAGCCCATAGACCAGCGCCGGGCACAGCGCCGTGGAGATCGCGTTGCCCACGAGCACGTAGCGCAGCGGGCGCCGCATGTCCTGCACGCCGCGCATCCAGCCGTTCCCGGCCATCGTGATCAGGATCAGCGGGGCACCGAGCAGGGCGATCCTGAGCCAGCTCGCCGCGGCGTCGGCGACCCGGCCGTCACCCGTGAGGAGATGGGCGACCGGCGTGGCGAGCAGTTGTCCCGCCACGGTGATCACCAGCCCGGCGACCGCCGCGAGCCAGGTCGCCTGCACCCCCTCGGCCACGGCGTCGGCCCGGCGGCCCGCGCCGTGCAGCCGGGCGGCGCGGGCGGTCGTGCCGAAGGACAGGAACGTCATCTGCGAGGAGATCTGCGCCAGCACGATGCCGCCGACCGACAGTGCCGCGAGCGGCACCGCGCCGAGATGGCCCACCATCGCCGTGTTGACGAGCAGATAGAGCGGCTCGGCGGCCAGGACTCCGAGCGCGGGCGCGGCGAGCGCGAGTATCCGGCGCAGCGGGGCCGCGCCCGCGTGCTCGTCCATGCGTTCCTCCGGGAAGACCGACCGGCCGTACGCCGTGGCGAGCGGCATCGGCTCGCCACGACTTCGGATGGAACGCAATCCTCTTGCTATTGCGAATTATTTGCAATAAGCCGTCGGCGCTCGCCTCGTGCGGCGGTTCCCTGACGCGCGGTTCGAGCAGTGAGAGGCCGGCCCTCGCCGGGAGGCTGGGGCCGGCCGCACTGTCAGGAGTCGGAAGTGGTCAGGAGTTGGGAGCCGGGGCCGGCGTGTCCGTGAGCGTGGGCTCGGTGGAGGGCGTCGCGCTCTCCGTGGGGACCGCGCTTTCGGTGGGAGCCGGGGTCTCCGTGGGGGTTTCCGTGGGCGTCGTGGCCGGCGGCTCTGTGGGGACGAACGTCGGCGTCGGGCACGGCTTGGGCGCGCGCCAGGTGGGCTTCCCCGAGTGCCACTTCAGCGAGTACGGGGAACTCTTGCCGAGATACCACAGCCGCTTGCTCGGCCGCGAGAGGTCGAAGACGTAGGCGGCCGCCGCCGTCTCCCCCTGAGGGGCGGCGGGTGTCGTCTCCTCGGTTTGCGGGGGAGTGGAGCTCGCCTCGCCGGGGGGAGCCGTCGTGGTCTCGGCCGGAGGGGCGGGGGTGCTTTCCGCAGGCGTCGGCGTGCTCTCGGAGGACGGCGGCGTGCCTTCCTCTGGGGGCGTCGGCGAGGCCTCGGGAGGCGTCGGTGTGTCCTGAGGAGCCGAGGGTGTGGTCTCCGGTGCCGTCGGTGTCGCCTCGGGTGGTGTCGCCTCGGGTGGTGTGGCTTCGGGCGCCGACGGCGGGGCGGACGGCACCGGCGTCGGGACCGGTGGGGTGGGCGTCGGCGTGCCGGGCTGGACGGTCGCGATCACCGAGATCCAGGCGTCCTGACGGATCTCGCCACCCCTGCGGGCGGTGAGCACCCGAGTGGAGTCGCCGATCGCGTACGACCGCTCGAAGCCGTCCTGGCTCCTGACAGTGATCGAGTCGTCCGTCACGGCGACGGCCTGCCCGGTCTGGGTGAACACCGTGACGGTGCCGCACCCGTCCTTGGTCGGCACGACGACCTCGCCGTGCAGCGCGCCGAGGAACGGGCCCACCATGGGCACCTCGGGAGTGGGCGCCGTCGTAGGGGCGTCCGTGGAAGCGTCGGCAGGGGGCTCGGCCTGGTCGGCCGGCGGCGTGATCGTCACCGTGGCCGTCACGACGGGATCGGCGGTCTCGCCGGGCGGGCTGACGGGAGCGGAGGAGGCGGCCGCGGCCGTCGCTCCGATGCCGCCGGACGCCGTCAGTACGAGCGTGGTCGCGAGGATCATGGGTGGGGAGATACGCCGGCGTTGCCCGCCTGGTGTGGACATCGGTCCCTTTTTCAGGCGGTGGGGGTTGGTCGGCATCACCGTTCCTCCGTATCGTTTCGATCCGATGGTCTCCGCCGAACGGTGCGGCGGTCGTGCCGGAGCGGGGTGCCCCGGCACCCACGCGAAGCGACCGGCGATTTCGTTGCCAAACCGTGCCTCTTTCGTGGGATTGGGGAGACCTTCCCCCTATATGGGGAATCCATGCGGGCGAATCCGGGGCCACACGATGGCCCGGTCGCTTTCAGCAGGTCACAGGGGACGAATCGATTTGAGATTCGGACATCATCTGCCGCTGCCACGCGTACAGGCACGCCGGGGAGGCAGCGTGGGCATCGTGCGAGTGAAGGACGGCGATGTCGCCAGGAGAGGACCGGCCGTGATCGAGGCGGGGTCGCGGTGCGCGTGATGCTGGCCGAAGACTCGGCGCTGCTGCGCGAGGGCCTGGTGCGGCTGCTCAAGGAGGAGGGCCACGGCGTCCTGGCCGCGGTGGGCGACGCCGACGCGCTCCTTGAGGCGGTGGACGGCGTGAGCCCCGACGCGGTGGTGATCGACGTGCGGATGCCGCCCACCCACACCGACGAGGGCCTGCGCGCCGCGCTGGAGATCCGGCTGCGCCGCCCCGAGGTCAAGGTGCTGGTGCTGTCGCAGCACGTCGAGAAGAAGTACGCCACCGAGCTGATGAGCGGCAGCATCGACGGGGTCGGCTACCTGCTCAAGGACCGGGTGGCCCAGGTCGGCGACTTACTGGACGCGCTGGAGCGGGTGGGCGAGGGCGGGACGGCGTTCGACCCGGAGGTGGTGCGCCGGCCGCTCGCGCGCACCAGCCGTGCCGACCCGCTGGCCCGGCTCACCGCCCGCGAGCGCCAGGTGCTCGAACTCATGGCCCAGGGCCTGACCAACGCCTCGATCGCCCAGTCGATGCACGTGTCGCAGAGCGCGGTGGAAAAGCACGTCAACGCCCTGTTCGACAAGCTCGCGCTGTCGCACACGACCGGCTACAGCCGCCGGGTGCCGGCCGTCCTGCGCTGCCTCGGCTCCTGAAGCGTCCTCGAACCGTCCCTGAGCCGTCCCGAACCGTCCCGAACCGTCCCGAACCGTCCCGAACCGTCCCGGGCCGTGCCAACCGTCCCTGAGCCGTCCCGAACCGTCCCTGAGCCGTCCCGAGCCGTCGCGGTCCGCCGCTGCCGTTCAGGTGGTCGTGAGCGCGGCGCGCTCGCCCGGGTGCAGGAGGGTGAGCCGGTCGGTGAGCCCGGCCTGCGCGAACGCCTTCGTGAGCGCGTCGGCCCCTTCGGTGAAGTGGCCCCAGCTGTCGAAGTGCAGCGGGACGACGTGCGACGCGCCGAGGATCCGGGCGGCTTCGGCCGCCTGCGCGCTGGTGAGGGTCAGGTAGGCGTCGCCGACGAGAGGGGTCCTCGCCGCTCCGGCGAACAGGACGGCGACGTCGACGGCGAACCGCTCGGCGATCCGGGCGACGAGGTCGAGGGAGGCGTTGTCGCCGCTGACGTACACGGTCGGTGCCTCTGGGCCGGACAGCACGAATCCGGCGACCTCCCCGACGAGGGGTTCGCTGCCTTCGGGGCCGTGCAGAGCGGGCACCCGGGTGACGCGCAGCGCCGAGCCGTCCGGCCGGGGCAGGTCCACGTGCTCCCAGACGGGCACGGCGCGGGTGGCGCCGCCCAGCCGGCCCGCCGCGCTCGCGGTGGTGAGCACGAGCGGCACCTGGCCGAGGTAGGCGCGACCACCGATGTCGAGGTTGTCCACGTGCTGGTCGTGGGAGAGCAGCACGGCGTCGACGGGGCCGATCTCCGCGGGCGTCAGCGCGGTGGGCGCGGTCTTGACCAGCACCCGTCCCGGGCCCGCCACGTATTCGCGGGGAGCGTCGAAGGTCGGGTCGGTGAGCAGGCACAGCCCGCCGATCTCCAGGATCGCGGTCGGCCCGCCGAGGGCGTGGACGCTGATCTGCGATGCGTTGGTCATGACAGTCCTCGTGTGCGGAGTGTTGGTGCCGGCGGCCGTTCCGGTGCGGACCGCCTCCGCACGATCGTCGGCCGTACGGCCCTCGAAGAGGGAGTGGCGTGAAAGCCGTCCTGCGATAGGTTCAAGCCAGCCGAAGGGGGACCGATGAGCCGACGTGACCCGCTGACCGTCGCGGTGGTGATGTTCGACCGGGCGCCGCTGTTCGAGACCAGCGTCCCGATCAGCGTGTTCGGCGGGGACCGCAGCGACACGGGCGTCCCCCGTTTCGACCTGCGTGCGGTCGGCGGCGACCCCGGCCCGCTCACCACCACCGGCGGGATCCGGCTGGACGCGCCGTACGGGCTGGACGCGCTGGCCGACGCCGCCGTCGTCGTCGTGCCGAGCTGGCGCAGCCCGGCCCAGCGCCCTCCGGAACCGGTGCTCGACGCCCTGCGCGCCGCGCACGCCGACGGAGCGACCGTCGTCGGGCTGTGTCTCGGCGCGTTCGTGCTGGCCGCCGCCGGGCTGCTGGACGGCCGCCGCGCGGCCACCCACTGGCTCTTCGCGCCCGCCCTCGCCGCCGCCTACCCCGACGTACGGGTGGACGCCTCGGTGCTGTTCGTGGACGACGGCGACCTGATCACCTCGGCCGGAACCGCCGCCGGCATCGACGCCTGCCTGCATCTGGTGCGGTGCAGGTTCGGCGCCCAGGTCGCCAACACCATCGCCCGCCGCATGGTCGTGCCTCCGCAACGCAGCGGTGGCCAGGCGCAGTACATCGAGCACCCCTTGCCCGACCCGGGCACCGACGACCCGCTCGGCGAGATCCTCAGCCACGCCATCCGCCACATCGACGACCCCGGCCTGGACGTGGACGCCCTTGCCAGGCACGCCCTGATGAGCCGCCGGAGCTTCGACCGCCGATTCCGCCGGCTCACCGGCACCTCCCCGCTCCAATGGCTGCTGGCCCAGCGGATCATGCAGGCCCAGCGGCTGCTGGAGACCACCGACCTCAGTGTGGACGCCATCGCCCGCAGGGTCGGCTTCAGCAACGGCGTCGCACTCCGCCCGCACTTCCGGCGCATCCTCGGGGTGGCCCCGCAGACCTACCGCGACACCTTCCATGCCCGCACCGCCTGACGAGGAGACGTACGACCCGTGCTCGCAGGCGGACGACGAGAGGGCGGCCTCGTGAACGCCGCCGACGCCTCCGCCCGGGCGGCGACGCCGCGTTTCGAGGTCGGCCATGGCTATGCGCTCTATCAGGGACCGTCGTGGGACAGCGGCTTTCACCGTCATGCGGCGTTCCAGATCGTCGTCGCCCTCGAAGGAGAGACCGCCCTGGTGGACGCGGCCGGGGTCCGGCACCGCGCCGTGGCGCTCGTGGTGCCGCCCATGGTGCGGCATCGGATGTCGGTGACGACGGATCTGCGGGTCTTCTTCGTGGAACCGCAGTGCGCCTTCGCCGACCGGCTGCGTGAGCGCTGCGGGCCCGGGATCAACGCGGCTCCTCACCTGCGCGAGCTCGCCGAGGACGACGTCCGCCTCGCGGGTGCGCGACCGTCCGGCGAGCTCGACCCCCGGCTGCTCGCCGCGATGGACGCGCTGACCGCCGGGCCGATCTCGATGCGGGATCTGGCCGCGCGGGTGGGCATATCCCCGCAACGGCTGCGCGGCCTGGCCCGCGACCAGCTGGGGGATGCCGCTGACGCGCTGGCGGGTCTGGGGCCGGCTTCGCCGTACGGTGGAGGAGCTGCGGGCGGGACGGACGCCGGCAGAGGCGGCGGCCGTGAGCGGCTTCGCCGACCAGCTTCGGTCATCAGCGCGGGCAGCAGGCCCTCGGCGTTCGGGCGGGTGTCCTCGACGCCGTCGGCGAACTGCACCAGCCGGAAGCCCAGCCGCATCAGCCGCGTGCGCTGTAGCCCGTAGTCGGCGATGACGAGCCTGCCGCCCGGCCGCAGCACCGCGTGCATCGAGGAGAGGACGGCCCGCTTCGTCGCCACCGGGCATTGGTGCAACACCAGGGTGGACACCACCGTGTCCGCCGCGCCGGGGCCCACGATCTCGGGCAGCGCGTCGCCCATGCCGGTCTCCCACCGCACCGTCGCGCCGGCGGCCTCGGCCTTGCGCCGGGCGATCGCCAGCACCTCCCGGTCCGGGTCCACCGCCACGACCCGGGCACGTGGCTCGATGCGGTGCAGCAGCAGCGCCGTGGACCCGGTGCCGCACCCCACGTCGACGATGACCTCGTACGGACGCGGAGCGGCATGCATGACGGTCAGCGCCCGCCACAGCCGTTCCCTGGTCAGCATGACGACGGGATCGTAGAAACGCGTGGGCGCGAAGCGTCCCAGCGCGGGGGTGAACGCCTGTCGGGTCATGTCCGGCAGGCTCGCACCACGAGACCGCCCCGGTCTTGAACGAATCGCTCGCCCTCGGCCGGGCGACCGCCGCCATCGCCGCTCCCCAGATGTCGTGAATGTTTCATCGCGCGCACTCTGCCGACGGTGCGGGCGCGGGCGATGTCGCCAGGTGGACGCGTTACGGAAGCTCTCTGCGGACCCGGGCTATCGGTCGCCCTCTTGACGCGACCCGGTGAATGCGGGTTTGCTCCGCGATTGCCACCGGAATCGACACCTGCGGGAGCGACCTCCCGTACGGCAAGAAATGTGAGCGCTAACACGCCCCGGCTCGGGAAGGAGGGATCTCCATCATCGGAGACGGTCCGCCGCCGCGCGCCACCCCGGAGCGTCCCGGGCGTGGCCGGCGCCGACAAGGAGCGCATTCTTAACGGGCTCACGCCCGGGTCATACGTGCACCACTACTCCACGCCATCGAGGGAGAGGAGCCGAACCAGTCGCTGAATGTTAGCGCTAACGGCGCGCGAGGGCACCGCGGTGCAGCCGATGGGCCGCCCGGCCGTGCCCGGCTCCGCTTTCCCGGCGTGGCCCGCCACGCCTTCATCCCAAGGAGAACGAAACAATGGATTCACCCCCCATCCGAGTGACGAGCGGCCGGCGTCGTTCGCCGGCCCGCACGCGCCTCGTGGCGGTCCTGGCCACAGTGCTGACGACCGTGCTGGCGTCCGTCGTGACGTGGTCGGCGCCTGCGTCGGCGGCGGCGGCGCCGCTGGTGAGCGCGGCGTCCGGGCGGTGCCTGGACGTGTCGGGCAACACCGACGCGCTCGGCACCGCTCTGCAGATCTGGGACTGCAACGGGCAGGCGAACCAGGCATTCGAGTTCACCTCCTCCGGTGAGCTGCGGACGTTCAACGGCACCCGGTGCGTGGACGCCTACAACATGGGCACCACCAACGGCACCAAGGTCGTGATCTGGTCCTGCAACGGCCAGACCAACCAGAAGTGGCGCCAGAACTCCGACGGCTCCATCGTGGGCGTCCAGTCGGGGCTGTGCCTCGACGTCGTCGGCGCCGGCACCTCCAACGGCAGTCAGATCCAGCTCTACAGCTGCTGGGGCGGCGCCAACCAGAAGTGGACCGTCCACGGCGGCGGCTCGACGCCCTCCCCGACGGCCTCCCCGACGCCCCCGCCCGGCGGCACCTGTGATCTCCCGTCGACGTACCGCTGGAGCTCGACCGGTGCGCTGGCGACGCCGAGGTCCGGGTGGGTCTCGCTGAAGGACTTCACCAACGTCGTCTACAACGGCAAGCACCTCGTCTACGCGACGACGCACGACAACGGATCGAGCTGGGGCTCGATGAACTTCGGCCTGTTCACGAACTGGTCCGACATGGCCTCGGCCACACAGACCAAGATGAACTTCTCGGCCGTCGCGCCGACGCTGTTCTACTTCGCTCCCAAGAACATCTGGGTGCTCGCGTACCAGTGGGGCGGCACCGCGTTCTCCTACCGGACCTCGACCGACCCCAGCAACCCGAACGGCTGGTCGGCGCAGCAGACGCTGTCGACGGCGAGCATCTCCGGCTCCGGCACCGGCCCGATCGACCAGACGCTCATCGGTGACGACCAGAACATGTACCTGTTCTTCGCCGGGGACAACGGCAAGATCTACCGGTCGAGCATGCCCATCGGGAACTTCCCGGGCAACTTCGGCTCCAACTACACCACCATCATGAGCGACTCGACGAACAACCTCTTCGAGGGTGTCGAGGTCTACAAGCTCCAGGGCCAGAACAAGTACCTGATGCTGGTGGAGTCGATCGGCTCGCAGGGCCGCTACTTCCGCTCCTACACCGCCACCAGCCTGGGCGGCAACTGGACCCCGCAGGCCACCAGCGAGAGCAACCCCTTCGCCGGCAAGGCCAACAGCGGCGCCACCTGGACCAACGACATCAGCCACGGCGACCTGGTCCGCACCAACCCCGACCAGACCAAGACCGTCGACCCCTGCAACCTGCAGCTGCTCTACCAGGGCCGCAGCCCCAGCTCCGGCGGCGACTACGGCCTGCTGCCCTACCGGCCCGGCCTGCTGACCCTGCAGCGCTGACGCCCTGACACCGAACCCGCCCGGCCTCCCGGCGTACGCGCAAACCCACCGGGTGAGCGCCATCGGCGACCGGGACCGGGCGGAACCCGGTCGGCGGGCTCGGCACACGGCCGAGCCCGCCGGTCTCATACGGCGAGCCCACGCACCGTCCCCGCACGTCCGGGCGTGCTGCGCGGCGTGTGCCCGAAGGGCCTTACGGCAGGTCAGGCGACCTCGACCGGTCGCCGTTCTCCTCGTCCGAGGGCTTGTGCGCGGCCGGCACCACGACCTGTTCGGCGTCCTTGCCGCGTGTCACCCAGAGATAGACCAGTGCGCCGGCGAAGAGCACGAGCGAGGTCCACTGGTTGATCCGCAGTTCCAGGAACGTCGCCGCGTGGTCGACGCCGCCCACCGGGTCGATGCGCAGCCCCTCGATCCAGAACCGCCCGAACGTGTAGCCGGCGACATAGACGGCGAACAGGCGGCCGTGGTGCAGCGTGAACCGCCTGCCGGCCAGGATCAGCGCGAAACCGAGCGCCGCGTCCCACAGCGACTCGTACAGGAACGTCGGGTGGTAGAGCACGCCCGGCGCGCCGCCGTGCGCCTGGTCGATCTCCAGGCCCCACGGCAACGTGGTCGGACCGCCGTACAGCTCCTGGTTGAACCAGTTGCCCCAGCGGGCGATCGCCTGCCCGAACGCGAGGGCGGGCGCGACCGTGTCGGCCACGGCGCTCAGGGACAACCCCCGGCGGCGGCAGGCCAGCCACACGCCCACGGCTCCCAGGGCGACCGCGCCCCAGATGCTGAGCCCGCCCTCCCAGATGAACAGCGCCTGGTAGGGCTCCTTGACCGCGCGCGGGCCGAAGTAGGTCTGCCAGTCGGTGATGACGTGGTAGAGGCGGGCACCGACCAGGCCGAAGATCACTCCGGGCACCGCGATGTCGCCGATCGCCCCCTTCTCGCCGCCGCGATCGCGCCAGCGGCGGTCGCTCAGCCAGACGGCGAAGCCGATGGCGACGATGAAGCACAACGCGTAGGCCCTGATCGGGATGAACCCGAGATACCAGACCCCTTGGGCAGGGCTGGGAATCGAGGCAAGCGGCATGCCGGTGAGGCTAGCCAACCCGAGGCCGCCCGGCCGTCTTCGTGACCCGATCGCAAGGGTGCCTTTGTACGTCCTGCCGCCCGCGCGAACTGTCGTACGCGCCTGCTTTGATGCTCGAGCGGCTTTCCGCTGAGCTGAAGGTTCACCTCGACGCGGGCCTGATCAGATCGGTGCCTTCGGAGGTAGACGCGGTCCGGCGGAACGCCGTCGTCGGCGGGTCTGCTTCTGCGGGGCCAGGTCCTGATTCGACGTCTCCGGGCGTTCGACCCGGGTGGGGTTGCCGCGTACGAGTTCGTCGTGAACGCGCCAGCGGGCGGTGACGGCGGCGCGCCCGGCCGCCTCGTCACCGCGCTCGACGGCCTGTCGCAGCAGCCGTACGGCGATGCGGCGGTTGAGGCTGAACTGCCGCTCGGTGTCGACCACGACGACGAGCCCGGTGGGCCGGTGAGTGGCCCGTACGGCGGTGCTGGCCTTGTTGCGATGCTGACCGCCGGGGCCGCCGGTGCGGCAGGCGACGACGTCCACGTCACTTTCGTGGAAGGCGGTGCGTGGGGTGTCGACCCGGCACGGCTGGGCGATGACGTACCAGTTCTTCCGGCCGGTGCCGGCCCGATATGGGCTGGGGGCCTGCCAGCACAGCGTTCCGGTCCAGGAGGCGGCGAACGCCTCGGCGCCGTCTCCCGCGATCTCGATGAGGACCGACCGATAGGTGCCGGCCCGGTCACCGGGGACGGCCTGGACCCGATGGGTCTCCAGATTCCGCCGGGTGGCGTCGGCCTCCAGGCGTCGCAGCAACCGGGCCAGCGCCCAGGCGCACTCCTGCGGGCCACGCCCGGCCGACAGCAGCAGGTGCACGCTCACGACCGGCCTCCTCGCTTGCGGCGCTGTTCCCGCTGGGCGCTCCGGGGTTCGGGTGTTTTGTAGGTGACCAGCGGGATCGTGGTGGCCACGGGCGTGGCGAGGTCGTGGCCGACGAGGTCGGCGATGACCTGCTCGATGCGCTTGTAGGCCGTCGGCGCCTCTTCGAAGAGGAGCTGGCGGTCGCCGCACACCACCAGCGATCCCACCGGCGTACGGCGCAGTTCCTCGACCGTGTGCTTGGCCCGGCCCCGGCGCAGGGCGTCCGTACGGGACATCTTGCGGCCCGCGCCGTGTGCCACGGACCAGTTGGCGTGCGGCCCGGCGTGGGCGGCCACGAGATAGGAAGGGGTGCCTCGCGTGCCGGCGATGAGCACGTCGCGGCCGTCGCCCGGTGCCGCACCCTTGCGGTGCAGGTAGATCCCGTCGCGGATCTCGACCAGGTTGTGGCACTGGTCGACGATCGGCTCGGTGGGTTCGAACCCCAGCGCATGGGCGACTCGGGCGGCCAGCAGCCGCCGGTTGAGCGACCCCCACCGTACGGCGGCGTCATGCATCGCCAGGTAGGCGCCGGGATCAGGGGCG
Source organism: Microbispora hainanensis (assembly GCF_036186745.1). Lineage (NCBI taxonomy): Bacteria > Bacillati > Actinomycetota > Actinomycetes > Streptosporangiales > Streptosporangiaceae > Microbispora > Microbispora hainanensis. The sequence continues at coordinate 1,319,840 of NZ_CP108086.1, read as the reverse complement.
GGGCCCGCGCCGTGAAGCTCGGTGTGCGCCCGCAGGATCTGCTCACCCAGGCCGCGGGAGCCACTGTGGACGATGAGGACCAGGTCACCGGCGGAGAGCCCGAGCCGGCTCGCGTGGCCGGGTTCGGAGACGGTCCCGATGCGCGCCAGCTCAACGAAGTGGTTGCCCCGGCCGACCGTCCCGAGGCCCTCAAGGTGACCGGCGGGAATGTCGCCCTTCACCACGGCCCAGGCCGGGTCGTCGGCATCCCGATCAGGGTCCAGCGCGCGGTCGAGGTCGGGAAACCGGGAGGCGAGCTTCTCGGGTACGGCGCGCTTGAGCGAAACGGGGAACACGGCGATGCCACAACCGATGTCGGAGCCCACCAGGAACGGATACAAGACGGTCGAGGCCATGGCGGCGCCGATGGGAGCGCCCTTGCCGGGATGCAGGTCCGGCATGGCGGCGACGTGCTTCATGCCGTCGAGGCCGGCCACCTGGTCACACTGCGCCAGGGCATCGGATTCGATCCAGCTGGTGGGGGAGGCGAACACGGTGACGGTGGCCGACCCTACGGCCGGCCTGGAGTGGTGGTGAGACAAAGACGCTCTCTTCGCTGAAACAGGGCATGGACAGGCGGCATCACGGCGCGAGCCGGCGCCGTGTCATCGTTGAAGTCGCGGGGAACGCTGTCCGTCAGAGCCTCATGCGCACCAGATTCTCCGAGCCCCGCCATGCCAGACAACTGATTTTCAGCCGTCCGGCCCGCGCATGGCCGCGCGCGGGACGCCCGCAGGGCCTCCTCGGCAGGATTCGCATCAGAGGGGCCCACTTTGAGGTGACCAGCCCTGCGTGCTCCAGCTCGCGAACGCCTGGCGAACGGCGTTGCGGGATGCTTCGTCCAGTCGGCAAAGTTCCGCTTCGTCGGGCAGCGGTGCCGACGAGCGCCTCGGCCGTCTGGTCGCTCATCACTCCTGCGCGGTCGACGAGGCGACCGAACGCGACCAGTGCGGCTCCCCGACCAACGAATCCGCCCTGGAGCGGCGAGAGCCGGCTTGCTGACAGCCCGAATCGTCACGCCTCGTCGAACGCTTTACGGATCTTGGCTGCGCCGTACGCTCCACGAGGGTTGCAGATCGGGCAGGCGCAGGGCGGCCTGCCGTGTGCGTTGGGCATGTAGCGCCACCCGGTCACCTGGTTCACGCCCCTGATGCGGTGGATCTCGCCGGCCTGGATCGGCCGCGGGACCAGGAGTTCGTATCCGCGGGCGTCCTGTTGTCCGGCGATCAGAGCGGCGGCTGCGGCGCTGGCGAGTTCGACCGGCCGGGTGTTGTAGTGGCCCACCAGCACCGGCTCGTCATCCGGAATGCGGAAGTGGACGGCGACGAGAGTGCGCTGACCGCCACGCCGCAGCTCACGGCCCCATTGATAGGTGTTCTGGTAGGAGGGCAGCACCGGCAGGCAGTAGACGCCTGTCGCATCGGTCCGCCCCACGCTGACGGCGCGGATGCCCGCGCGCCGGATCGAGCGGATGTTCTTGGCCGGGGTGAGGTGCACGAGCAAGGTCATGGCTTGTAGGAGCCCAGGTCGGCATTCGCCGTCGTGTCGGTCCAGGCGATTTCGAAGTATCTGACGCGTTCGTCTTGTCCGGTCGGCCGCATGCCGACTGCCATCATGACGTGCTGGGACGCGACGTTGCCGTGGTCGGCGTCGCCTTTCACGCAGGTGATGCCGCGTGCCCGCGCGAACAGCAGTATTTCCCGAAGGGCTTCGGAAGCGTACCCCTGGCCTCGTGCCGACGGGATGAGGCCGTAGCCGATCGTGACGCTGCCGTTCTCGTCCGCAGGTCCGTGGAAGCCCACACCGCCGATCGCCTGACCGTCCTCGCGTCTACGGATTTCGTAGTTGCCGAACGGCTGGGGATCACCGGTGACCGCACAGGTGTCCAGAAAGCGCTTGGCGGCGTACATGTCCCCCTCGGTGGGGTATCCGGGCGCCCATCGGTCACTGCTGTCCGACTCAACCGCCAGCACCCGCTCAGCTTCGCCAACGGTCATCGGATGAAGCTCGAGCCGCGCTGTCACAAGGTCGTTCATAGGAGGGAGGAGTATCACGCGCGGCGACAAGACCGCACACGCCTTATCCGGAAGGCAGTGAGCCATTGCCTGTAACGGTTCGTCGCGGTCTGTAGTGCCGATGCCGGCCGGGTCACACCGCGGTGATCCAGGACTGCTCTCGGCGGCCTACGGCTGCACTCCGGCGGAAGCCATAGTGGGAGAGAAGTCCCAGGTCAGGCAGCAAATGACAAGGCCAACTAGGTGCCCCCGGCAGGATTCGAACCTGCGGCACCCGCTTTAGGAGAGCGGCGCTCTCCTCAGGGTCTCGATGCCTCTCACCTCGGTCTATGGCGTCAATGGCTGCCAGCCCCTCCTTGATCATTTCGCGTATATGCCGCGCCCGTTTACCTGTGCTCGCGGGGGACGTCGTGCTTGCGCTGGTGTCAGGCGCTGGTCGATCAGAAGGTGCCGAGATCAGGGACGCCGCCCGCCGGCTACGTCGGCGGTGAGAGTATCGCCGATCATCACCAGTTTCACACTCGTTTGCGCGAGATCAGCCGCTCCAACCGCGCGACCCGCTCACACAGCACGGCATTCTCCTCCAAGATCACCTTCCGCTCGACAAGAGCGCGCGCAAGAGCGCTCAGCTCTTCACGCGACATCTCCTCCAGGCCAGGCACCCGGCCATCCCAGCATGCCGAAGATCAACAATCAAAGTAACGGAACGTCACGCCAGCAAGCTCTCGGCATAGAGCGCGTATCTTGTGATCTCCTGCTGGCCGCTACGTTGAGATTTGGATAGGTATGCCAGCCTGGATCGTGATCGGTGTATAGATATCGATGGGGACCGTACTGGCAAGAGAGACGAGCAGCGAGTAGCGCACGGGCATCTCGGCGCGGTCCTTGCGCTTGTTGTCCTTCCACCACCCGCCGACCGGAACAACCGCGATGGCACCGCACGCAGCGAGCTCGGCTGCGCTTCCCGTCCAGATGTCGGCGTGAAGCGAGCCTTTGTGCCGTCCTAGAGGGCCGATCAGCCAGTTCCGCTTGTCGGGCGCGGCCGGTGCCCGGTTTTCCTCCTCTAGTTGCGCTTCGCTGCTCACCCTTGCCCTAAACTCGTCCAGGGTCTCCTGCGGGCGTTTCACATCAAAGCGGAGCTGGTACGACGGGTAGCGGTAACGAACGTCCCATCCCAAACTGGACGGATTAGGCTCCACGAAGTAAGAGAGAGTAATCCGCATCCGGACGTCGGCTTCTCCAAGTTGCAGGAGCTGCTCGCGCGGCCAGGGAAGCACATGGATCCGGGCCGATCGCATGCTGACATTGCTCTTCTTGCGCTCGAAGGGCTGGAACTCATCCTGGATGAGCATGGTGACATCGCTTCGGGCGCTCGCGAGGACCCGTTCTTTGGTCGGCACACCCCACCCGTAGCGGCGCAGCATGGCGACACGCTGCTCCTTCTTGAATCTATTAGGCAGGATGCGTTCACGCATCGGTTCCGTCCACTCGGCCGAGTGGACGAGCAGCCCCCGGATGCTCTCCGGCCACCAGTCCGGATAACGGGCCATGGCGAGGGCGGCGAGGCGGCTAGCTTGCGCCGTTGCGGCACTCGTGGCGTTTGCGACCGTGAAACCGCCCAAGCGATCTGTAGTGAGCAGATTGACCGAGTCATCATCCCCGCGAAAAGTCTTGGCGGGGTCCTGGAGGAGGTTGCCCCCTTCGAGGACAATGTCCGGCTTGAGCGGCCACGCGGAACCGAACAGAATTGAGGTCCGGCTATGCGGGGAAAGCTCCCCCCGCGGAGCGACAGGCTCCCAGTCGCTGAAGCTACCGTCCGCGGGAACATCAACAAGTTCGGTATAAGCACCCACGGTAAGAGCGTTCCATGCCTGGGCCGGGTCTTCGATCCGTTCGCTGTCTGAACCGCGCCGAGTTTCGTGGAGGCCGGGTTAGCTGGCTGGGGTGAGGATAGCCGGGGCGGTTTGGGTTCGGTAGTGGGTCTCGAATTCGGCTGGTGGGAGGTCGTTGCAGGCGCTGTGGAGGCGCCGGTTGTTGTACCAGTCGACCCATTCCATGGTGGCGATCTCGACGTCGTCCAGGCCGTTCCACGGGCCGCGCCGGTGGATCAGCTCGGTCTTGTACAGCCCGATGGTGCTTTCGGCCAGGGCGTTGTCATAGCTGTCCCCTCGAGATCCGACCGAGCAGACCGCCCCGGCACCCGACAGGCGCTCGGTGTAGCGAATCGACAGATACTGGCAGCCGCGGTCGGAGTGGTGCACCAGGCCCTCCAGCCGCCGTCCGTCTCCGCGGCGCCAGATGGCCATCTCCAGGGCGTCCAGCGCCAGGTCGGTGCGCAGATGATCGGCCAGACGCCAGCCGACGATCATCCGCGAGAACGCGTCGATCACCAGCGCCGCGTACACGAACCCCGACGCGGTGGGGATGTAGGTCAGGTCGGCGACCCACAGCCGGTTCGGGGCGGGGGCGGTGAAGTCGCGTTTGACCAGGTCTTCGGTCCGCTCGGTGAGGGCTTCGGAGATCGTTGTCGTGGGCCGCTTGTGATCCCCGCGCACCGCCCCGGCAAGCCCCAGGCGCTTCATCAGCCGGGCCACGGTGCACCGCGCCACGCGGGTGCCGCGCCGGTTGAGCTCTTTCCACATCTTGCGCACGCCATACACCTCGAAGTTCTCGTTCCACACCGTGGTGATCTCGGCCATGAGCTGGGCGTCCCGCACCGCCCTCGCGGAGGGCGGGCGGGACTTGGCCGCGTAGTACGTCGACGTCGCCACCTGCAACCTGACTTGGCTCACGTTTCAAGATTGTCGCTGAGCGCGAGGCGTTGACCTCGTGGTTCCCCGTCGGGAACGGCGAAAAGTGCGCACTAAATCGATCATGTCTCTACCCTGGTGGCCGTGTCTCCGTACGTGCGGACGGTGAAGACGGCCTCAGGCGCCCGGGCGGTGCAGATCGTCTACTCCTCCCGCCGCGGATCGCGGGAGATCGAGCACATCGGGTCGGCGCACGACGACGCCGAGTTGGAGACGCTCAGGGCGGTGGCGCGTCAGCGGCTGGCCGCCGGCCAGCAGGAACTGGACCTGGGGCTGGACGATGGGCCGATGGCGGGCGGGCCGCTGGAGATCGTCAGCTCGCGGATGGAACACCTGTGGGACGCGCTGTCCCGCGCCTACGACACGCTGGGGTTTGCTGCCGCGGCCGGGGGCGATGAGGTGTTCCGGCAGCTGGTGCTCGCGCGGGTGATCGAACCGACGAGCAAGCACGACAGCCTGCGCGTGCTCGGCGAGGCCGGGATCGATGCGGTGTCGTATGCCACGGTGAAGCGCCGCCTGCCGGACTACGCCGCACCGCAGTGGCGCCAGGCCCTGGCCGGTGCATGCGCGGCCCACACCCGCCTCGGGCCGGCCAGCCTGGTCCTCTACGACGTGTCAACCTTGTACTTCGAGACCGACGCCGGGGATGGGTTCCGCGAGCCGGGCTTTTCCAAGGAACGCCGCCTGGACCCGCAGATCACGATCGGGCTGCTCACCGACTCCTCCGGGTTCCCGCTCATGGTGACCGCCTTCGAGGGCAACAAGGCCGAGACCCACACCATGCTCCCGGTGATCGAAGGGTTCATGGCGGCCCACCACCTGCCGGACGTCACGATCGTGGCCGACGCCGGGATGATCTCCGAGGCGAACAAGCAGGCCATCGAAGCCGCTGGGCTGTCGTTCATCCTCGGCATGAAGATCCCCGAGGTGCCGTATGTGGTCAAGCAGTGGCGGCGCGAGCACCCCGGCACCCCGATCCCCGACGGGCACATCTTCATCCAGCCCTGGCCGTCGGGATCGAGCCGGCCCCGCCGCGACCAGATGATCTACTACCAGTACCGGGCAGAGCGGGCCCGGCGCACCCTGCGCGGCATCGACGAGCAGGTCGCCAAGGCCCAGCGCGCCGTCGACGGGCAGGCGCCGGTCAAGCGCAACCGGTTCATCAGGCTGTCCGGCGCTACCAAGAGCGTCAACACCGAGCTGGTGGACAAGGCCAAGGCCCTGGCCGGGCTCAAGGGCTACATCACCAATCTCGCCGCCTGCCCGGACGGGACGCCCATCACCGCCGAGTTCGTCATCAGCTCCTACCATCGGCTGTTCGAGATCGAAAAGTCCTTCCGGATGAGCAAGCACGACCTCAAAGCACGGCCGATCTACCACCACAAACGCGAGTCCATCGACGCGCACCTGACGATCGTGTTCGCCGCCCTGGCGGTCGGCCGGTGGATCGAGGCACGGACCGGATGGTCGATCAAGAAGTTCGTCCGCACCGCCCGCCGCTATCGCACCGTCCGAATCCAAGCCGGCAACCACGTCCTGACCGCCGCCGACCCTCTGCCCACCGACCTACGCAACGCCCTCAAGCGGATCCGCAGCCCCGAAGGTGCGCACTAAATTGAGCCAACTCAGGTCGCGGAGGGCGGGCGGGACTTGGCCGCGTAGTACGTCGACGTCGCCACCTGCAACACTTGGCAGATCGGCTCGACGCCGAAAGCGCCGCGGTGAGCGTCGATGAAGGCAACTACCTGGGCGGCCGTGGGTCGAGTTCGGCCGCGAAAAAAGCGGCCGCGGCCTTGAGGATCTCGTTGGCGCGGCGCAGCTCGCGCACCTCACGCTCCAGCTCGGCGATCCGCTGCGCATCAGCGGTCGAGGTGCCGGGACGCTGTCCCTCGTCGATCTCGGCCTGGCGCACCCACCCGCGCAGCGCCTCGCGGTGAACACCGAGCTGATCGGCCACCCGGGCGATCGCGCCGGGGGCACCGCCGGTCTGCCGGCGAACCTCAAACACCATCCGGACCGCGCGCTCTCGAAGCTCTTGGGGATACTTCCTCGGGGCTGGCATCGTGACGTGATTCTCCCTTCCGCCAGCAGATGATGCTGGCTTCAGGGCCTCCACGAAAGTCGGAGTGGTTCAGTCGCAGATGCTGAGGTAATTGCGGTTGCCGGTAAGGATCTGGCCAGCTGCGTTCACGTTGCCGGCCGAGACGATGATTAGCCTCCGTGCCTGCGTTTCGGGGGTTCCGACCAACGCGATGCCCGTTGGGCTATTGGTGATGTCCGTGCCTATCGCGAGCGCGTCCACAGCAGCAGACCACGAGCTGGGACGACCAGAAGTCTGCCCGTCACTGGCGGTGACAGGCATCGCGAAGACACGCCCGCGGCGAGAATCGTTGATCTCGACCCGCGCAACGGCCTCCGCGGTCACTGCGCCGTAAAGCTCAGGTTCCGTGGCCAGGTCAGGGCGGTCGGGCTCGACGACCTTCACGGATTCAAGGCGGTGTGCCAGACGCACGGCACCATTGTGAGCAAGCGGCTCACGAAGGTCTCCGAACAGGGCCAGACCGGCCATTCTCGTGCCATGTCCGTGTTCGTCCGCGGTGATAGTGCCGCGGATTACCGTCTCTACGACGTCGACCGAGGCTCGGAGTAGCGGATGCTCCTTCGCGACCCCGGTATCCAGCTGACAGACAGCTGGGGCGCCTGAGGGCGCCGCTTCGATTCGGTCGGCCAGGTGATCGATGAGCTCCCGTTGTGTCTGGCTGTCGACGGCGAAGACTTCCAGAATGTGGAGAGGCCGGTGTAACTCCGCGATGACGGCATTCGTGCTGAGGACCCGACCCAGCTGAGCCGCCGTGGCATGCACGTGAGCTACGGTTCTATCTCTGAAGGTGAGGGTTTGCGTCCCCAGGCGTATCTCAAGCCTCTCGCTGAGGTTAGGAAGATGCGTGGCAGGATGTGGTAAATCGGGGAGATGGGCGAACCAGACTTCCCACCATAAGACTTCGTCGGCATCGGGAAACGGTGCCTCCTCTTGCCAGAGGTGCTGGAGAACTGCACGCTCGATGCTCTTGATGTTCGCCACGAGTTTGAGGTTCTTGGGGATACCCTTGTTGGTGTCCTCCGTCGCGAACTCGCGTAACTTCCTGACGAACTTCCCGGCGGAAGAGGTCGGCATCCAGACCAGGGCACGCTCCGGCCGACTGTCATCTGGGCCCATGACCGCGAGAAGGACAGCGCCGTCCGAAGCGATGCTGCTCAGCGCGAGCTTGTAGCCCGGGTCGTCGGACCAGCCCTCCACAATCAGCGTCACGCCATCCGGTCGAAGATCAGAGGGAACTTCCTCCTGCGCGTGGCGCGCCGCCCGTTGGGCGGCCTCCAACTCTGCCTGCAGAGCTCGTGCATGGCCCTGTCGGCTGGCGTAGGTATGAACTGCCTCCGGCCCTCGCCGGCCCCTCCCGTGGTACTCGACATCCTCGCCGTGCCGGGGCACACGTACATGTAAAAGTCGTTCGGCGCCCGCAGGGGGATCCAGCGGGATTTCAGTCATTCCAGGTGATCCGCCGTTCGTTCAATGCAGTGATGATGCCTCTGGTGTCGAGCGCGTCGCTCTCCTGCAAAATCGCCTGCTTGGCGCTGGCTTCGGCGACCCTTACAAGCTCAGCCTGGCTGAAACCTTCCACGTGGGGAGCCACCTCGTCCCAGTCCACAGTGCTCGTGTCCATGGCGAGCAGGCGTCGCTGCAGCACCTCAAGCGCTTGCTCTCGACTTGGAAGATCGTAGCTAATCACTGAGTCAAACCGGCGAAAAAGCGCTCGGTCGAGGAGACCTGGGTGGTTTGTAGCCGCCACGACGAGACTCTCAGGCATGGTTTCATCGAGGAACAGGAGGAACGTGTTCAGGATTCGCCGTGCTTCCCCGACATCATTACCGGCGCCACGTTCGGCGCCCAGTGCATCGAACTCGTCAAAAAGGTAGACAGCGCGAGTTCTCTTTGTCGCGTCGAAAATGACGCGAAGCTTGGCCGATGTCTCACCCATGAACCGGCTGATGAGGCCATCTAGACGGATGGTGAAAAGTGGAAGGCTCAGCTCGTGGGCAAGTACTGCTGCCGTCATACTCTTGCCTGTCCCAGGAGGCCCCACCAATAGCAATCTGAACCACTCCGACTTTCGTGGAGGCCCTGAAGCCAGCATCATCTGCTGGCGGAAGGGAGAATCACGTCACGATGCCAGCCCCGAGGAAGTATCCCCAAGAGCTTCGCGAGCGCGCGGTCCGGATGGTGTTTGAGGTTCGCCGGCAGACCGGCGGTGCCCCCGGCGCGATCGCCCGGGTGGCCGATCAGCTCGGTGTTCACCGCGAGGCGCTGCGCGGGTGGGTGCGCCAGGCCGAGATCGACGAGGGACAGCGTCCCGGCACCTCGACCGCTGATGCGCAGCGGATCGCCGAGCTGGAGCGTGAGGTGCGCGAGCTGCGCCGCGCCAACGAGATCCTCAAGGCCGCGGCCGCTTTTTCGCGGCCGAACTCGACCCACGGCCGCCCAGGTAGTCGCCTTCATCGACGCTCACCGCGGCGCTTTCGGCGTCGAGCCGATCTGCCAAGTGTTGCAGGTGGCGACGTCGACGTACTACGCGGCCAAGTCCCGCCCGCCCTCCGCGAGGGCGGTGCGGGACGCCCAGCTCATGGCCGAGATCACCACGGTGTGGAACGAGAACTTCGAGGTGTATGGCGTGCGCAAGATGTGGAAAGAGCTCAACCGGCGCGGCACCCGCGTGGCCCGCTGTACCGTGGCCCGGCTGATGAAGCGCCTGGGGCTTGCCGGGGCGGTGCGCGGGGATCACAAGCGGCCCACGACAACGATCCCCGATGCTCTCATTGACCGGCCCGCCGACCTGGTCAAACGCGACTTCACCGCCCCCTCCCCCAACCGGTTGTGGGTCGCCGACCTGACCTACATCCCCACCGCGTCGGGGTTCGTGTACGCGGCGCTGGTGATCGACGCGTTCTCGCGGATGATCGTCGGCTGGCGTCTGGCCGATCATCTGCGCACCGACCTGGCGCTGGACGCCCTGGAGATGGCCATCTGGCGCCGCGGAGACGGACGGCGGCTGGAAGGGCTGGTGCACCACTCCGACCGCGGCTGCCAGTATCTGTCGATTCGCTACACCGAGCGCCTGTCGGGTGCCGGGGCGGTCTGCTCGGTCGGCTCCCGTGGGGACAGCTATGACAACGCCCTGGCCGAAAGCACCATCGGGCTGTACAAGACCGAGCTGATCCACCGGCGCGGCCCGTGGAACGGCCTGGACGACGTCGAGATCGCCACCATGGAATGGGTCGACTGGTACAACAACCGGCGCCTCCACAGCGCCTGCAACGACCTCCCACCAGCCGAATTCGAGACCCACTACCGAACCCAAACCGCCCCGGCTATCCTCACCCCAGCCAGCTAACCCGGCCTCCACGAAACTCGGCGCGGTTCAATCGATGGATAGGTGGGAAACCATGATGGGCAAGCCGATCACGTTGTCGCTGCTCGTGTAGGACTCGCATGAGTTTCCTCATGACGTCGCCCGACAAGGTCATGTCTGACAGTCTTGTTGCCGGGTAATCGGCAGTAACCAAATCCGCGAGTTCACCGCGGGGCTGGACGACCGGCGTTGGCGTAACTCTTGACGTTCGCTCAGGTTGCGTCGTGTCTACTAGATCGCGCAGTTCGGCCGCAAGCTTGGTGTGACCTTGGCGGGCGGCCTTCGCTGCGACCTGTAGCGCAACTGAGTAGAAGGTCCCGTCGTCACCTGCTCCGTGAGCTTTGACGAGGGCCTTGACGTGGTCTGCCGAAGCGGCCATGTCCACCCTCTCTACCGGTTGTGCGCACGTGTGCAGACTCTATCCATCGCACGGACCAGGATGCTCATCCTTACCGAGTCATGCCAACATGGGCAGTCCGCTTCTTAGCATGATTCCCCGAGCGTGCGCGATCAAGCGGTTCAGTGCGATCTGGGACCGCCACGAGTGACCGGTTCCTACCCGGGCCCCTCACCGAGGACGTAGTCCCCAGACGCTTCCTGCTCGTGCCGCACAGGCGTCACGTTGCTGCGCATCGAGATGATTTCGGCAGTCGAGCACGTTCCATCCCCACATGTTCACATCTAGGTCTACAGTCTGCTAACGGAGGCCACAGTGAGTAAGGAGTGGAGAGCGTGGGGGGACTTCAGTCCGGAGGCGGCACAAGCGCTGTCGCCGCTTCGGCGCATGCCGGGTGTGAGCGATTCCGACTAACGGATCCGTTCATCACAAGGAAGACCCGGAAGGCCCTAGCCACGCATCTGGGCCATCCCGACACGAGCGCCGGGATCCCCGAGGCTCGGTGGATGCGTGCGATGACCTTCGAGAGGCTCGTACGCTCCGAGCGTTTTGTCTCCGAGCTGCTCACGAAGACGGTCGGGCAGCTTGGCCTCCCTCGCCCCGAAGCGGTACGTCGGCGAGACTGTCGCGGGATGGTCGCCGTCACAGCCACCGAACTCGCCCACGCACACGTCAATGCGGTCTCCGCCGGCGAGGCGACCATGTTGACTGCGCTTGCCGTACCGTACCTCAACCTGGAGGACATCTCTGACGCGACCGCAGTCCAGCCCGATTTCGCAATCGTCTGCCCTCGTGATAGCGACGGCGAGACCCTCGGCTCCTGGTTGGTGATGGGCGACGCGAAGGACTATGAGCGGATTCGATCTCGTATTGATGATCCCCGGATGCTGAAAGGGTTCCTGCAGGTTGCGCTGGGCGCCGAGTCCGTCGCCGCCTGGAGCAAGCTGCCGAGCGGGATGCAGGTGCACCGCTACGGCGCACTGGCCGTACCACGGAATGCCTTCCTGCAGCCCGAGGCCGTAGTGGAGCTGTTGAATGACCACCGGGTCGAAGTGCACATGAGAGCTGATGAACGGCTGGCGGCGAAGGAGAAGATCGGAGATTCCTCCCCGCAAGAGCAGGAGCTGCCAGAGTACGTTGCTCATCTGTCGGCAGCCTTCAACCCAAGCAGCTGCGTGACCTGCAACCTTTTTTCGTACTGCCGGGAGGAGCTTCGCGCTTCCGACGACCCGATCGCTCTGCTCACCGAGATCGGCATCGACCGTTTCAGCCGGCCCGCCGTAGTCGGGCTCGTCTCCGGCACTGGCCAGGCCGGGCAGGCGCCACAGAAGATCGCCGCCCAGGTGAGCGCGACCGTCAGCGGACTCCCGCAATGGACTGGGCGCCTCCGAACCGACCCGTGCGGGCTGCCTGGCACGATCAATGTAGTGCTTGTGAAGTCGGACTCCGCAGCTCTCGGCGTGCACGGTGTGGCCGTGAAGAAGGTGCTCTCGAGAGAGCGAACCAACTGGACGCGCAGCGTCTTTCCCGACCCACAGTCCCCGCTCACCCGCCGGGCGATCATGCGGATGCTAGGCGCCGCTATCCGCGAGATCCGGCATGCGGCTCTGGGGCCAATTCACCTGATCGTCCCGGACCGCCCGACTGCCGACTGTTGGCCACCGCAGCCGATTCCTTGGCCGGGGTCGAACTCAGTCGGCTGCGCTGGCAGCACGACCTCGACAACGGCCGCCCAGCCCGGACCTTCGACGGGGAGCCGGCCACGCTGCCGGACCCGCTTCACCCTGACGAGCGGCTTGCAGTCAGCTTCCTGCTGGAGGAGGACCGAGCCCGAGCGATGAGCCTTCGGGCGCCCTCGGTTGATATGCGGACCGTGGTTGCGTCGCATGTGACGGCTGGCGGCCCTGCGGTCGATGCTGGCCGCTTGGACTATCTCGTCACCTGGGCTGAGGCCATTGAGCCGCTGAACCACCGCGAGGTCTCCGATGCCATCGCCGCCCAACTGCAGACCCCCGGCGCCCGACTCTCGAACGCCGCCTCGGACGAGATCCACCGGGCGTTACGTGAGAAGGACGCAGAGGGATACAACACCCTGGTCCAGGCGGCTCTCGACTACCGCATCGGGGTGCTTGAGAGAGCGCAAGCCGTCCTTGACGGGCTGCAGATCTCCCGGCTGCGCAAAGTGCACCGGGTCCTGGAAGCCGACGCGCAGGAGGTTTGGGGGCGACGCGTTGTGCTGCAAGCCTCCGACCTCGTGCGCTTCTCTCGCACACACCGGATTTGGCGCAACGCCCAGGTCGAGATGCTGGATGCCGACCGGAAATGCTTTGACCAGCTCACCTGCTTGGCCGATTCTTCGGTCGCGCACGATAAGGCGAGCGATCCCGGGATTAGAGAGCTCGCCCTCGCGACCGTGATTGGCCTCGACCCTGTCCGTCTCGAGGTCCGTTCACGAAGTCTGGTCGACGGGTCACGGGTCGTCGCACTTCACATCAACGGCCACAGCCTCGTCGAGCAACCGAGCACGTCGATTCAACCTCAGAAGAAGTCCTTCAAATTCGGGCAGATGCCAATCGGCATCCTCACCACGATCTCCGGGATCGAAGGATTCCGCTGGAACCCTGTGGTTATGCCTACTCTTGCCGTCGGTGATGTGCTGGTCCTGGCGGACGCCAACTGGTTTGGGAAGGTATTGCAGTCGGGTCATGAGATTAATGTGTCGCGGCCGTCCTTAGACGATCAGTCTGCCCCCAAGGCCACCTGTAGCCCTTCCGGGTACTACGCCGACCCGGAGGGCCACAAGTGGTGCTGCCGACCTCACCGGATCGCAGAGGCTGAGTGGTCCGACACACTCGCAGAGCGCCGGGCTCGCGGTGAGCTCAACCCAGATGTCTGGCCGCCTTTGATCGACGAGGAGCGGTTCGACGTCGGCCGTGGTGAGGAGGAACCGTCCCCTCCGTACACACCTACTCCCGACGGTCTGACCATCGACGACCTGGACTGAACAGCACATGTCACTTACCTTCTCGCCCCCTACCGCCTCGGCCAGCGACGCGATCCACCATGAAGCGGCGGCCAGTGGGAATGCCGTGGCTGCTCAACGTGCAATTGCCACGCTCTTGTCCGCCCTGAGCGGTGACAGGAACTACGACAAGATCCTGCTGCGGGCTGCCGCTGGCGCCGGGAAGTCCTACGCGCTCGTGCGCATGGTTGAAGAAGCACTCAGCCATCCGAGCTGCACCAGGATCGGCATCACCGCCTTCGCCAACAAGCAGGTGTTCCCGCTTGCCGGCGCGCTGGGCAAGAACTTGGGCACTGCGCAGGTCTGCCTCTTCGTGGCTGCAGACTGGTTGCCTCAAGTACCGCGGGACGTGCTCGATCACGTCTCGGTCGCCACTTCCACCGCCGGCATCCCCGCAACGTGCACGATAGTCCTTGGGACCTCGCACAAGATGGGCGCGTGGGGGCAGCGGAAGCGATTCCTCGACCACCTCGGCCCTGCCGCCAACACCACCCTGCCGTTCGACGTCCTATTCGTCGACGAGGCGTGGCAGCTGCCGCTCCATCGCTACGCAACGGTCGAAGGGCTGGCCCCCCTGTCCGTTGGGGTAGGCGACGTAGGACAGTTGCCGCCGATCGATCCCAGCCAGAACCCGTGGCGTGGCGACCCCGGCTACAATCCGTACCGCGCCTGGCCGACCGCTTATGAAGAGCACGAGAGAACCTTCGCCATTGACCTGCCTGCGGTATGGCGTCCCACGGCCGCGCAGCTTCCCCTCTGGAGGGCCTTCTACAGCGACTGGGACCGGTTGGACTGCGTTGCTGCCCCGGGAGACCGTGCCGTCGAGCTGCCAGCCCTAGCTGGAGCCGTCGGCGCGGTCTGGGGGTCTGTCGCCTCCGGCATTCCGACGTCGACCCGCCCCTACTCGGGGTGATTGAAGAACTGCTGGCACCTCTCCTGGAGAGGGGGTTCACCGTCGTGCGGCGGCAGTACAACGACGTCGGCAATCCTGCCGAAGAGGTGCGGATTAGCTCGGCCTCGCCCTCAGGCGATCCTTTGATTGTCGTTCTCGCCACCCGCAACCAGGCGGTGGACGACGCGAAGGCAATGGTCGAGCGCCTCACAGAGAAGTACAACCTCGCCGACGGCGTACTGCTGGCCTCTACCGTCGACTCCTGGCAGGGGCAGACGAACGCCATCACGGTCGCCATCCACCCGCTTTCTGGAGCTGATCAGCTGGATGAGTTCAACTCGGCGTTCGGCCGACTCGCTGTCACCTGCACCCGCGCTACACACGGGCTTCTGATGGTGGCTCGAGTCGGCCTGAACGACCTACTGGGCGAAGCCCCCGCTAGACCGGGTACGCCACTCGGCGAGCCCGGGAGCCGCTCCCTCCCACGGCAGACTCATCAGCGGATCCTCGAAACTTTCGGCCGTGCGACGTTGAAGCTCAGCGTGACCATGGAGTGACACTGTCGTGCTAATTTCTGGCCAGCACAGCAGCCACGCCTCGTTTGGCTCAGGAGTGAGGGCCTTACTTGGAGTCCCTGCAGAGTCCGGCTAAATCACAACGGGCACAGGTGTCGCACCAGGAGGACTTGCGGGGAAGACGGTTCTCCCGAAGCGCATCGCCTGCATCTCTGATCTTGTCGTGGATGCCGAGCAGCAGCTCCTCGTTAATGATCTCCCGAGTGCTGGAGGTGCTGTCGTCAAGGTTTAGCACCTCGACCAGGTCGGCGTTTGCCCCCGTGAGCTCTCGGTAGCCGGCCGCATAAACGTGCAGCTGGTCCCGGGAGACCTCGTCGGTCTGCGCCCGCTGGGTGGACTTGAAATCCACGATCGAGGTCTCCTCCGTATCGAGCCGCCGGATCAAGTCGATCCGCCCGTCCACGGTCACGCCCGGCGCCACGTGCACTCGAATCGGCTGCTCGGAGTGCAGTGTGTTGTGCAACTGCTCGCCGTTCTCCCGCATGTAGCGCCGGACAGCAGCACGGGCCGAATTGCGCAGCTGCTTAGTCAGCTCGTCTCCGGCAAAGGGCACGTTGAGGTGTCTGTCCACGAGATCGTCGAGCTCGTCCATGTCGACGATGTCTCCGTCGATCGCCCGCTTGTGGATCTCAGCGAGCGTGTCATGCAGAGACTTGCCGTAGCCGAGCTCTTCGTGAATCGGGTGGTCGAAGCCGTACAGGAAGCGCAGCTTGAACTGGTAGGGGCACTCGAACAGATACTTCAGCTCACTGAACGACATCGTGACCTCGGGGGTCTCGTGCCTAGCCCGCGGTATCACTCGCTCCTCGGGCAACGGCGCCTCGGCTGTGAGCACGTATGGGTTACGGGTGGTGAAGGTGAAGAAGTCGGACTCCTTGGTGTACAGCCTCGACTCACCCGGCGAGAAGGTGACAGCCAGGTACTTCTGGGCACGGGTGACCGCCACGTAGAACAGCCGAACCTCGTCAGCCTCGGTGCCCCGGTAACGGTCAGCGTCGGCGACCGCCTTCTCCGGGATCACGTGGAAGGCGCTCAGTCCGCCGTGCCGCTTGCCAGGAAAACGGTTCTTGCGCATGGCGGGCACGAAGACGGCCGGCCACTGCATGCCCTTGGCCTGGTGGACGGTCGAGATGACGACCGCGTCCGGCGTCGCGTAACCGACGTCGGCGTCGCTCTCAGCGTAGTAGTCGGGAGCCTGGTAGGTCAGGAACTGGACGAACCGCTCGTAGAGGTCCTGGAACCTGCTCTTGTAGTTGATCTGCTCGAAGGCCGTGATCACCTTGCTGAACTTGCCCAGGTTGTAGAAGGCCAGCTCGCCCTTGGTCTGGTCACCGGGGACCCGTTCCTCGCGAAGCCGGACGGCAGTAAGGAAGTCGACGTAGATCTGCTGGAGGGTGAAGGTGAGCCGGCGGTGCCGTCTGAGGTCGAGTGCCCGGGCACGGTCCAGGATGGCGATGCCCGCGTCCAGGTCGGTGTCGTCCAGACCCAGTTCTGCGTTCAGCCACGCATTCCGGACGTCCTGCTCGGTTACCGGCACCGCGTTTCGGCCCCCGGTCTGGCCGACGAGATACTCGAAGAGCTTGACGCACGCCTGCACCTCGGGCGCCTCGAACAGCCGGTTGAGCCCTTTGATGAGGTACGGAATGCCGCGCCGCTTGAGCTCCTCCACCAGCGGCCCAGCGTCCTTGCTCACACTACGGAACAGCACGGCGAAGTCGGACCAAGACAGGCCGCGTGGCTCAGTACCTGGAGCATCGTGAAAGGGCAGGCCGCGCATCCGCTCGATCCGATCGCAGATCCACTGGGCCTCCGCCGCCGCGTCGTCGAATGTGAGAGCCAGCAGGTCCCCGCGCTCGAAGCGCTGGTGCCCAGCGGCGACCATCTTCTTCGACAGCCGCTGACCAGCGTTCAGCTCGGCGATGGACTGACCGAGCGAGACCACGCCTCTGCTGGAGCGGAAGTTCTCGTCCAAGGTGACGGTCCGCACACCCTGGTACCGGTCGGCAAAACCGAGGATCCCAGCAACGGCGCTGCCCCGCCACTGATAGATGGTCTGGTCGTCGTCGCCGACCACGCACAGGTTCGCCCCCCACCGGGTCAGACCGCGGATCAGCTTCTCCTGGATCGGGTTGGTGTCCTGGTACTCGTCGACCACCAGGTAGTGGACGTGCTCGCGGACATGGCGAACCAGCGCGCCGGCAATCGGGTCGTCCTCGTCGCACTCGAGCAGATCGACGATCGTCTTGAGCTGGTCAGTGAAGTCGAAGTAGTTGTGCTCAAAGAGCAGCGCTCGGTAGGCGTCCCGGTTCTCGACCAGCTCCTCGGGGAGCAGTTCCTCGTCGATGTCGTCCTCCCGCAGGATGTTGAGCACCTGCATATAGAGGCGGGAGTCCTTGTAGCGCTGCAGTGCCTTGGGACGGCCCTGCACGCGGGCGTACGTCTTTGTCAGGCCGCTCTTGCTGCTGTTGCGGTCGATGAACAGCCGCGTCTGGATCTCGTCCAGGACGTTGAACTTGAAGGTCTCCGGCACGTGCTGCTGGAGCGCGTCAAGAGCGTAGCCGTGCATGGTCCCGATGAACATCTCGGCGAGCCCTGTCACCTCGCCGAGCTCCTTCTGAACGAGGAGGCTGACCCGTTCCTGAAGCTCAGCCGCGGCCTTGTTGGTGAACGTGAACGCCACCACATTGCGAGGGCGAACCTCGGGCCTGCGGAGGATCTCCGTGATCCGCTGAGAGATGACCTGAGTCTTGCCCGATCCAGCGCAGGCGACGATCTGAACCACTCCGACTTTCGTGGAGGCCCTGAAGCCAGCATCATCTGCTGGCGGAAGGGAGAATCACGTCACGATGCCAGCCCCGAGGAAGTATCCCCAAGAGCTTCGAGAGCGCGCGGTGCGCATGGTCTTTGAGGTCCGCCGGCAGACCGGCGGTGCCCCCGGCGCGATCGCCCGGGTGGCCGATCAGCTCGGTGTTCACCGCGAGGCATTGCGCGGGTGGGTGCGCCAGGCCGAGATCGACGAGGGGCAGCGGCCGGGCACCTCGACCACCGACGCCCAGCGGATCGCCGAGTTGGAGCGCGAGGTGCGCGAGCTGCGCCGCGCCAACGAGATCCTCAAGGCCGCGGCCGCTTTTTTCGCGGCCGAACTCGACCCCCGGCCGCCCAGGTAGTCGCCTTCATCGACGCTCACCGCGGCGCTTTCGGCGTCGAGCCGATCTGCCAGGTGTTGCAGGTGGCGACGTCGACGTACTACGCGGCCAAGTCCCGTCCGCCCTCAGCCCGGCAGGTGCGGGACGCCCAGCTCATGGCCGAGATCACCACGGTGTGGAACGAGAACTTCGAGGTGTATGGCGTGCGCAAGATGTGGAAGGAGCTCAACCGGCGCGGCACCCGCGTGGCCCGCTGTACCGTGGCCCGGCTGATGAAGCGCCTGGGGCTGGCCGGGGCGGTTCGCGGGGACCACAAGCGACCGACCACGATCCCCGATGCTCTCATTGACCGGCCCGCCGACCTGGTCAAACGCGACTTCACCGCCCCCTCCCCCAACCGGTTGTGGGTCGCCGACCTGACCTACATCCCCACCGCGTCGGGGTTCGTGTACGCGGCGCTGGTGATCGACGCGTTCTCGCGGATGATCGTCGGGTGGCGTCTGGCCGATCATCTGCGCACCGACCTGGCGCTGGACGCCCTGGAGATGGCCATCTGGCGTCGCGGAGACGGACGGCGGCTGGAGGGCCTGGTGCACCACTCCGACCGCGGCTGCCAGTATCTGTCGATTCGCTACACCGAGCGCCTGTCGGGTGCCGGGGCGGTCTGCTCGGTCGGATCTCGAGGGGACAGCTATGACAACGCCCTGGCCGAAAGCACCATCGGGCTGTACAAGACCGAGCTGATCCACCGGCGCGGCCCGTGGAACGGCCTGGACGACGTCGAGATCGCCACCATGGAATGGGTCGACTGGTACAACAACCGGCGCCTCCACAGCGCCTGCAACGACCTTCCACCAGCCGAATTCGAGACCCACTACCGAACCCAAACCGCCCCGGCTATCCTCACCCCAGCCAGCTAACCCGGCCTCCACGAAACTCGGCGCGGTTCAATCAGCAGCGGGTCGTCAAGGGTGGCGATCGCGCTCTGTTGCAGGGCTGAAGCGTTCTCAGGTTGTGAGACCGAGTAGCTGAAGTGCATCGGTGGGGTGGCTGCGGTAGTGGTCGGTGGCGGCGGCGATGTTGGTCCAGCCGATCAGGCGGGCCAGGCCGATGGCCAGATTGCGGAGGCTCGCCATGATCCGGGGTGCGGCCCCGGTCCTCATCGTGCAGGCGTCTTCGCGGTAGGTGACGTCGCGGATGTGGTGCAGGGCTTCGATGCTCCAGTGGCCGCGGATCAGTCCGGCGAGGTGGGCATGGGTGATCTGGCCGGGGTGCAGGCTGGTGATGGCGTAGATGGTGACGATGGTGGTCTTCCCGGTGGCGTTGTTGGTGCGGCGTCGTTTGACCTGGATGGCCTGGGCGGCGTGGGGGAAGGGCAGGCCTGGGCGGACGGTGCAGATCTTCATGCGGCGGATCTCGCGGCGTCCGTGCCGGGTCTCGTCGGTGCGGTCGTTGAGGATGGCCTCGCGCCAGGGCAGGGCCTTGAGCCGGCGCAGCAGGGTGGGCTGGTTGCCCTTGACGATGAACACGTAGTGCCCTCCGGCCGCGACGATCTGCCTGGCGTGCTCGTGCTGGGTGTGCAGGGCGTCGGCGGTGATGACCACGCTGGTGAGGTCGAGCCCGGACAGCAGGGGCGTGAACGCGGGGATCTCGTTGCTTTTGGCTGCGACCTGGGCTTGAGCCATCACCGTCTGGGTGTCGTGGCGGGTGGCGGCCAGCAGGTGGGTCACACGGTCGCCGGTGCGGCTGCCGCGCAGGGTTTTGCCGTCCACGGCCAGGCCGAGTAGCGCTGTTCTGCCGTTCGTGCCGTTCGTGCCGTTCGTGCCGGTCGCTGGTGGCGCGGCGGCCAGCCTGGCCAGGTAGGCGCAGGTCGCAGCGTCGAAGTCGTCGCCGTCCAGGCGGGCCAGCAGCCGTCCCAGGGTGGAGGCGGCCAGCCGTACGGGGCCCGGGAGACCGATCCGGGCGCGTAGCTCGGGATCGTATCCGGCGATGAACCGGGTGATCTTCGCCAGGGAAGTCGCTCCGCCGAGCACGGCGAGCAGGGCTAACGCGAGCAGCGGGCCGAGTCGGTAGCGGCGCCCGCGGCGGCTGCGAGGGTCCGGTATGGCATCCAGCACCTCGGCAAGGGTGGGCAGGTCGGACAGCGGCTCGCAGATGGTGACGCGCTCCAGGTGGCGGGAGAGCACGTCGATCGGGGATGATGGCACGCGAACGCGACCCCTGTTCTTGATCGACTGGCTAGACACCGACGATCATGAGGGGTCGCGTTTGTCATCTCCGCACCGGGGCGCCCTCAACTACCCGTCCGTCCCAGGGCTGCGCCCATCTCACCAGCCGAGAACGCTTGGGCCCTGCGCTCTGTTGGGCATCCGTGTAACGCATGCCGCAGATGATGGCAAGCACCACCGACATTTTGTGAACTAGTACATATATTCGATACTGTAAGTGTGTCTCCTGTAACAGGAGACACACTTACGTCGAGGTTTAGAGGTCGTAGACCTGAAGGACTTCGTCACCATAGTGGTTGACCTGAGTTGGCTCAATTTAGTGCGCACCTTCGGGGCTGCGGATCCGCTTGAGGGCGTTGCGTAGGTCGGTGGGCAGAGGGTCGGCGGCGGTCAGGACGTGGTTGCCGGCTTGGATTCGGACGGTGCGATACGGAACTTAAATGGGTCTTGTCGGTGAGCTGACGAGGGCTGATCTGGTCTGTATGACCAGGGTGTGCGGTATGCCCAAGGCGGCGGCTTCACCCCCCAGGAGCAGCGGCGCCGCGAGGAGGTACGGCTGAGCGCAGCCGTGATGTTCGAGCAGGGGGTCACGAACGCGGCGGTAGCCCGGACGTTGCGGGTCACTCAGCGGTCGGTGGAGCGGTGGCGGCGCGCCTGGCGCGAGGGTGGCACGGCGGCGCTGGCCTCAGCAGGCCCGCACGCGCTGCCCCGGCTCAGCCCGGCGCAGTTCGCCCGGCTGGAGGCCGAGCTGGAACGCGGTCCGCTGGCGCACGGGTTCGCCGACCAGCGCTGGACGCTGATGCGGATCAAGACGCTGATCGGCAGGATGTTCCACCTCGGCTACACCGTTCAGGGGGTGTGGTACCTGCTGCGGCGTAACGGCTGGTCGTGCCAGCGCCCCGCCCGCCGGGCGATCGAGCGGGACGAGGCCGCGATCGAGGTGTGGAAGAAGGAGGTCTGGCCGCAGGTGGAAGATCCGCGGCGGCCGACGGCGCCTGGATCTGCTTCGAAGACGAAGCCGGTCAAGGGCTGAGGCCGCCTCGCGCACGAACGTGGGGCCGGCGCGGGCACACGCCGGTGGTACACGTCCGCGGGCGCGGAAGCGGACGGGTGAACATCGCCGCCCTGGTCTGCTACAAACCCGGCGAACGCTCCCGGCTGATCTACCGCCTGCACGTCTACCGCGGCCGCAAAGGCGAGCCCAAGACCTTCGGCTGGATGGACTACCGCGACCTGATCCTTCATGCCCACGCCCAGCTCGGCGCCCCGATCGTGCTGGTCTGGGACAACCTCAACCTGCACCTAGTGCCCGGGATGAAGACCTTCGCCGCCGAGCACGCCGACTGGCTCACCATCGTCCAGCTCCCCGCCTACGCCCCCGACCTCAACCCCACCGAGGGCATCTGGTCCCTGCTCAAACGCGGCGCCCTGGCCAACCTCGCCGCCGCCGACCTGCCCCAGCTCGTCCGCGTCATCAAGCGCGCCCTGAAGAAGATCCAGTACCGGGCCCACCTCATCGACGGATGCCTCCCACCGACCGGCCTGACCATGAGAACGGGAGGCGACATCACGAATTAAAGGTCAGTAGCGGCGGGTGGTGCGGACGAACTTCTTGATCGACCATCCGGTCCGTGCCTCGATCCACCGGCCGACCGCCAGGGCGGCGAACACGATCGTCAGGTGCGCGTCGATGGACTCGCGTTTGTGGTGGTAGATCGGCCGTGCTTTGAGGTCGTGCTTGCTCATCCGGAAGGACTTTTCGATCTCGAACAGCCGATGGTAGGAGCTGATGACGAACTCGGCGGTGATGGGCGTCCCGTCCGGGCAGGCGGCGAGATTGGTGATGTAGCCCTTGAGCCCGGCCAGGGCCTTGGCCTTGTCCACCAGCTCGGTGTTGACGCTCTTGGTAGCGCCGGACAGCCTGATGAACCGGTTGCGCTTGACCGGCGCCTGCCCGTCGACGGCGCGCTGGGCCTTGGCGACCTGCTCGTCGATGCCGCGCAGGGTGCGCCGGGCCCGCTCTGCCCGGTACTGGTAGTAGATCATCTGGTCGCGGCGGGGCCGGCTCGATCCCGACGGCCAGGGCTGGATGAAGATGTGCCCGTCGGGGATCGGGGTGCCGGGGTGCTCGCGCCGCCACTGCTTGACCACATACGGCACCTCGGGGATCTTCATGCCGAGGATGAACGACAGCCCAGCGGCTTCGATGGCCTGCTTGTTCGCCTCGGAGATCATCCCGGCGTCGGCCACGATCGTGACGTCCGGCAGGTGGTGGGCCGCCATGAACCCTTCGATCACCGGGAGCATGGTGTGGGTCTCGGCCTTGTTGCCCTCGAAGGCGGTCACCATGAGCGGGAACCCGGAGGAGTCGGTGAGCAGCCCGATCGTGATCTGCGGGTCCAGGCGGCGTTCCTTGGAAAAGCCCGGCTCGCGGAACCCATCCCCGGCGTCGGTCTCGAAGTACAAGGTTGACACGTCGTAGAGGACCAGGCTGGCCGGCCCGAGGCGGGTGTGGGCCGCGCATGCACCGGCCAGGGCCTGGCGCCACTGCGGTGCGGCGTAGTCCGGCAGGCGGCGCTTCACCGTGGCATACGACACCGCATCGATCCCGGCCTCGCCGAGCACGCGCAGGCTGTCGTGCTTGCTCGTCGGTTCGATCACCCGCGCGAGCACCAGCTGCCGGAACACCTCATCGCCCCCGGCCGCGGCAGCAAACCCCAGCGTGTCGTAGGCGCGGGACAGCGCGTCCCACAGGTGTTCCATCCGCGAGCTGACGATCTCCAGCGGCCCGCCCGCCATCGGCCCATCGTCCAGCCCCAGGTCCAGTTCCTGCTGGCCGGCGGCCAGCCGCTGACGCGCCACCGCCCTGAGCGTCTCCAACTCGGCGTCGTCGTGCGCCGACCCGATGTGCTCGATCTCCCGCGATCCGCGGCGGGAGGAGTAGACGATCTGCACCGCCCGGGCGCCTGAGGCCGTCTTCACCGTCCGCACGTACGGAGACACGGCCACCAGGGTAGAGACATGATCGATTTAGTGCGCACTTTTCGCCGTTCCCGACGGGGAACCACGAGGTCAACGCCTCGCGCTCAGCGACAATCTTGAAACGTGAGCCAAGTCAGGTCGTCACCATAGTGGTTGATCACCTTGACCGCGATCTTTCCACTGCTGGGCAGCGGGAACGGCTGGGAGCGGGTCGTGTACAGCTGCTCCCACGCGGCCTCATCGATATCGGCCTTGAGAGCCTTCTTCAACCGTTCGTATGGCTTCTGACCGCCCGTGAAGTAGCAGTTCCGGACGAAGAATGACTCCCCGTCATAATCTGTGTCGATCATCCAGAGAGCGATGTCACCCGTACCTCTCGACCGGATCTCACCACGCATGGGGTCGTATACATCGACGCCAAGGAGCTCAACGACCACCCCTTCATCTGTGCGCTCGATGTTGATGTCCGGCTCGCCGAAGACCATGAACAGGTTGCCGGTCTCGGTCTTCTTCAGCACGTCTGCCATGACCAAGTCGGAGTTCATCCGGACCAGCTGGATCGGGAGCTTGCCGAGCCTCCGCAACTCCTGGACAGAGGCGAACTCCTCCGGGTCCGGCTTAAACTCCTCGGTCGTCTTCAGCGCTTGGGGGTCGAAGGCGAAGGCGCAGACAATGAGAAGGTCGAAACCGATCCCCTTAAGCGACTCGCGGGCCGCCCGTCGAATCCACTCCGGATCCACGGTGCCGTAACGGGGACCGATGCTCACCGCTATCCGCTGCGGCGCTCCCTCCTCGTCCGTCTTCTGGATACCCTCGGCGTTAATTAGCTCCCCGGCGAACGGCACCAGTGACTCAAACTCCAGCCGCTCACCCTTCCGGCCGTTCTGCACACCCGCCTTGGCGAGATTCTCCAGAACCGACTGCTCAAACCCGGAGGCATCCAGCTCCGTCGCCGCCTGCTCCGTCCTGGTCTGCACGGCCGGCGTAATCGTCTTATGCGGGGCCAGAGACTCCACGGTGAACGGCCCGGCCACGCGGACCTTCTTCTTGTCCTCGTACGGCTGGTCGTAGAGAAGCTCCTGCTCTGAATGGCGCCTGATGGCGGCCTCGATTTCCTCTCGGGACATCCCCTCCTTGATATCAGGGTTGCGCGCGATCGAGCTGAGCATGATGTGCGGGACTCTCTTGTAGACAAATCCCTTGCGGACGTCACCCTTGTAAGGGCCGGGAAGCGGCGCCTGCCCTGTCAGCTTGGACTCCTGGGCCTGGCCCTCCCTGGAATCGGAAAGTAAATAGGCAGGAAGTTTGGCGCCCATGATCCGATACCGAGCGAGAGCCAGTGATACTCGGGAGGTGTCGATGGTGATCCACCTGCGTCCCCACTCCTCGGCAACATAGGCGGTGGTGCCGGAACCGCAGGTAGGGTCGAGGACGAGGTCACCGGGGTCGGTCGTCATGAGCATGCAGCGCTCAACTACAGGAAGCGCCGTCTGAACCACGTACGTCTTCTCGCCGCCGAACTGGTTCTGCCCCAGCGTATCGGTCCACACGTTCCCTATTGGCATGGCAGGGAAATCGTCCAAATACCGCAAGTAAGAGAGCTTCGCGCCTCGCTTGGTTGGCTCTAGGACCCGCCCCGCCAAAAGGAGGCGAGCCATTCCAGCTTCATTGGTTTTCCATCGAGCCTTCATTCCCGGATCGTACTTTCTTCCATTGAGAGTCACCTCGAACCAGGATGCAGCCCCCTCACCTTTCTCGCGACCAGCACTCTGGCTAGTCAGATTATCTGCAGAGAATATCCTGCTACCGACTGGCAGCAAGCCATTACTCAGCACCTCATCCTTCGTTAGAGGGCGCCTAGTTCCATCAGGAAGCTCCACCTGCGTATATCCCGATCCACCAGACCCGGCCGTGGTCTTCAACGAGAATAACTGGCGGTATTTCATGAGGGATCGATCACGGGCATACCAAACAATATAGTCAGCAATTCCACCGAACTCGCTGGTAGAAGAGCTTGTCTTCAGGAACGTAATTTGTGAAACGAAGTTCTCGACTCCAAAGACTTCATCAAGGAGGGAACGAACCAAGTGAACGTTCTCATCGCCTATCTGGACGAAGACGCTTCCCGAGGCGGTGAGCAGGTCACGGGCAACAATCAGGCGGTCCCGTAGGTAGCCGAGATAAGAGTGAATGCCCAGCTTCCAGGTGTCGCGGAACGCCCTGATCTGTTCGACCTCACGGGTGACATCCTCCGCCTTGCCGTCTTTGACATCGCGCTTTCCCACAAACGGCTGGAAGTTCGAGCCGAATTTGATGCCGTATGGCGGGTCGATGTAAATCATCTGGACCTTGCCGCGCAGGTTCTCCTTCTCCGCGAGCGAGCCCATGACCTGGAGAGAGTCGCCGAGGATCATCCGATTGGACCAGTTGGCCTCGTGCTGGTAATACTCGACCGATTCGAAGCCTGATAGGCCGTCGAAGTCGTCAAAGAGCGTGAGCTCGGGCTCGTCCTCGGGACGCTCCGCCGTACGGCGGAGATTCTCGATCAGAACACGCGGGTTGATCTTCTCCTGTATATAGATCGGCGGAGCATCCACAACCAGATCGTCGGCGTCCTGCTCGTCCTTACCCATCCAGACGAGCTGCGGGTCCAGCTCGGGATTGCGCGGATAGCGCAACTGGGCGACGGTGGCAGCCTCCTCGTCAAGAAGCTCGTGGGAGTCGGCGGTCGGGATGTTGGTCCGCTTGTCCTCGTGCGTGAACGACTCGACGACGGTCGGTCCGGAGGTCTTCTTCGGTTGCATCCCGCTACTTCCCTTCGCCAGCAGAGATCGTTGAGGTCGTGGAGTCATAGCCCCAGTCGGGGCCGATCTGGGCGCTTGTTCCGTAGCCTCCGTACAACGCCTGGATCGCATCGTTCAGGTGGGCTCCGAACTTCTCCGGATCCTTTAGCTCGCAGTAGCTCCATCGGCCGAAACCACCGTGGTTGTTGACCGCAGGGACCCAGCGGTCACGAGCCGTCACGGCCTTCTCGTGTGTGGAGTCCTCGGGTTTGTGGCTGCCGGACACCTCGACGATGAGCGTGCGTACCTCGTCGTCGTGCGCCGATAGCGGCGCCAGCCGTACCAAGAAGTCAGGAAGGTACTGCCGGGTCTGTCCATTGATTGTGTATGGGATGCTGAAACTGAGGTGGTCGTTCTTCACATAAGCAGCGACGCGCTCGTCCAGCTCCAGAATTCGGGAGACCTTCTCCTCCCACGTGTTGCCCTCGGCCCCGTCGAGCACCACAAAGTTGACGTGGCTCTTCCGCTCGTCAGTACGGAAAACCTGCTTCGTGGTGAAGAAGTCCACCTCCTTGGTGGAGCCGACGTGATCGAACTGCCGGAAGATGGGCAGCGACCGGGGCTGACGAGCGCCCTTGGTCGTGAGGATTGAGTCCTTGATCCGACGTGCTGCTTGGTCAGAGATCTGGGCGATCAGGAACAACCCGACGAAGGTATCCGGGCCGTACATGACGCACTCGGCCAGCCATCGCTTAGTGATATGCACGATTTGCGGGAAGAGCCACGGCTTCCGGTCGTCCGGATCTGTCAGATAACCGAGCATCACGCGCTCGGCGAGGTGGTATGCGACCTCCTGCTCGCGCTTCCTGGCGAGGTCCTCCAGCGTATGGTCCCCAGTGTCCCCTGCCACCCCTGCGACCAGGGTTTCAGTAGGGATCATGTCCGTGAACAAGCGGAAGTTGCTCTCCTCACAGAAGTCGGCGTCCAGTTCCTCGTCTGGTAGCTCAATCCGGTAGCCGACGAGCCGCGGGAAAACGATCTCCGCGTGCTCCCGCCCAGAGACAGCGTGAACCCTGCGGGTGACCCGGATTTTCGGGTCGACGATCTGCCCAGCAGTCGGCATGAACTGGAACGGCACGCCATATACGTCGGCGTACTCAGGCGTGAAGAAACCGTTCTCGTCCACCGCATAAGAGCGCCGGCGCAGGCCACGACCGACCACCTGCTCACAGAGCAGTTGCGTACCGAAAGCACGCACGCCGAGGATGTGAGTGACGGTGTTGGCGTCCCAGCCCTCGGTGAGCATGGAGACACTGACCACACAGCGAACGTGCTCGCCGAGCTTGCCCTTCTTGCCAACGGTATTCATCACCTCCCGCAGGATCTCAGCATCATCGATGTCATCCGCAGAGCGGCCGGGGAAACGCCGGGCGTACTCCTGCTTGAATTCCTCGATCTCGTGGCTCAACGCCTTGCGGAACTCGACGGTGAGCTCACCTTTCTCGAACTGCTCGGAGTCAACGAGGATGGTGGGTGGCCGGTGCAACCATCGGCCGTCCTCGTCCACGTTGGAGAAGAGCGGCAGCTTGCCGCGGACCGGGACGGTGGTCTCGTCATCGATCTGCCTGTCCCAGCCGCCGATCCAGTCGTAGACCATCTTCGAGACAGTCGTGTTGTTGCAAACCACGATGAAAACGGGGGGCGGGTCGCCCTGGCGGGCCGCTTCTGAGCCCTCCCACGCTTCGAACGCCTTGCGATAGGAGTCGTAGAGGCTGCGCAGCGCTCCCTCCAGTGCGGGCGGCAGATAATCGGCGTTGACCATGGAATCTTTACGCCCCCTCTTGGGGAGCTGGTCGCGGATGTTCTGCCAGAGCTGGAGGTAAGTGACGTCGACCGAGGTGCGGTTATCGTCCACCGGTACCCGAGGAATCTTGACGATGCCCGACTCGATGGCGTCGATCAGTGAGAAGTCACTGACCACCCAGGGGAAGAGCGTGCCCTCCTTATAGCCGGAGCCCGCCAGGAAGAACGGGGTGGCCGACAGGTCGTAGACCGCTTTAACGCCCAGATGCCTCTTGACCGCCTGTAGCCCCTTGAACCAGACTCGCGCCTCCTCGACGCTCTCGGCTGCCTCCTTCTTAGCCTCCCCGGCGAGGTCGACCTCGGCGCCGGTCTCGGGGTCGTCAACCCGGTCCCGATAGCAGTGGTGGGCCTCATCGTTAAGCACGACGACCTCTGACTTACTGGTGCCCAGCTCGCGGCAGACGCGGGCGACCATCTGACCGGGCGTCTCCAGGAACGGGCTGGCGGCGCCGGACTTGCCGGCCAGTAGGTCCTTGGTGGTCCTGGCTACCCCTTGGCCGAGCTTGGTCTCTCGGCGCTGGAAGGCATGGTAGTTCGTAATTGCGATCTTCGCCTGGCTCAGCGAGCCGTACAGGTCCGCCGGGATGAGGTCCCGCATCCGGTAGTAGTTGTCCTCGTCCTCAGGCAACAGCACCCGGAGCCGGTCGCGGATGGTCAGGCCAGGGGCGACCACCAAGAAGCGCTTAGCGAAGCGCTTGTCCTGCGGGCTGGCGACCTTGTTGAGGGTCTGCCAGGCGATCAACATCGCCATTACAACCGTCTTACCGGAACCCGTCGCCATCTTGAGCGCGATCCGGTTCAGGCCCGCGTTGTACTCCGCATTGAATGCGGCGAGCTGGTTGTGAATGGAGGAGTCGCCCTCTTTGTGCACGGCCTCCGCGAGGTAGATCGCCGTCTCGGCTGCCTCCCGCTGGCAGAACAGGATCCGGTTGTCGCGGTCGGGATCGTTCCAGTATTCGAGGAGGCGGCGAGAGGTGGGGGTCACGTCTCGGTAGCCGGACCGCCGCCACCTGTCCACCCTGCGGCGGATGGCGTTGACGAAGTGGTTCTCCTCGATCTGATCGCCGTCCAGACCGAGTTCCGGGAAGTCCAGCTCGCCCTGGGCACCGCGTTTGCGCGCCCTGGGGACCGGAATGAAGAAGGAGCTCGGACGACGCCCCTCCTTGATGTCGCCGGGGACGCCATGCCTGTCGAACTCGAAGTGTCTGCTGGGCGGGAGGTAGGGCGAGTTGATGATCGGGTTCTCAATGACACGGTCAGACACTCGCCGCCTCCTCGTCTAGATCCCAAGCAGCCTAGCGAGGCAAAGCAGCAAGTAGTAAAGAGCTGCCGAAGTGTGATCTCGATTGGAAGGTGAACCTCGAGAGCTGGCGGAACTCTACCCCGCGCAGCCAAGCACAGTGGGTGGTCATCTCCTCGTCGGGCAGGCGCAGCCATGCCAGGCCGGACGCCTGGGGTCAAGCCGTCGTTCGCGTGTACACACTCCCGGTGACCTTCCGCTCTGGCTGGTTGTCCTGCCCGCACTCGACGGCTTGACCTTGGGCGGCCGGTATGGCATCCCTTCGGGGTGACCGGCGAGGAGATGACCACCCTTACCTGCACAGTCCCCTGCTCCTCTCCGAGGAGGGCCGGGGGTGCAGGGGGCGGAGCCCCCTTGCGGCTCTTTCCTTTGGATCGCCTCGGCGAGTTGGCCCCGTCGCTCTGGTCCTCCTGGCCGCGGTGGTCTTCGCTCGTCTGGCGTTCCGTCTTGGCGGCTGGGAGCGCGCGGACGCGCCGGCCGGGACCGGCCGAAGAGCCGCACGCCCGGCCGGCTGGCCGTCCAGCGCGAGGCGGGCCGCCGTAGGCGGCTCGCCCTTGATAGCGAGAAGAAAAGTTGCTTTCGGCCGCGAGACGGGCTGTCAGCAGAGCGGTTCGGCTGTGGCCCAGACGCGTTCGAGGCTGGTGAGGTAGACGGCTGTGCTGTCTTCGTCCCTGGTGGCCGTGAGGTACAACACGGGGGCTTGGGCCGCTGCGGTGCCGTAGGCGTGGACGTTCACGAGAAGTTCGCTGTCGGCCCGGTAGATGGAGTTATAGAGCGTCGTGCGGTGGAGGCGGACCTCCACGCCGTCGACCTTCCGGAGCGGCCGGTACAGCATCAGGGCGTTGCGTACTCGGGCGGCCATGACGTCGGCTCCGATGCCTTCTTCGGCTCCTCGGGCGGCCACCTCGGGACTGTCCGGATCGCCGAGAAGGATGCGGATCTTCACGCCTACCTCGGCTCTGCTGGCGAGCAGGCGGATCATGCCGGTGTCCTCAGCGAGGAACAGGCTGCTGTAGGTCAGGATGTCGATCTCGCGACTTGCGCCCTGGAAGAGCCGCCGCCAGATGTTCTGCGGTACGGCCCAGCGGTGGGGATAGACGGCTTTCACTTCATGGGAAATGGTTCGCCGCGGTTGGGCGACGTCGGGCCACAGGTCACTCTCGTCGACTTGCAGCATGTCAGCCAGTGCCCAGCGGTGGCGGGGGTAGGGGACGCGGCCCTTGAGCCAGCGGTCGACCGTCTTGGGGTCCACTTCGAGGGCGGCGGCGACGTCGACGGTTCCGAGTCTGGCCCGGGCAAGGGCATGGCGCAGGGTGTCGCTCACGGGGGTGTACCTCCTGACGCGGCGGCTCTGCCTGCGACGTTAACACGAGACGTCCCTAGACGTCCCTTAGTCGCGGTGTAGAGGTTCCCCCGCCTCGACGGAAGCTCGTTCGGCATGGGCGCGGCGCACGCGCCCACCGTCAAGCCGAAAGGAGCGTGTCAGGGCATGGAGCAACTGCGGCCGATCCAGAAGCGGCAGCGCGAGTATCAGGAACAGCTCTTGACGGAGCTGCGGGATGAGCTGGAACAGCGCGGGATCACGGCGGTCCTGATCGTGGATGAGAAGAACCGGCCAGCCCTGGACGTGACCGACAGCCGGCTACGGCCCCGCCGGGTCTACGTCCACCTGGCGTTCTTGTGGTTCTACTGGGGCGACCAGCACGACGAGCGGGTCTCGTGCCTGCGCCTGCTGCCGGCGGCCGACCGAATCGAGAAGGCGGCGCGTGAGGGCTGGCGCGAGGGCGAACAGGGAGAGCTCGGTATCGACCTGACGAAGATTCTCGATGCGCACCGCTCCTGAACGGCGCAAGGCGTGGCTGACGGGGCAGCGAGTCTCCGGCAAGCTGGCTGAGCGGCTGCGCGAACGGATCACGACGGGCGTCTATCCGGTGGGGAGGGCGCTGCCCTCGGAGACCGCTCTGACGGCGGAGTTCCGCGTTGCCCGCAATACGGTACGACGCGCATTGCGGGCCTTAGAGGCGGAGGGGTTGATCGTGACTGTCCCGTCGAAGGGGCGGCTTGTGCAAGGCGCTGACGCTCCGGTCGATGCCTCCTACCGGTATCAGCTCATCGCCCGCGAGTTGCGGCGGCGGATCGAGCGGGGCGACCTCGGCCCCGGAGACCTGCTGCCCAGCGAAGCGGAACTTCGCTGGCTGTACGAGGCGTCGCGCAACACCGTACGGCAGGCGTTCGCGGAGCTGGAGCGCGAAGGGCTGATCGTGTCCCGGCAGGGCAAGGGTCGGTTCGTCCGCTCCGATGAGTAGGACGTCCTAGGACGTCTGGGTTGGTGCCCTAGGTCTTGCGGGGGCGGGTGCGCCTATCGTCTGTCTCGTGGGACAAGCTGCGTGGGCGCGGGACCTGGCCGAACGACTCCTTGCCAAGGCGCTGCCCCGCCGCTGGGCGCACACGAAAGGGGTGGCGGCGCGCGCCGTGTCGCTGGCCCCGATCCTCGGCGACGAGGCCGACGCGCTGACCGCCGCTGCCTATCTCCATGACATCGGCTACTCCCCTGAGCTGGTCGACACTGGGTTTCACCCCCTCGACGGCGCCCGCTACCTGCGCGATGTGGCGGGCGCCGACGAGCGGCTGTGCCGCCTGGTCGCCCATCACTCCTGCGCGGTCAACGAGGCCGCTGAACGCGGCCTGCTCGACGTGCTCAACGCTGAGTTCGCCCAGGAGCGGCCGGAGCTGGCCGAGGCGCTGACGTACTGCGACATGACCACCGGCCCAGATGGCCGGCATCTCGACGTCACCGAGCGCTTGGCGGAGATTCACTCACGTTACGGTCCTGAGCATTTAGTCTCGCGCTCCATCACCATGTCAACGCCCTGCATCCTGTTGGCCGTGCGGACGATCGAAGCCGCTTTGAGAGTTCGGACAGCTCACAGAAGCGACGGCTGACTTGTTACGCCTGCGCTCTCGGCTACCTGACCGAGAGCAGTCCCATGATGAGGAATGTGGCGAACACGTCTTTTCTCTCATGCCACTGATGTGGCACCATAACCAGATACATTGGTACTCTCCGGAGAGAGAATTCTGTGGGCTTATTCTCCAAGAAAAGAGCCGTTCCCGAGATCGGTGATGGCCCCGCTGAATCCTTCGAGGTGCGCTGGCGCAGAGATTTGACGCACGAGCGATATATCGACGAGTCGGCGCTATGGCAGCGGGTGTATGGCCACTATGAGCAAAGTGAAGTTCGTTGGGCTGCAAGTCCTGTTTATGTCCGCTTCAGCGACGCCGCTTGGGATGGCTACGTCTACTTGACGGACGAGCGCCTTATAGTAGAGATGCACAACCCCACAGAAATGCAATGGGGGATACTTAGTCGCCCAATCCCGGAGCTTCTGGCTCTCCCCTCTTACCGTGGAGACCTGACCTAAGAAGGGCTGGGCGTGGGAGAGACCAGACGCAGGTTCGATCCGGAGTTCCGGGCGGGTGCGGTGCGCATCGTCCGGGAGACGGGTAAGTCGATCGCTCAGGTCGCCAGGGACCTGGGGATCAACGCGGGAACGCTGGCCAACTGGGTGCAGATGGACCGGCTGGCCCGCGAGCAGGACACCGGTTCCGGCGTCGGTGAGCTGGCCGAGTCTGAGCGTGAGGAACTGGCGCGTCTGCGCAGGCAGAAGGCCGAGTGGGCCAAGGAGCGCGCTGAGCGATGGAGCGTGATGTCCTCAAGCGCTCGGTGGTCCTCTGGGTCAAGGAAGCGACGGGCCGGTGAGCGTGGCGGCCTTCATCGCTTCCCAGAAGACCGAGCATGACGTCCCCCACGCGCTTGCCTGCCGAGCCTTGGGCGTCTCGCAGGCGTGGTTCTACAAATGGCGCGACCGGGCGCCGACTGCTCGTCAGCGGCGGAGAGCCGATCTCGATGCGGCGATCGAGGCCCGATTCGCCGCCTCGATGGGCACCTACGGGTCCCCGCGTATCACGCGCGACCTGCACCAGGATGGGTGGCGGGTCTCGGAGAACACGGTGGCGGCGCGGATGGCCGAACTCGGCTTGGTCGCCCGCGAGCGCCGCAAACCCCGAGGGCTGACCAAGGCCGGGAAACGGCCCGTGGCACCTGATCTGGTACGGCGGCAGTTCATCGCGGTCGCGCCGGACGTGCTGTGGTGCGGGGATGTCACCGAGATCCCCACCGGTGAAGGCAAGCTGTATCTGGCAACGGTGGAGGACCTGTTCTCCCGCCGGATGCTCGGCTACGCCATGTCCGCACACCACGACGCCGCCTTAACCGTCGCCGCGTTGCAGATGGCCGCCGCCACCAGGGGCGGCACCGTGGACGGTGTGATCTTTCACAGCGACCGCGGCAGCGAATACACCGCCGCCCGCTTCCAGGCCGCCTGCCGGCACTGGGGCGTGGTGCAGTCCATGGGAAGGGTCGGATGCGCTGTCAACGGCCAAGTGCGTGTCGCCGTTGGTGGCCAGGTTGAGGTCCCCACGTCTTCGAAGTTGGCTACTTTTTGGTGTGGCGTGCCGGGTCTCGTGTGCGGGCCTGCCTCATGCGGAAGGATTCGCCCTCGGTGACCACCACGATGCTGTGGTGCAGCAGTCGGTCGAGCAGGCTGACAGCGGTGGTGTGCTCGGGCAGGAAGCGGCCCCATTGATCGAAAGGCCAGTGCGAACCGATGCCGAGCGCGCGGCGTTCGTAGGCGGCGGCCACGAAGCGAAACAGCAGTTGGGCACCGGTGTCATCCAGCGGGGCGAAGCCCTGAACCGCGCCGAGTTTCGTGGAGGCCGGGTTAGCTGGCTGGGGTGAGGATAGCCGGGGCGGTTTGGGTTCGGTAGTGGGTCTCGAATTCGGCTGGTGGAAGGTCGTTGCAGGCGCTGTGGAGGCGCCGGTTGTTGTACCAGTCGACCCATTCCATGGTGGCGATCTCGACGTCGTCCAGGCCGTTCCACGGGCCGCGCCGGTGGATCAGCTCGGTCTTGTACAGCCCGATGGTGCTTTCGGCCAGGGCGTTGTCATAGCTGTCCCCTCGAGATCCGACCGAGCAGACCGCCCCGGCACCCGACAGGCGCTCGGTGTAGCGAATCGACAGATACTGGCAGCCGCGGTCGGAGTGGTGCACCAGGCCCTCCAGCCGCCGTCCGTCTCCGCGACGCCAGATGGCCATCTCCAGGGCGTCCAGCGCCAGGTCGGTGCGCAGATGATCGGCCAGACGCCACCCGACGATCATCCGCGAGAACGCGTCGATCACCAGCGCCGCGTACACGAACCCCGACGCGGTGGGGATGTAGGTCAGGTCGGCGACCCACAACCGGTTGGGGGAGGGGGCGGTGAAGTCGCGTTTGACCAGGTCGGCGGGCCGGTCAATGAGAGCATCGGGGATCGTGGTCGGTCGCTTGTGGTCCCCGCGAACCGCCCCGGCCAGCCCCAGGCGCTTCATCAGCCGGGCCACGGTACAGCGGGCCACGCGGGTGCCGCGCCGGTTGAGCTCCTTCCACATCTTGCGCACGCCATACACCTCGAAGTTCTCGTTCCACACCGTGGTGATCTCGGCCATGAGCTGGGCGTCCCGCACCTGCCGGGCTGAGGGCGGACGGGACTTGGCCGCGTAGTACGTCGACGTCGCCACCTGCAACACCTGGCAGATCGGCTCGACGCCGAAAGCGCCGCGGTGAGCGTCGATGAAGGCGACTACCTGGGCGGCCGGGGGTCGAGTTCGGCCGCGAAAAAAGCGGCCGCGGCCTTGAGGATCTCGTTGGCGCGGCGCAGCTCGCGCACCTCGCGCTCCAACTCGGCGATCCGCTGGGCGTCGGTGGTCGAGGTGCCCGGCCGCTGCCCCTCGTCGATCTCGGCCTGGCGCACCCACCCGCGCAATGCCTCGCGGTGAACACCGAGCTGATCGGCCACCCGGGCGATCGCGCCGGGGGCACCGCCGGTCTGCCGGCGGACCTCAAAGACCATGCGCACCGCGCGCTCTCGAAGCTCTTGGGGATACTTCCTCGGGGCTGGCATCGTGACGTGATTCTCCCTTCCGCCAGCAGATGATGCTGGCTTCAGGGCCTCCACGAAAGTCGGAGTGGTTCACCCACCTCGTCGATGATCACCAGGTCGGCGCGTAGCAGGTTGTCGATCACCCGCCCCACCGAGTTGTCGGCCATGCCGCGAAAGAGGGTCTCGACCAGCTCGGCGGCGGTGAAGTAGCGCACCTTGTAGCCGGCGCCGATGGCGGCGACGCCGAAGGCGATAAGGCTGTGGCTCTTGCCCGTGCCGGCCGGACCGACCGCGCAGTAGTTCTCCGCCGCACCGATCCACTCCAGCGAGGCCAGATAGTCGAAGGTCGCGGAGGGGATGGAAGAGGCCGCGACGTCGAACTCCTCGATTGTCTTGATCACGGGGAAGGCGGCGGCTTTCATCCGGGTACGGGCGTTGGAGGCATCACGTGCCGCCAGCTCGGCATCGATGAGAGTGCGCAGGAACTCCTCGGGGTTCCACCGTTGAGTGCGGGCGGTGAGCAGGAGTTCGGGTGCCAGGCTGCGTATGGTGGCCAGTTTGAGGCGGCGCAGTCCGGCGTCGATGTCGGCGGCCAGCGCCGGGGGTGTGGCGGCGGTCATGACACCTGTCCGATCTTGCCGGGGGTGTACTCGGCCAGGG
Organism: Microbispora hainanensis; assembly: GCF_036186745.1. Lineage (NCBI taxonomy): Bacteria > Bacillati > Actinomycetota > Actinomycetes > Streptosporangiales > Streptosporangiaceae > Microbispora > Microbispora hainanensis. The sequence continues at coordinate 1,283,683 of NZ_CP108086.1, read as the reverse complement.
ACCTGGTAGGCACCTGTGGCAGTTCCAGCACCAACGCGTTCCCGGCTGCGGTGGGCTGTGGTGTCCCGGTCCCGGCGGCCAGGATGGAGCGGATGTCTTCGGCTCGCCAGCGGCGGAACCGCGTGGCCCGCTCCAGCGCTGCCAGGAGTGCCTGTTGCCCGTGCGCGGCGTGCAAAGCGGCCAGCTCGGCCAGGTCGCCGGCCAGCCGGGTGTTGCCCGAGGCGGCCGAGCCGGCCAGCCATGTCTCGGCAGGTGGGCCGAGCGCCAGGAACGCCTTCTCCGCCTCGGTGCGGGGCCGCGCCGCGCGGCGGGGTGCCGGACGCGGCCCGCCGTAGTGCTGATCGAGGATGGAGGCCTCGCCGGGGGCGACCGGGGTGTGCTCGGCGACGACCTCGCCGGTGGCCAGGTCGGTGATCAGCAGGACGCCGCCGGTCTCACCGATGGCCACCCTCGTCCCGATCAGCCGATTGGGCACCGAGTAGCGGGCCGAGCCGAACCGCACGCATGACAGCCGGTCGACCTTGCGGCAGGCAGAGGGCTTGCCGATCTGCGGGCGCAACGACGGCAAGGCTCCCATCACCTTGCGCTCGGCGATCAGGCGTTCGGCCGGGATGGCGCAGATCTCCGAGTGCGCCACCGCGTTGACCTCCGTGCACCAGGTCCGGGCAGCGACGTTGGCCACCGTCAGGTCGTCGAAGGGAGCCTGCGGGACGACCAGGTCCCGCTTGGCGTAGCCGACGAGGTTCTCCACGATCCCCTTGGATTCGGGGTCGGCGGCCTCGCACCAGTCCGGGCGGAACCCGTAGTGGGTGGCGAAGCGGACGTAGTCGGCGGTGGGGATGACCTTGTTGGCCACCACACCGCCCTTCAAACAGCCCATCCGGTCGGCCAGCACCATCGCGGGCACCGCGCCGAGCGTCTCGAAGCACTCTGCGAGGAAGGCCAGGGTGGTGGCGGCGCGCTCGTTGTCGGCGAAGCGGACGAACCGGAAGCGGGACCAGGCCAGCACTGCGCAGAACACATGCAGCCCGCCCCCGGCATCGCCCCAGTCGATGACCAGCATCTCGCCCGGCGTCCAGACCGCCGGACGCCGCCCCCGGTGGTTGTCACGCCGCCAGTCCTTCTTCACCTGGGCGACCAAGCGGCGGAAGTTCCGCGCCGACCCCGCATACCCGGCGGACTGAGCCAGCGGCAGCAGCCGCTTGGCCGAGATCTTGCCGTGCGTCGCGCGGACCTTGCCGGTGACCAGATCAATCACCTGGTCGTAGTTGTGTTCCCGCTGTTTACGGCCCGGCGTCTTGTCCCCGGCCAGCGTCTTCTCAATGATGCGTTTCACGGTCTTGTGCGTGGTGCCGCACATCTCTGCGGCACCACGGTAAGTGCCTACCTCCCGGTAGGCGGCGATGATGTCCATGACTTCCCCCGAAGATTTCATGGCCGGGCAGACTCCCTGAGCGGTGATCTTGTGACTGGCTGACACCGTCACGATCACCGTTCAGGGGCACGCCCCTCCCCACGACACGCAGACGCACAGAACAGGAGTGGGGACTAAAACTGGCCACCAGCGGTGACCTCAACCCGGCCACCTACGGCTACTTTTGCATGGCCACGGACATGCGCCCTGGACAATGCCGCGGCCGAGTCGTTCAACTCCACCCTCAAAGTCGAGTTCGTCCACCGGCACCACTTCGCCACTCGAGCCGAAGCCCGGGTGAAGATCGCCACCTGGATCGCCGACTTCTACAACACCCGCCGCCGGCATAGCGCTGCCGACGGCCTACCGCCAATCGAGTTCGAGCAACAGATCATGGCCGCCCGAACGGCCGCCAGGGCGAGGGCTCACGAGGCCATCGCCGCATAGAAACGTCTTCACGGTTTCAGGGGATTGCCACTTCAGCTCGTGACGTGGGACGCAGAGGCAGGAGGTATCCGAATCGGATACCTGGGGTCAGACGGGACGCCGTCTGCGTTTGTCCTTCTTCTGCACGATAGTCCACTGCAGCGGGACTTCGTGAAAGTGCTCTTCCATGTGATCAACGAACGGCTGCCTCGGATACCCAAAGCATGATTTGGCTGACGCTGCAGTAAGTTGCTTCTACCCGATATAGGGCAGGCCGGTATCGGCGAGGCAGTGGCCGATCCTCAGGCGCATTGAGCGGTCCATCGGCAGCTTCTCCACCTCGGCACGTGGCACCCAGCGGACCTCGGTCGACTCGCTGCTCGGCGTCGGTTCGCCGCTGACTGCGCGGGCGGTGAGGACGATGGAGAACTCTTGCCGGGCCTCCCCGTTGGAGGTGTAGAGGATCACGTGGCGGGGATCGGTGTAGGTGCCCACGAGGCCGTTGATCTCGCACAGCACGCCGGTCTCTTCGAGGGTCTCCCGTACGGCGGCTTGGGGGAGGGATTCGCCGAGGTCGATTGCGCCACCGGGGACGGCCCAGTTGTCGTTGTCGCTGCGGCGGATCATGAGGATGTCCCCGGCGTCGTTGGTGACGACGACGTTGACGGACGGGACGAGGCTGTTCGGCTTGGGAGCGTTGGGGTCGTCGTAGTAGTCGATGCGGCGGGCCACGATCACGACCCTACCGGCGTGGCCTGCTCCCACACCCGTTCGAAACTCTCCACGTAGGTGGTGACCATGTCCCCGCCTAAGACCTTGCGCAGGTGCAGTACGGGGGCGTTGCCGGCGGGCACCCCGTACACGTGGGTGTTGACGAGAAGCTGATCGTCCCCGCGGTAGATGGAGTTGTACAGCACCGTGCGATGAAGCCGGATCTCCACGCCGTCCAGGCCGCGGATGGGCCGGTAGAGCACGAGAACATTGCGGATCTTGGCGGCCATGCCGTCGTCAATGCCCTCGTCGGCACCGCGTTGAGCGACCTCGGGACTGTCGGGGTCGCCGAGCAGAATCCGCACCCTCACTCCGGTGGCGGCCTTCTCGCCGAGCATCCGCACGATGCCGGCGTCGTCAGCGAGGAACAGGCCGCTGTAGACGAGGACACCGATCTCCTGGGTCGCGGACGCGAACAGACGTCCCCAGGCGTCCCGGGGGACGGCCCAGCGGTGCGGGTAGACGGTGACGATCTCGCTCTCGGACGCCGACGCCACCTGTTCCCGGGTCAGGGCCTCGGGCCACAGGTAACCCTCGTCCATCCCCAGGTGAGCGGCGACGGCGTACCTGTGCTTTCGGTATGGTGCGCGGCCTTTGGTGATCCAGCGTTCGACGGTCTTGGGGTCCACCTGGATCGCGGTCGCCAGCTCGGCGATGCTCATCCCGCGTTCCAGAAGGGCCGCGCGTAGTCGCTCGTTGGCCATTTCACCTGCCGCGTCAGGACGTCCAGGGACGTGGCAATCGTAGACGGGACGTCTTGAACATGTCCCGTCGTGTAGTGATCTCGTCCTGCCCTTTCGTCGCACTCTCGGTGTCACAACGCACCACTACCTGCGACGGAAGGAGAACAGGCCAATGACAGACACCACGATCACCTATCCGGAGGAGATGCCCGGCTGCGAGTGCGGTGCGCTGCTGGAGGAAGGGCAGACCCGCTGCGGCAAGTGCATCGCTCGTGACCGGTGGGCTCGCCGTCAGGTCGCCCGGCGCCGGGCGACCCGGCGCCGCGCCATCAACCGCCGTCCCCCGCGCGGCCCGCTCAGCGCCGCCGCCCTGGGGGTGATCTGGTCGTGAGTGCGCTGCCTCTGATCATCGCCCTGGCGCTCAGCGCGGTCGTGGCCGTCGGCTACGTGACGGTCCTGCTCGGCATCCGGCGGGAGGACAAGGCCATGCGCGGCGGGGTTGCCTCCGGGAACGTGTCCGCGCGGCTGGCTCGGCACGTCACCGGCTTGAATGTCCGGAACGGCGGTCCTAACTCTCGGATCGCTGAGACAAGGTCTCTTCGACCCGTGCCAGGCGTTCCGACAGGTCCTGTACGGCGGTGCGTAGCGCGATGACCTCGCCTGCCAAGTCGCCCGCCGGCCCTGGGTCGGTGTCCGGGACGTCTTCCCGGACGAACACGCCCTTGCCCTGCTGGCCGATGACCAGGCCCTCGGTCCGCAAGATCCCGACCGCGAGTTTCACGACGCTGAGTGAGGCGTCGTACTGCTCGGCGAGTTGGGTGGTCGACGGCAACGGGGAGCCGGGCGGCAGAGATCCGCCGCGGATCTGCTCGCGCAGATCGTCGGCGATTTGGAGGTAACCGGGCCGTCCCGTCTTCCTCACCATTCGCGTCCCTTGTCCAGTCTCAGCCGCAGATCTTGCCCAGTCTCATGCATCCCATCTCAGCACAACGGGACGACCAAGCCAACCGAGAAGACATTGACAACCAGGCCAACCTAGTTAACTATGTTGGCATCGAGCTAAGGAGGTTCACACATGCGCACCATTCCGATCCCGGTCGACGTGACCAAACTGCAGTTCGTCTGCGTCCGCGCGCCTCGCCCGCGCGTCCTCAACCAGGACACCGGCGAGATCAAGACCGACAAGAACGGCAACACTGTCTACGAGATCGTCCTGTCGGTGGAGGACGAGTTTGGCCGGATCGAACTCGTCAAGGTCGGCACCTCCGGCGAGCCGCAGATCGCCGCCGGGCAGGACGTCACCCCGGTCGGCCTGGTCGGCTACGTCTGGGAGATGTCCCGGGGCGGCGAGGCCCGCTGGGGCATCAGCTACCGGGCCAGCTCGATCGTCCCCGCCGGGGTGAGCGCCCGTGCGTGACGCCCTCCCACTGCTGCTCGCGGGCCTGGCCGCTGCGGCGGCCGGCCTGTGGGCCTGGCACCGCTACCACTTCCGCTCCTTCTGGTTGATCGTCGGCTTCCCCCTCGTCGCGGTCACCGTCCGGGCGACCTGGCGGAAAGTGGCCCTCGGGTGCGGGCTGACCAAGAAGCGGCAACGCTGGTGGTTCACCACCGTCCCTGGTGCGATCGCCTCGACCGGGATCGTGAAGGTACGGCGGCGCTTCCAGCGGGTCGCGGTCGACACCAAATCGTTCATGTGGCTACCGCTGCCGACCCGGCACGGCTGGCGCGTTACCGTCCACACCCTCGAAGGGCAGATCCCCGCCGACTACGCCCAGGCGGCCGAACGGCTCGCGCACTCCTGGGGTGTGCATGCCGTCCGGGTCTCGTCCCCTCGTCCCGGCCGCGTGATCCTGGCCGCCACGGTGCGGGACCCACTCGTCCGGCTCGACCACCTCCCGGTCTCGGGCGAGCTCCTCACCGTCCATGTCGGGCGGCTGGAGACCGGCGGGCTGTGGACGATCGACTTCAGGACCGTTCCGCACTGGATCAACGCCGGGGCCACCCAATCAGGCAAGTCCAACCTGGCGAATGCCCTGCTGGTCGGGCTCGCTCCGCAACCGGTCGCCCTGGTCGGCATCGACCTCAAAGGCGGGGTCGAGCTCACCCCGTACGCGCCCCGGTTGTCGGCCCTGGCGACCACGCGGGCCGAGAGCGTGGGCCTGCTGGACGACCTGACGGCCGTGATGGTCGACCGGATGGGGCTGTGCCGTACGGCTGGCGCCCGCAACATCTGGCAACTCCCGCCCGGCGTGCGGCCGATTCCGGTGGTGGTGCTGGTCGACGAGCTGGCCGAGTTGTACCTGATGGCCGACAAGTCCGAGAAGGACGAAATCGCCCATACCTCAACCGCGCTGCTGCGCATCGCCCAACTCGGGCGGGCGTTCGGCATCTACCTATTCCTGTCCGGCCAACGGATCGGCTCCGACCTCGGCCCCGGCGTCACCGCGCTTCGCGCCCAGTGCTCGGGGCGGATCTGCCACCGGGTCAACGACCCGGAGACCGCCACCATGACCCTCGGCGACCTCGACCCCGCGTCCCTGGTGTCCGCCCGCGCCATACCCGCCGAGACCCCCGGCGTCGCGATCGTCGCCCATCAGGACGGCCAGTGGTACCGCGCCCGGTCCTTCCACGTCTCCGAGCAGACGGCAGAACACACCGCCCGGCACTGGTCCCGGCTCACTCCCACGTGGGCCGAGATCGCTCAGCCCAGCCGCGTCACCGGCCTTGATGAGGCCGCGCTCTCTGAGTTGCTGTCCGCCTGACCACGAAAGGGGGTAACGATGCGACGCCTTGCCTCATGGCTGCTCGACACCGGGCCGGTCCTCGTGCTGGCCGCCATCGCGGGTGCCGGATCGTTCACCCACATCCGCGACACCGCCACCGACCACGGACAGACCGGCTGGATGTCGTGGGCCGTGGCCGTCTGCGTCGACCTCACCTGCGTCATGGCCGCCCGCGAACGCCAGCGGGACAAGAAGACGGGACGCCAGCGCAACGGGTGGGTGTCCTGGCCGACGCTCGTCCTGGCCGGCGGGATCGTGCTGTCCCTGGCCGCCAACCTGCACCAGGCTGAACCGACCGTGTGGGGCTGGTTGACGGCGGCCACCCCCGCCGGGGCGTTCCTTATCGCCGTCTCGATGCTCGAACGTCGCGCCGCCGCCCCTCGTCCTGAACCGTCCGCGCCCGTCCTGACCGTCGATGCCGTCCCGCCCTCGCCGTCCCCGGCTCCCGCGCTCGTCCCCGTCGTACAGGACGGGCAGGACGGCGAGCCGGGACCGTCCCCGGCGCTGGTCGACTACGCCCGCCGCGTGGCTGATGAGCACCAGGCCAAGCACGGCAAACCGATCACGCGCGACCTGCTGCGCGCCCGCCTCGGCGTGTCCAACCAGCTCGCCTCCGACCTGCTGCGCACCCTGCGCACCGCATCCGAAGCCGTCTGATGAAGGGAGATCACCACATGAACGACGACCACCGTTCCGCGCTCATCGCCGGGCTCCGCGCCCTGGCCGACTTCCTGGAGGCCAACCCGGCCGTCCCCGTCCCGTGCTCGGTCAACGTTCTGCACTTCCCGCACCGCGCCACGGATGCCGAGATGTGCGCCGAGGTCGACCACATCGCCGAACTGCTCGGCACGTCGATCGATCCGCGCGAGCGCGAGGCCGGCCACTACGCCGCCTCGATCTGCTTCGGCCCTGTGGAGTACCGGGCCGTGGCCATCCTGGCCGCCCGCCGCGCCCAGTACGAGGCGCACATGAGCTACGAGGGCTGCGTCCACCCCGACCCCATCCCCGACGAGAACACGGCGCAGGCCGCCTGACGACGAAAGGAGGTGACGCCAATGCCCGATACCGAGCAGGCCCCGCCCGCCACTCCCGTGCCGATTACGCCGCGGCGGTGGCAGTGCTGCCACTGCGGCGGAGGCGGCCTGGACTCCTACGGCGAGACCTGCCGCCACTGCGACGGACTCGGCTTCTGCTGAACCCCGTCAGCGCCCCCGGCCTGGCCGTACATCCGCCAAGACAACCGCCAGGTCGGGGGCCATCCCTCCACCCATCGAGCGAAAGGAGGCCTCCATCTTGCCCGTAACATCCGCCAACGCGCACGCCATCCGCGGCGCCATCGCCCGACTCAACAACCCCGACTGCTCCCGCTTCGCCTCCCAAATCCGCCACACGGGCGGCTGCCGGCAGCCGATCCACCTGCGCGGCAAGGTCGAACACTGGGACAAGGCCACCGGCACCCTGCTGCACCGCTACAGCACCCGCCTCGAACCCGACGGCGTCCTGCGCGTCCCGTGCAAGACCCGCCGCGCCTCCCGCTGCCCTGCCTGCGCCGAGACCTACCGGGCCGACACCTACCACCTCATCCGTGCCGGCCTCGTCGGCGGCAAGGGCGTCCCCGCGTCGGTGACTGCGCACCCTTGCCTGTTCGTCACGCTCACCGCGCCGTCGTTCGGCCCGGTCCACACCCGCAGGCAGCACAACGGGAGCGTCCTGCCCTGCCACCCCCGCCGCGACGCCGAGATCTGTCCGCACGGGCGCGTTCTGTCCTGCACCGCTCGGCACGGCGCAGAGGATGACTGCCTCGGTGAGCCGCTGTGTCCCGACTGCTACGACTACACCGGCTCGGTGCTGTTCAACGCGGTCGCGCCGCTGCTGTGGAAGCGCTTCGCCGACGCCCTTCGCCGGCACCTGGCCAAGCTCGGCGGACTGACCCTGCGCGACATGCGCGACCAGCTCGTCGTCTCCTTCGCCAAGGTCGCCGAATACCAGCGGCGCGGCGTCGTCCACCTCCACGCCGTCATCCGCCTCGACGGCCCGGCCGGACCCATCTCCCCGCCCCCGGCCTGGGCCACCCTCGACCTCCTCGGCCAAGCCGTACAGCACGCCGCCTCGGTGGTCATCGCCAAGATTCCCACGTTCGACAGCGAGCCCGCGCGTGTCCTGCGCTGGGGCCAGCAACTCGACGTCCGCCCGATCGCTCTCGACGGTGTGTTGACCGACCAGGCCGTTGCGGGCTACGTCGCCAAGTATGCGACTAAGGCCGCCGAATGCGTCGGCACCATTGACCGGCGCATCGTCCCCGGCGAGGACCTGGCCGCTCTGCCCGTTCGGGACCACGCCCGGCGGCTTATCGCCGAATGCCTTCGCCTCGGCGCCTTCGAGGAGCTGGCCGACCTACGGCTGACCCAGTCGGCACACATGCTCGGCTTCCGCGGCCACTTCTCCACCCGATCCCGCCGTTACTCCATCACCCTCGGCGACATCCGCGCCGACCGTCGAAACCACGCCCGCGACGAGGACATCACCACCGGCCGCCTTCCCCTCCTCGACGAGGACACCGTCCTCGTCATCAGCGAATGGGAGTACGCAGGAAAGGGCTACTCCCCGGGTGACGCCCTCGTCGCCGCATTCGCCCGCGCGCCTGGGCTCCCCTCGTTTCCGAGCGGGGGAGGGGCCTGATGGCTGGGCGCGATGAGCTGATGCCGCTACAGCAGGTTCTCGACGAACTGGGCGGCGTCTCCCGCCGCACGTTCTACCGCTGGCGCGAGCTGGGCCGCGCCCCTGTCTGCGTGAAGCTGCCCAACGGAGATCTCTACGTCTATAGGAGCGACCTCATGGCATGGCTGGAGTCTCTGCGGGAGGCTGCCTAATGCTTTTGTCAAGCCACCGCAGCCCGGACATGGCTAGGGTCGTACGGCCTCCTGTGCCGCAGAATCGCGTGCAGGACGTTGACACGGCGGCGGGCCAGGGCGATGAGGGCCTGGTGATGCCGTTTGCCTGCGGCGCGTTTGCGGTCGTAGAAGGCCCGGCTGGCCGGGTCGCAGCTGATAGCGATGAAGGCCGACTGGTAGAAGACCCGCTTGAGGGCCTTGTTGCCTGCCGTGGCGCGCTGCAAGTAGCGGACTGAACCACTCCGACTTTCGTGGAGGCCCTGAAGCCAGCATCATCTGCTGGCGGAAGGGAGAATCACGTCACGATGCCAGCCCCGAGGAAGTATCCCCAAGAGCTTCGAGAGCGCGCGGTCCGGATGGTGTTTGAGGTTCGCCGGCAGACCGGCGGTGCCCCCGGCGCGATCGCCCGGGTGGCCGATCAGCTCGGTGTTCACCGCGAGGCGCTGCGCGGGTGGGTGCGCCAGGCCGAGATCGACGAGGGACAGCGTCCCGGCACCTCGACCGCTGATGCGCAGCGGATCGCCGAGCTGGAGCGTGAGGTGCGCGAGCTGCGCCGCGCCAACGAGATCCTCAAGGCCGCGGCCGCTTTTTCGCGGCCGAACTCGACCCACGGCCGCCCAGGTAGTTGCCTTCATCGACGCTCACCGCGGCGCTTTCGGCGTCGAGCCGATCTGCCAAGTGTTGCAGGTGGCGACGTCGACGTACTACGCGGCCAAGTCCCGCCCGCCCTCCGCGAGGGCGGTGCGGGACGCCCAGCTCATGGCCGAGATCACCACGGTGTGGAACGAGAACTTCGAGGTGTATGGCGTGCGCAAGATGTGGAAAGAGCTCAACCGGCGCGGCACCCGCGTGGCGCGGTGCACCGTGGCCCGGCTGATGAAGCGCCTGGGGCTTGCCGGGGCGGTGCGCGGGGATCACAAGCGGCCCACGACAACGATCTCCGAAGCCCTCACCGAGCGGACCGAAGACCTGGTCAAACGCGACTTCACCGCCCCCGCCCCGAACCGGTTGTGGGTCGCCGACCTGACCTACATCCCCACCGCGTCGGGGTTCGTGTACGCGGCGCTGGTGATCGACGCGTTCTCGCGGATGATCGTCGGCTGGCGTCTGGCCGATCATCTGCGCACCGACCTGGCGCTGGACGCGCTGGAGATGGCCATCTGGCGTCGCGGAGACGGACGGCGGCTGGAAGGGCTGGTGCACCACTCCGACCGCGGCTGCCAGTATCTGTCGATTCGCTACACCGAGCGCCTGTCGGGTGCCGGGGCGGTCTGCTCGGTCGGCTCCCGTGGGGACAGCTATGACAACGCCCTGGCCGAAAGCACCATCGGGCTGTACAAAACCGAGCTGATCCACCGGCGCGGCCCGTGGAACGGCCTGGACGACGTCGAGATCGCCACCATGGAATGGGTCGACTGGTACAACAACCGGCGCCTCCACAGCGCCTGCAACGACCTCCCACCAGCCGAATTCGAGACCCACTACCGAACACAAACCGCCACGGCTATCCTCACCCCAGCCAGCTAACCCGGCCTCCACGAAACTCGGCGCGGTTCAGACCTTGCCCGACTGCTTGAGCACCGGGGCCAGGCCCGCGGCCGAGGCGAGCTGGTCGGGGCTGGCGAATCGGGCGATGCCGCCGGTTTCGGCGAGGAACTCCGCAGTCAGGGTCGCCCCCATCCCCGGCAGGCTGAGGATGAGGGCCGCATCAGGGTGGCGCGCCAGCACCTCCTGGATGCGCGCATCGAGCTGGGCCAGCCGTTCACGTCCGGCCAGCGCTTCGGCCGCCAGGTCGCGGATGATGTCCGCAGCCACCGTCTGCCCGGGGACGGCGATGTGCTGGGCTGCCGCGGCGTCGATCGCCGCCTCGGCCAGCGCTCGGACCATCGACGCCTTCACATGCCGCACCTGGCGCAGATGGGCCAGTACGTCCTCCAGCCCGGCGTCGCGGATCTCGGCCGGAGTGACGAAGCGGGTCAGCAGGTGGAGACCGAGCTTGCCGGTGACATCGACCACTCGCTCCAGGCCGGGGTGGATCGAGGTGAGCAGATCCCGCAGGCGGGCGGCCCGCCGGGTGGCGTCGGTGACCAGCTCCGCACGCCGGCCGACCAGCAGCCGCAGTTCGGCGTCCAGTTCCCGGCCCGGCTGCACTGGTCGCAGGTCATCGCGCATGCGCACCTGATCGGCGATCACGCGGGCGTCCTTGGGGTCGCTCTTGCGCTCCCCGCCCACGGTGGCGCGCCGTGCCCGGTTGACCGCCATCCCCGGCACATGGACCACGGCAAGGCCCGCGTGCAGCAGCATCGCCTCCAGCAGGCCGGCGATACCACCCAGCACGTCGATCCCGACAGTGGCCGGGCCGTGCTCGGCCTGCGCGACGGTGATGTGCTCGATCAGCTCGCCAATGGCACCGGGGGCGTTGTCGAAGCGGCGGCTGAGCAGCACCTTCCCGGTCTCAGCGACCTTGATCTCGGCCCAGTGGAACTCCTTGGAAACGTCGATACCTACAGCGACGGAGGATGTCCCGACGTTCGTGGAACTTGATCGGCGGTCCCGCGGTCAGGCGACGTTCTCGTTGTAGCAGTTTGAGGTCGGGTTCTGGGCTGCGACGTGCCGGTCAAGCGCGCTGCGGAGTGTGGGCAGGTGCAGGAAGCCGTTGACGCGGCGGAACTGCTTGGTGGCTTCGGTCATGCCGGCCGCGCACCAGCGCAGCGCCATCTGCCCGTCCTTCCAGTTCTTGACGTTGGCGGCGTGGTCGCGGCAGATGGAGATCATCGATTCGATGGGGTTGGTCGAGCGCAGCGAGCGTGCGAGTGTCGGTGGCACGTCCAGCCGCAGGATGGTCAGCGTCTCGTCCATTCCCTCTCGCAGCGAGGCCGCGGCTCCGGGATACTTCTTGTCCAGTTCAGCGGCCAGCGTGGTCAGCTTGGCTTCGGCGGCGAGCGGGGTATCGGCGTGGTAGGCGTCGCGCATCCGCTTCTCGGCCACAGCGCGTAGCTTCTCAGGGAGCTTGTCCCGGACATTCCTGATCTTGTGGAGCTGACAGCGCTGAATCACCGGGTGGTCGAACACATCCAGTACCGCCCGGCGCAGCGCTTTGGAGCCGTCGAGCACGACCAGGATCGGGCGGGTGACGTTCAGGCCGCGCTCACGCAGGCCGACGATCAACTCGCGGGCCAGGGTGGCGTTCTCGGTGGAGCCCTCCACCAACGCAAGAGGGTGCTTGGTGCCGTCGATGCCGATCCCCAGCGCCACGATGCAGGTGTGCTCGCCGAAGTGCACCCCGTCCAGCATGAGGGCGGCCAGATCCAGCCCGGACAGATCGGCCGACATCAACTCCGCCAGGGCGCGCTCGGTGGCGACGACGAAGCGTCGCGAGATCGCCGACTTGGACGTGCCGGTGGAGGAGCGCTCGACGGCGCCGCCGACCGGCTCAAGCCCGAGCCGGTAGCGGCGGGTGGAGAGCTTGCCGAGCATCTTGCCGAGCGCCATCTCATCGAGGATCTCAGTGGAGGAGAACAGTTCATAGGCCGGGATGGCGACCTCGCCTGCGCCGTCTGCGGTGCGCACCCGGGGGCGGCGGATCGGCAGCCTGCGGCCGCCCAGCACCACCGATCCGGCGTCGCTGCCATGCCGGACCGCGAGGCGGTCGGGGTTGTGCTTGCCCCGGGGACCGCACAGCGCGGTGACGTCTTCCTCCAGCATCGCGAACATCACGGCCAGGCCGGACTGCACAGCCAGCGCGAGCAGGCCGTCCTTCATCGAGGCGGCGATCTGCTCCATGGCCACGCTCACGGTATGCGGAACGGCCACGTCTTCGGCGGCTTGCTGGGCGCGTCGGCGGTTGTTCTGGTAGGTCTTGCTCACGGTCCCCGTCTCCTTACTCGGAGTGATTTGGCGATTGCTCGAGACCTACCACCAGGTAGGGCCCGAGGCGGGGACCGCCACTTCAAGTTCTACGAGCTACGGGACAACCTCCAGCGACGGCCATGCCACTCCTTCCTCTCCCGTCACTGCCATGCAGCCTCTCCTCGCCGTCCATGCCCTACATAGCGATCAATCGCAGTGCCTAATCAGCGGTCAAGGAGAAGCGACGAGGCAGGGGGCCGAGCCTCCCTTGCCATCGAGGGCAGCCAGCGTGAGAGCCATCCCTGCCTCGTTCGCACACCCCGATCTTCTACACCAACCGGAGCGCGCTCGCACTCAAGAAGGTAGGGCCGCGTGAACACCAGCTATGACGTGAAGTTCTGGGAGATCCGGCGTAACCCGACAAGTAAGACGCCGTCGTATGTCACTCGCTGGAAGGTCGCGGGGAAGGTGAAGTCCAAGACCTTCCGGACCAAGGAGCTGGCGAACAGCTTCCTGAGTGACCTGCGGCGGGCGGCGAAGGACGGCGAGGCGTTCGACATCGCGACCGGCCTCCCTGAGTCGATGATGGAGCCTCCGTCCGACCTCGGCCCAACCGTCTTGAGCTTCGCTCAGGAGTACGTGGCGCGACGATGGAAGGCATCGGCCGCGCGTACTCGGGAGACTGACACGTATGCCCTGATGGCTCTCGTCCCTGCCTTCGTCAAGGACCTGCCGGGTAAGCCTGACGACGCGGAACTGCGCGAGGTGCTGCGGGATCACGCCCTGCTCCCGGCAGACCGGCGCGCGGAGCTGCCCAGAAACCGGGCGGCCGTCCTGCGCTGGCTGGAAACCGCGTCGCTTCCGCTGGCCGACCTGCAAGAGGCCGGCGTTCTCCGGCGTGGCCTCGATGCAATCTCCGTGACCTTCGCCGGTAAGAAGGCGGCGGCGAACACCGTCCTGCGTAAGCGAGAGGTCCTCAATCACCTCCTGGAGCTCGCCGTTCCTGAGTTGGCTCAATTTAGTGCGCACCTTCGGGGCTGCGGATCCGCTTGAGGGCGTTGCGTAGGTCGGTGGGCAGAGGGTCGGCGGCGGTCAGGACGTGGTTGCCGGCTTGGATTCGGACGGTGCGATAGCGGCGGGCGGTGCGGACGAACTTCTTGATCGACCATCCGGTCCGTGCCTCGATCCACCGGCCGACCGCCAGGGCGGCGAACACGATCGTCAGGTGCGCGTCGATGGACTCGCGTTTGTGGTGGTAGATCGGCCGTGCTTTGAGGTCGTGCTTGCTCATCCGGAAGGACTTTTCGATCTCGAACAGCCGATGGTAGGAGCTGATGACGAACTCGGCGGTGATGGGCGTCCCGTCCGGGCAGGCGGCGAGATTGGTGATGTAGCCCTTGAGCCCGGCCAGGGCCTTGGCCTTGTCCACCAGCTCGGTGTTGACGCTCTTGGTAGCGCCGGACAGCCTGATGAACCGGTTGCGCTTGACCGGCGCCTGCCCGTCGACGGCGCGCTGGGCCTTGGCGACCTGCTCGTCGATGCCGCGCAGGGTGCGCCGGGCCCGCTCTGCCCGGTACTGGTAGTAGATCATCTGGTCGCGGCGGGGCCGGCTCGATCCCGACGGCCAGGGCTGGATGAAGATGTGCCCGTCGGGGATCGGGGTGCCGGGGTGCTCGCGCCGCCACTGCTTGACCACATACGGCACCTCGGGGATCTTCATGCCGAGGATGAACGACAGCCCAGCGGCTTCGATGGCCTGCTTGTTCGCCTCGGAGATCATCCCGGCGTCGGCCACGATCGTGACGTCCGGCAGGTGGTGGGCCGCCATGAACCCTTCGATCACCGGGAGCATGGTGTGGGTCTCGGCCTTGTTGCCCTCGAAGGCGGTCACCATGAGCGGGAACCCGGAGGAGTCGGTGAGCAGCCCGATCGTGATCTGCGGGTCCAGGCGGCGTTCCTTGGAAAAGCCCGGCTCGCGGAACCCATCCCCGGCGTCGGTCTCGAAGTACAAGGTTGACACGTCGTAGAGGACCAGGCTGGCCGGCCCGAGGCGGGTGTGGGCCGCGCATGCACCGGCCAGGGCCTGGCGCCACTGCGGTGCGGCGTAGTCCGGCAGGCGGCGCTTCACCGTGGCATACGACACCGCATCGATCCCGGCCTCGCCGAGCACGCGCAGGCTGTCGTGCTTGCTCGTCGGTTCGATCACCCGCGCGAGCACCAGCTGCCGGAACACCTCATCGCCCCCGGCCGCGGCAGCAAACCCCAGCGTGTCGTAGGCGCGGGACAGCGCGTCCCACAGGTGTTCCATCCGCGAGCTGACGATCTCCAGCGGCCCGCCCGCCATCGGCCCATCGTCCAGCCCCAGGTCCAGTTCCTGCTGGCCGGCGGCCAGCCGCTGACGCGCCACCGCCCTGAGCGTCTCCAACTCGGCGTCGTCGTGCGCCGACCCGATGTGCTCGATCTCCCGCGATCCGCGGCGGGAGGAGTAGACGATCTGCACCGCCCGGGCGCCTGAGGCCGTCTTCACCGTCCGCACGTACGGAGACACGGCCACCAGGGTAGAGACATGATCGATTTAGTGCGCACTTTTCGCCGTTCCCGACGGGGAACCACGAGGTCAACGCCTCGCGCTCAGCGACAATCTTGAAACGTGAGCCAAGTCAGGTCGTATGTCACTCGCTGGAAGGTCGCGGGGAAGGTGAAGTCCAAGACCTTCCGGACCAAGGAGCTGGCGAACAGCTTCCTGAGTGACCTGCGGCGGGCGGCGAAGGACGGCGAGGCGTTCGACATCGCGACCGGCCTCCCTGAGTCGATGATGGAGCCTCCGTCCGACCTCGGCCCAACCGTCTTGAGCTTCGCTCAGGAGTACGTGGCGCGACGATGGAAGGCATCGGCCGCGCGTACTCGGGAGACTGACACGTATGCCCTGATGGCTCTCGTCCCTGCCTTCGTCAAGGACCTGCCGGGTAAGCCTGACGACGCGGAACTGCGCGAGGTGCTGCGGGATCACGCCCTGCTCCCGGCAGACCGGCGCGCGGAGCTGCCCAGAAACCGGGCGGCCGTCCTGCGCTGGCTGGAAACCGCGTCGCTTCCGCTGGCCGACCTGCAAGAGGCCGGCGTTCTCCGGCGTGGCCTCGATGCAATCTCCGTGACCTTCGCCGGTAAGAAGGCGGCGGCGAACACCGTCCTGCGTAAGCGAGAGGTCCTCAATCACCTCCTGGAGCTCGCCGTTGAGGAGAAGGTCTTGCCCTCCAACCCGCTGCGCGAGATCAAGTGGACTCCGCCCAAGTCGACGGAAGCCGTCGACCCTCGGACGGTGGTCAACCCTCGTCAGGCGGGGGCGCTGCTCGCCGCGGTGAGCTACGTCGGCCGCTCGCGCGGGCCGCGCATGATGGCTCTATACGCGTGCATGTACTACGCCGCGCTGCGCCCTGAGGAAGCCGCGGGCCTCCGGCGGGAGAATTGCCAGTTGCCCGATGAGGGCTGGGGCATGCTGACGCTGGAGAAGGCGCGGCCACAGGCGAACAAGCGCTATACCGACTCGGGGGAGGCACACGACGAGCGTGGCCTTAAGCATCGGGCCGAGCGGGAAACCCGCCCGATCCCGATCCCGCCGGTCCTGGTGGCGATCCTCAGAGAGCACATCAAGCGGTACGGCGTGGCCGACGATGGCCGGCTGTTCCGCACCGCCAAGGGCCGGGGTCCGTCCAGTCAACGGTGTAACTCGCGGCTGATTTCTTCTATCGCGAGGCCGGGGACAGCCGGCCTTCGAAGGTGATGGCGAAGGCGTTGAGGGCGGCCTTCCAGCGGGTGACCCAGCGTTTGCGGCCCTTGCCCGTGGGGTCGAGACTCATGATCGCCATGTAGACGCACTTGAGCGCGGCCTGCTCGTTGGGGAAGTGGCCGCGGGCCTTGACCGCCCGGCGGATGCGGGCGTTGACCGACTCGATCGCGTTCGTCGAGCAGATCACCCGGCGGATCTCGGCATCGAAGTTGAGGAAGGGCACGAACTCGGCCCAGGCGTCCTCCCACAGCTTCACGATCGCCGGATACCGGCTGCCCCAGGCCTCGGCGAACTCCATGAACCGCTCCAGCGCCGCCGCCTCGGTCGGGGCTGTGTAAACAGGCCGCAGCGCTTTGGCGATCGCGTCCCAGTGCTGGCGGGCGGCGTACCGGAAGCTGGCGCGCAGCAGGTGCACCACACAGGTCTGCACCACCGCCTGGGGCCAGACCTGCTCGATCGCCTGCGGCAGGCCCTTGAGCCCGTCGCAGACCACCATCAGCGCATCACCCGCACCGCGGTTCTTGATCTCGGTCAGCACGTGCAGCCAGAACTTGGCGCCCTCACCGCCGTCACCGGCCCACAGGCCGAGGATGTCGCGTTCGCCGTCGACCGTCACAGCCAGGGCGACGTAGATGGGCCGATTGGCGACCTGACCATCGCGGATCTTCACGTGGATCGCGTCGATGAACACCACCGGGTAGACGGGGTCGAGCGGCCGGTTCTGCCACTCGGTCATGCCCTCGATCACCTTGTCGGTGATGGTGGAGATGGTCTGCTTGGATACCTGCGCGCCGTACACCTCGGCCAGGTGCGCGGAGATCTCGCCCGTGGTCAGGCCCTTGGCAGCGAGCGAGATGACCATCTCATCGACGCCGGACAGGCGCCGCTGCCGCTTGGCCACGATCTTCGGCTCGAAGCTGGCGTCCCGGTCCCGCGGCACATCGATCTCGACGGGCCCGACGTCGGTGATCACCGTCTTGGTACGGGTGCCGTTCCGGGCGTTGCCCGTCTGGCTCGCGCCGCGTTCGTGCTTGTCGTAGCCGAGATGGTCGGTGAGTTCGCCTTCCAAGGCGGACTCCAGCACCAGCTTGGTCAGCCGGCCCAGCAGCCCGTTGTCGCCGACCAGCTCCAGGCCATCAGCGCGGGCCTGCTCGACCAGCTTGGCCACCAGTTCCTGCTCTGAGGCCTGCGGCTTCTTACGCGCCACCGCGGCGTCCTCCAGGTCATTCGTCGCTTCCGATGCCTGGATCACAGTAGTCATCGATGCGTTCTCCTTGATCAGGAGTTACACCGAAGACCGTACAGTCCCAAGGGCCGCCCCTACACCGCCTCGGCGATCTCTCGGATCTGGCAGGAGGCGCGGGCGATCGGTTTCGGGCCGGAGCAGGCGGCCTCGCCGCTGGCTGCTCGGCCGTACGACCTTCGGCACGCGGCCGTCTCGCTCTGGCTCAATATCGGCGTTCCGGCAACCGAGGTCGCCCAGCGTGCCGGGCACAGTGTGGAGGTTCTCCAACGCGTCTACGCCAAGTGCGTGGAAGGCCAGGCACTCCAGGCGAACAACAAGATCACAGCCGCTCTGGACGACTGAGACAGGGTTACCTTGGAAGGGCCTCGGGCTACCCGGGGCCCTTCGCTTTCGCGGGACGTGGGGGTTAGTGCCAGCGGTCGTTGATCGCTCTGCTGGGTTGTCGTACCTGCCTGCTTTGATCCCTGATGCGGGCTCCGAGCGTGAGATGAGGTGCGGCGTGGCTGAATGCCTGACGAGTTTCGTAGAAGAGATCAAGGATCTCTACGGGGGCTTCGACATCGTAGACGGCGACAGCGGTGACGATCTGACCGTGTCGTCGACGACAGAAGCGCGGGAGGACTACTGGTGGATCGAGACTGACGACAAGTTCTTCCTTTGCAGCGCGGACAGGGAAAGCAGCGTCTACGTGCGGTTCGAATTGTGGAGCGGTCCGCCCCCGGCTGTCGATCCCTCCTGGGAGCGCTCGTGGAGCGGCCGGGTGCGCGTGCCATCAGGCAAGGTCCAGGCGCGCGAGTACCTCGGGGGTGACAACCATAAGACGTTCGACCTGGGATGCGCTGATGTCGAATGGTCGGTCGAAGTGCACGCGAAGACGCTAGAGAACGACGTCGATCCGGACTTTCCGCCTGACATCTTTCGCGTAGAGCTGTTCAAGCTGCGTTTCTGGCGCTACGACCCTCGATGAGGGCGCGGACCACCCTGCGCGTACCCCGGTCCCATGCGACCGTGACAGCCGACCGTCTCGCTGTGGTTGAACGCGGGCGTTCCGGCAGCCGAGGTGGCCCAACTGGCGGGGCGCAGCGTGCCTCTTCGCATGTGCGGCCTGACCTGGGGAAACACCTGTAAGATCATTTCGCGTATATTTCGCGATCACTGACATGCAGCTGCCTACGGCTGCATCTCACTGCGCAAGATCACGAGATGGATTCGGAGAAGCCCCAGGTGGGGGCCGTTTCGGCTGATCAAAGAGTGCCCCCGGCAGGATTCGAACCTGCGGCACCCGCTTTAGGAGAGCGGTGCTCTATCCCCTGAGCTACGGAGGCGCATGATGTGCACCAGTAAGCCTAGCGAAAGGTTGGGCCCGCTCGCGCCTCCCCAGGGGTGTCGTTTCGTGGTGCGCCGGTCATCGGCGGGCTGACCTGCGGTAAAGCGATGGCAAGTGGTCGTACGCCGGTCAGGGGAGGGGGATTACCGTCGCTGGCCGTGACCCTAACGCGACGTGGATCCGCGCGCAGGCTGCGATCGGTGCTGCTCGTCGCGGCGCTGCTCTCGCCGGCGATCCTTGCCTCGGGCATGCTCATGGCCGACTTCACCGGCTATGGGGAGCGGGCGCGGGCTCAGTTATCGGGCAGCGCGGCCGTACGCGCGGCACCGGCTCGGGCGGCGGACCAGAAGCGCGCCGAGACCACTGCCGAGACCGGGGGAGATCGGGCCCCCGCCGGAACGCCTGCTGCGCGGCCCGCCATGCCACCAACGGTGGACGGCCGAGAAGCTCAGAGGATCCACGTGATCACGATGGCGGGGACGAGACCCCTGCTGAATCCGACCCCGGTGCCCGCGCCGCCCGGTCCCGCGCGTCTCTACGAGGGGGTCGTACGGATCCTTCCGATCGCCCGGCCCGTCCAACGGATCATCCACACGGCCACGACGCCGAAGGCGAGCCGGCCGACGGAGGAGCCGGAGCCTCACGAGGAGGAGACGTTCACGTGCGAGCCGGAGTGGCGGGACACGTGGCTGTGGGAGCTCTGCCGGGAGCATGAGAGCCAGCCCGAAGGCGGGCGATGAGCTGGGAAACGCGCAAATGCGACGTGTCCGGTCGATAGCACTTAGGCGAACCGGGGCTCGGGCACACAGGGCGCTGTAGTAACGTGCGTCCCTGACCCAGGTCAAGAGTTCGCAAACGGGGGAATCGATCGTGTCATCTCCTCGATCAGCCAGGCTGATCGCGGTCGTCACGGCGATGACTTCGCTGACCGTCTCCGCACCGTACGGCACGGCCGCGCCGGCCTTGGCCGACACCACGACCGCGAAGGTCCGTACGGCGTCCGCGGGGGAAAGCGTAATGACGCTCGACAAGGAGCCCACCACGCTGACCGAGCTGCGGCGGGAGGCTCAGAAGGCGTACAAGTCGATCGAGGACGCGAACCGGGCACTGGTGGCGCGGCAGAAGAAGTTCGGCACCGTCGAGAAGGCGCTGGCGGCCAAGTTGGAGAGTCTCCAGCAGGCCACGGCGGAGCTCAACAAGATGCGCAAGCCGCTGTCGGACCTCGCCTCGTCGATGTATCAGGACCCCTCGCTCGACGGGCTCAGCCCGTTCTTCAGGGCGGGGAACGGCACGGAGACGCTCCGGAGGATCGCCGACCTCGACCACATCGTCGCCGGACGGAACAACGTGCTCGGCGACGCGGTGAAGCTCTTGGAACGGCAGCAGCGGCTCGCAGAGGAGGCGCAGGAGCTCCGGGCGGCCAGCCTCCTGCAGGAGGCGCAGCTGAGCGCGCAGGTCGCCGCGTTGCGCAAACGCTCCAGCTCGCTGGTGCGGTCGCTGACCAAGGCGCTGATCAAACTCGGTGTGAAGATCAGCAGCAAGGGGGCGGGCGGCTGCGACCCGACCAGGATCGGCCAGGCGGAGCAGTACCCGAACGGCCTGCTGCCCCAGACCATCCTGTGCCCCCTGCCGCAGGCCGGGGAGGAACTGCGGGCGGACGCGGCGATCGCCTTCGCCGATCTCAACATCGCTTACAAGAAGCGCTTCGGCACCTCGATGTGCATCTCGGACAGCTATCGCAGTCTGAGCGAGCAGCAGTCCATCTACTATCGGCGGCCCGGTTTCGCCGCCACTCCGGGCAAGAGCAACCACGGGCTGGGGCTCGCGGTCGACTTGTGCGGCGGGGTGCAGAACTTCCGGTCTGTCCAGTTCAACTGGCTGGAGGCCAACAGCAAGCGGTATGGCTGGATACACCCCGACTGGTCGTATCACAGCCCCTTCGAGCCCTGGCACTGGGAGTACGATCCCCAACTTGGCGCGAAACTCTGACGATCGCCCTCGGCCGAGCAACCTCGGCGCCGGGCGTTACGCCGGATCCGAGGAGACGTTTCGGCAGGTCACGCGTGACCAGCGGGCCTGACGGCAGGCCGGGGGCGGCGACGACGGACGCCCGCTGCGCGCCGCAGGTGACCACCGCCTGATCGGCCCCGCTGCCGTCCTGACAAGACCCGGGCGCGCTCCGCCGCCCGGGCAAATCCCCTCCACAGCCTGGGCACAGTCCGTCAGTGCGGGTGGATGGTCATCGACAGCCTGCCCTGTGCCTGGGCTTGGGCGAGCTGGGCCGCCTGCGCCGGGGTCGTGGCCAGCACCAGCAGCGCGCCGCCGTCCGTACGGCCGGGTGGCCGGGCGATCACCCGCACCTCCCGGGCGACGGTCCGGGCCTGGAAAGGCCCGTCCTCGAAGGCCGCCAGGACGTCGATCACGTCTCCCGGCGACAGCAGGCGGGCGGCGTCGGGATCGGCCATCCTGACCGGCGTCGCGACCAGACCCGGTTCGATGGCTGGCGTTCCCGCTCGCGCAGCCGACGCATCGGCTTGCGGGTCCGGCGCCCCTGGTGCCGCGGCCGGGCCGCCGCCGGCTGAGCCGACGTCCGCCGAATCACTGTCGGCCGCGCTGCCACTGGCTGAACCACCGTCGGCCGGGTCGCCGCCGCCCGAGCCGCCGCCGGCTTGGCCGCCGTACGCCTGCCCGGCCAGGGTCTGGCGGAACAGGGCCGAGCCGAGCAGCCGGGCGTCGGTGAGGAGCTCGCCTCGACGCAATGGACCGGCGAGCACGCGGCCCGAGACCGGGGTGCCCGGCGCGTACGCCCCGGCGGGCACCGCATCGGGCGGGAGCCGTACGACCACGACGTCGGCGGCTGCCAGACGGCCTCCGGGGAGATCGCGGGCGGCGGCGAGGACCTCCACCCCGTCAGGGGTGCGGACGGCCAGCAGCACGCAGGCCACCGCCAGACCGGCGAGGACGGCGGCGATCGGACGGCGACGGCGCGTCCTCAGCCGCTTCAGATCACGCATGACCATCTCGGTTTCGCCTCTCGCCTCCTTGCGAGCCTCCTTGCAAGCCTCCTCGCGAGGGCCGGTTGCATCGTGGACGCTTCACGCCGATGGCCCCCATGGATCGCCTGTCCGGGCGATGCCCCGGCGGCGGTGGCGCGCCGCCGGTTCCGCCGCCGGTTCCGCCGCCGATCGCGCGGCCGGACAGGGCCGTACGGCATGGCACGCATCGGCGTCAGGGGAGCTCGATCGGCAGCTTGATCCCGTCGAGGGCGTTGCCGCAGGGGCAGATGCGCTCCTCCGGAAGGGCCTCGACGACCTGCGCGACAAGCGTGCGCATCCGCTCCACGTTGGCGGCGAAGAAGGCCAGCACTTCCTCGTGGGTGACCCCCTCACCGGCCTCCACACCGGCGTCGTGGTCGGTCACGAGGGCGAGGGTCGTGTAGCAGAGGGCGAGTTCGCGGGCGAGCACGGCCTCGGGGTGCCCGGTCATGCCGATGATCGACCAGCCCGCCCCCGCGAACCACTTCGACTCGGCCCGGGTGGAGAACCGGGGCCCCTGGACCACGACCAGAGTGCCGCCGTCGACCGTGTCCCAGCCCGTCTCGCGGGCAGTGGCCACGGCGGCCGCCCGGCCGGAGGGGCAGTAGGGGTCGGAGAACGACACGTGGACCGCCCCGCCCGCGTCGTAGTAGGTCTGCTCGCGGCCCTGCGTGCGGTCCACGAGCTGGTCGGGGATCACGAGGGCGCCCGGGCCGATCTCCGGGCGCAGGGACCCGACCGCGCTGGGCGCGAGCACCTGGCGTACGCCGAGGGAGCGAAGGGCCCACATGTTCGCCCGATAAGGGATGCGGTGGGGAGGGAAGGTGTGGCCGCGGCCGTGCCGGGGGACGAACGCGACGGTTCGGTCGCCGATGCGGCCCACGGTGATCGTGTCACTCGGCGGGCCGTACGGCGTCGTGATGTCGATCTCTTCGGCGTCCTCAAGCAGGGAGTAGAACCCCGAGCCGCCGATGACCCCGATGTCTGCGCGATTGACCATGGGCCGACACTAGCGAACGGTGCCGCACGTCCGGCGCGTGCAGTCGGCCCCTGTGGATAACCTCAGGCGGCGGCGGTCGAACCGGACGACGACGTGCTCGACGAGGAGGCGCTCGACGACGAGGACGAAGACGAGCTCGTGGAGGTCGCGGGCTCCTTCTTGCCGGAGTCGCCGGACGACTTCGAGGACGTCGTCGTCGTGGTGGCCGTGGTCGTGGACGAGCTCGAAGAACGGCTGTCGGTCCGATAGAACCCGGAGCCCTTGAACACGATGCCAACCGCGGAGAAGACCTTGCGCAGCTTGCCCTGGCAGGCTGGGCACTCCGTGAGCGGGTCGTCAGAGAACTTCTGGACGGCCTCCAGCTGCTCACCGCAAGCGGTACAGGCGTACTGGTAGGTAGGCACTCGCTCCTCCTGAGACTGGCACTCGACCGGGTCGATTGCTAATGGTAAGCAGTCAACAAGCCCAAACGCCACTCCAGCCCGGTTTATTGCCCCGCGCCGTCCCATTCGCGCGCGCCAGGATCCCCGCCAAGATCCCCGCCGAGATCTCGCCGGGCTCCCACCGAGAACCCGCCGGGCTCCCACCGAGAACCCGCCGGGCTCCCACCGAGAACCCGCCGGGCTCCCACCGAGAACCCGCCGGGCTCCCGCCGAGATCCCAGCGGGTTCCCGCCGAGCCTCGCCCGCGATCCACGAGCGGTCCGCCCGCGGTCCGCCCGCGATCCGTCCGCAGCCCGAACCGAGCCCTGAACCGCCGCCCAAACCGCCGCCGCCCGAACCGCCGCAGCCGGAACCGCCGCAGTGCAAACCGCGGCCCGGACCGCGTCACAAAGCACCGCCCGGACCGCCGCAGCGCAAACTCAGCCCGGACCGCCGCGCGAAAGCAGCCCCTACGACGGTCAGCCGCCGCGTTCGCCGTACCAGCCGGCCAGCTTGCCGCGGCGGCTGACGGCGCGCAGGCGGCGTTCGACCGTCTCCCGCTGGGCGGCCGTGGTGACCACGAGGAGCTGGTCGCCCGCCAGCAGCCGCGTCGTCGGCGTGGGCACGAACGACTGCCCGTTCCGTACGACGAGGGTGACCATGGCGTTCGCGGGCAGCCGGAGCTCGAAGATCTCCACACCGTGCATGAGCGAGCCGGGCGGGATGCGGACCTGCAGCAGCTCGGCGTTCAGCTCTTCCAGTGGCGCGGCCTCCACGTCGAGGTCGCGGGCCTCGCCCTCCGCCGCCAGGCCGAGCAGCCTGGCGAGGTACGGCAGCGTGGGCCCCTGGAGGATCGTGAACACGATGACGATGATGAACACGTCGTTGAACAGGCCCTTCGCCCCCGGCAGCCCGGCGGCCCAGGGGATCGCGGCCAGCACGATGGGCACCGCACCGCGCAGCCCGGCCCACGACAGGAACACCTGCTCGCGCCACGACAGCGCACCGAGGCGCAGGAGCCGGGCGATCGCCGCGGACACCACCACGGACGCCGGCCGGGCGACCAGGACCAGCAGCAGGCCCGACACCACGGCTGGGACGAGCACACCCGGCAGTTCGCCCGGGTCCGCGAGCATGCCGAGCATGACGAACAGCCCGATCTGGGCGAGCCAGGCGGCGCCCTCCGCGAAGCCGCGCGTGGCGGCGCGGTGGGGGAGCCTGGCGTTGCCCAGGACCAGCGTGGTCAGGTAGACCGCGAGGAACCCGCTGCCGTGCAGCAGGGTCGCCCCGCTGTAGGTGATGAACGCCAGTGCCAGCACCGCGATCGGGTAGAGGCCGGAGGCGGGCAGCGCGACCCGGCGCAGCGCGTACACCCCCGCCGGGCCCACGGCGAGACCGACGGCCGCGCCGATGACGAGCTCGACGGTGGTGTCCAGCAGGATGTGCGGCAGCGAGAGCTCGAACGACGAGCCCGCGCTCAGCATGATCACGAGGATGACGGTCGGGGCGTCATTGAAGCCCGACTCGGCCTCCAGAATTCCGGCGAGCCGGGGCGGCAGCGGCAGCCGTCTCAGCACGGAGAACACGGCCGCCGCGTCGGTCGACGCCAGGAACGCGCCCAGCAGCAGCGCCATGCGCCATTCCATGCCGAGCAGGACGGCGACGCCCGCCGCGAGCACGACGACGCTGACCGCGATTCCGACCGTGGCGAGCACGAGCGCCGTCGGGACGGCGTCGCGTACGTGTTTCCAGTTGGTGGTGAGACCACCCTCGGCGAGGATCACGGCGAGCGCGACCAGGCCGAGTTGCTGGGCCATCTGGGCGTTGTCGAAGTTGATGCCGATGGGGCCGCCCTCGCCGAGCAGCAGCCCGAGGCCGAGATAGAGGAGCAGCGAGGGAAGGCCGGTGCGATGCGCGATCCGTACGGACGCGATGGCCGCGATGACGACGACGGCGGACAGGAGCAGCCAGACGTTCAGACCGATCCGCTCCCTTCGCCGTCTCTTATGTCAATCTTGTCATATCTGTACCAAGCGGGCGATTCCGCTGGGAAGAGCAGCAAAGCGGACGCGCTGGTCATGCGGCTCGGCGGGAACCCCCTCCAGCAACTCGCCCTCGTGCAGGAGCGCCACCGTTGGCACATTCGGCCCGACGCGGGCGAGCGCCCGGTCGTAGAACCCGCCGCCGCGGCCGAGCCGTACGCCGGTCACCCGGTCGACGGCGAGGGCCGGCGCGATCACCAGCGCGGCGGTGCGGATCGCGTCGACGCCGCGCCGGACGTCCACCGGCTCCATGATTCCGTACGGACCGGGGACCAGGGAGTCGGGCCCGTCGTACACCGCCCAGTCGAGGTCGCCGTCCGGGCGCTGCACCGGCAGCATCACCGTGGCGCCGTGCTTCCACAGGGCCAGGATCAGTCCCTGCGTGGCCGGCTCGGTGCCCGTCGACCAGTAGCAGGCCACCAGGCCCGCCATCTGCACCCACGGCTGGTCGAGGAGTAACTCCCTGATGGCCGCCGACGACTCGCGCAACGTCCCGGGATCGAGCTCCGAGCGGCCGCGCAATATACGCCGACGCAGGTTCATCTTGTCCAAAGACTGCTCCGTTAGTGTCTACTCATGGCTGACTTCGATCCCGTGACCAAAGCCGTCGTGCCCGCCGCGGGTCTCGGCACCCGCTTCCTTCCCGCCACGAAGGCGACCCCCAAGGAGATGCTGCCCATCGTCGACAAGCCGGCCATCCAATACGTGGTGGAGGAGGCCGTCTCCGCCGGACTGCTGGACGTCCTCATGGTGACCGGCCGCAACAAGCGTTCGATCGAGGACCACTTCGACGTAGCGTACGAGCTTGAGGACGCTCTTCGCGCGAAGGGCGACGAAGAGCGGCTCAACCAGGTCAAGGAGCCCGTCGATCTCGCCACCATGCACTACGTGCGGCAGGGCGAGCCGAAGGGTCTCGGCCACGCCGTCCTGTGCGCCAAGCAGCACGTCGGCCACGAGCCGTTCGCCTGTCTGCTCGGCGACGACATCATCGACCCCCGCGACCCGCTGCTCAAGCGCATGATCGAGGCGCGCGCGACCTACGGCGGCAGCGTCATCGCGCTGATGGAGGTGCCGCGCGAGCAGATCTCCCTGTACGGCGCCGCCGCCATCGAACCGACCGACGAGGACGACGTCGTCCGCGTCACGGACCTCGTGGAGAAGCCCCCGGCCGACGAGGCGCCCTCCAACTGGGCCGTCATCGGCCGTTATGTGATCGACCCCGCCGTGTTCGACGTGCTGGAGCGCACCCCGCCGGGACGCGGCGGCGAGATCCAGCTCACCGACGCCCTGCGCACCCTTGCATCGATGGGCCCGGAGGAGGGCGGTCCGGTGCACGGCGTGTTGTTCCGCGGCCGTCGTTACGACACCGGCAACAAGCTGGAGTATCTGCAGACCGTGGTGCAGTTCGCCGCGAACCGGGACGACCTCGCCCCCGAGTTCCTGCCGTGGCTGCGGGAGTTCCTGGACAAGTCCGGACAGTGAGCCGATGAAACCCGTCGACCGCCATCTCGCCGACATCCTCGCGGTGGTGCGACCGCTCGCACCGCTGGAGGTCGAGATCGAGGCCGCCCTCGGCGCCGTGCTGGCCGAGGACGTCGCCTCGCCCGTCCCGCTGCCGCCGTTCGACAACTCGGCCATGGACGGCTATGCCGTACGGGCCGAGGACGTGGCCGCCGCGCCCGTCACGCTGCCCGTGATCGGGGACGTCGCGGCGGGGGACGGCGGGCTGAACGCCCTCGGCCCCGGCCTGGTCACCCGCATCATGACCGGGGCGCCCGTGCCCACCGGCGCCGACGCCGTCGTTCCGGTGGAGTGGACCGACGGCGGCACCGCCCGCGTACGGATCGACAGGCCGGCCCCGCCCGGCAACGCGATCAGGCGGGCGGGCGAGGACGTGCGGGCGGGCGACGTGGTGCTCCGCGAGGGCGTCAGGATCGGGCCCGCCCAGATCGGCATACTCGCCGGGGTGGGCCGCCGCCGGGTGCTGGTGCGGCCCCGGCCGAGGGTGGTCGTGCTGTCCACGGGTGCCGAGCTCAGCGAGCCCGGCACCCCGCTGGGCGCGGGCCGCATCTGGGAGTCCAACAGCTTCATGCTCGCCGCCGCCGTACGCGAGGCGGGGGCGCAGGGGTTCCGGGCCGGTTCGGTGACCGACGACCCCAAGGAGTTCATGGACACGCTGGACGCCCAGCTCGTGCGGGCCGACGCCGTGATCACCAGCGGCGGCGTCTCCATGGGGGCGTACGAGCCGGTCAAGGAGGCCCTGTCGCCGCTGGGCACGGTGACCTTCGAGAAGGTCGCCATGCAGCCGGGCATGCCGCAGGGCTTCGGCGTCGTGGGGCCCGACCGCGTGCCGATCTTCACGCTGCCCGGCAACCCGGTCTCGTCGTTCGTGTCGTTCGTGCTCTTCGTCAAGCCGGCCCTGCGGGCGATGCAGGGCCTTCCGGCCGGGCCGCCCGCGACCGCGCGCGCGGCCCTCACCGGGCCGGTGCGGTCCCCGGCGGGCAAGCGGTCGTACCTGCGGGCCGTGCTGACGGGCGAGAGCGTCGCACCGGTGACCGGGCAGGGCTCGCACCAGCTCGCGGCGCTGGCCGGGGCGAACGCGCTGATCGTGGTGCCGGAGGACGAGACCTCGCTGCCCGAGGGCGCCGAGGTGGAGGTGATACCCCTGTGAATGACGGCACTGCGAAGCTGACTCACGTGGACGAGTCGGGCGCCGCCCGGATGGTGGACGTCTCCGAGAAGGACGTGAGCGCGCGCACCTCCGTCGCGACCGGGCGCGTGCTGCTGTCGCCCGAGGCGGTGGCCGTGCTCCGCGCGGGTGACGTGCCCAAGGGCGACGCGCTCGGCGTGGCGCGGATCGCCGGGATCATGGGCGCCAAGCGCACTCCCGACCTCGTGCCGCTGTGCCACCCGATCGCCCTGACCGGCGTGAAGGTCGACCTCGCCGTCGTGGACGAGGGGGTGGAGATCACCGCCCGGGTCCGTACGGCCGACAGGACGGGCGTCGAGATGGAGGCGCTCACGGCCGTCACCGTCGCGGCGCTCGCACTGGTGGACATGGTCAAGGCGGTGGACCCGGCGGCCGTGATCAGCGACGTCCGGGTCGAGGAGAAGACGGGCGGCAAGACGGGCCACTGGACCCGGCCCGGACAGGAGTAAGGCGTGCGCGCGTTGGTGGTGACGGTGTCCAACAGGGCGTCCGCGGGCGTCTACGAGGACAGGTCCGGGCCGCTGCTGGCCGGCCTGCTCAAGGAGGCGGGCTGCGACCAGGTGGACGGGCCCCGCGTGATCCCGGACGGCGACGCCGTCGAGGCCGCGCTGCGCGAGGGCGTCGCCGCGGGCTACGACGTGATCGTCACCACGGGCGGCACCGGGGTGACGCCCCTCGATCTCACCCCGGAGATGACCCGCCGGGTGCTCGACCGGGAGATTCCCGGCATCGCCGAGGCCATCCGTCAGGTCAACCGGGAGAAGGTGCCGGCGTCGATCCTGTCCCGGGGTCTCGCCGGGCAGGCGGGCACGACTCTGGTGGTCAACCTGCCCGGGTCCTCCGGCGGCGTACGGGACGGCATGGCCGTGCTGACCCCGATCCTGGCCCATGTCGTGGACCAGATCCACGGCGGCGATCATGCCCGCTGAGCAGCCGGCCGAGACCGCGGCGCGTCCCGCGTGGCGCGTTGACCGTGTTCCGGTGGATGATTGACGAATGGATCGACTTCGCGGCTGGCCGGCAACCATGGCCGAGGGGCCCGTCGGGCTGCGGCCGCTGCGCCTGCGTGACGTCCGTGACTGGCGCGACACCCGGCTGCGCAACGCCGAATGGCTCCGCCCGTGGGAGCCGAGCAACCCCGAGACCCCGCTGTTCCGCACCGGTCTCGGGCCGTACGTCTCGATGGTCGGCACGCTGCGCCGCGAGGCCCGCCAGGGCATGGCCATGCCCTGGGTGGTCACGTACGAGGGGCGGTTCGCCGGGCAGCTCACCGTGGGCGCGATCGTGTGGGGATCGGCCCGCTCCGCCCAGGTGGGCTACTGGGTCGACGGCGCGCTCGCCGGGCGGGGCATCATCCCGACCGCCCTCGCCATGGCGGTGGACCACTGCTTCTTCACGACCGGTTTACACCGCCTCGAGGCCAACATCCGGCCGGAGAACCAGGCCAGCCGCAGGGTCGTGGAGAAGCTCGGGTTCCGCGAGGAGGGCATCCGCCGGCGTCAGCTGCACATCGACGGCGCCTGGCGCGACCACATCTGCTACGCGCTGACCGTGGAGGACGTGCCCCGCGGACTGCTCGTCCAGTGGCGCCGCACCATGAACTCGGCCGCCCGCCGCAGCGAGTCCAGCCCCGGTTAGGAGCCGGCGTACGGCCGGCTGCAATCGAAGGACAAGCCGATCACTAGCGGGCGCTGTGATGCTCGGTGGCACTCGACAGAAACCGTGTCACCGGAGGCATCGCCATGAGCAAGCGGATCCCGTCCCTCCCGCCCCGGCCGCCGCTGGCCCACCGGTAGCGGCCCGCACGCGCTGGCCTGTGGAAATCGCGCGTTCGCACGGGATCGAATTACATGAAGAGCTTTGACGATCTCGCGACACACCGGACTGAATGCTCGTCATTCAGTGACACACAGTCCTACGGTGCGTGACGTGAACACCTCTCCGCCGACCCAGGGCCACGGATGTGTTCACCATGCCCTCCGGCACGCCCGTACGGCGGTCCGGAGGTGGCCGCATGGGTAGTGCCCTGCTCTACCTGGCCATCGTCGTCATGTGGCTCAGCGTCCTGCTGCCCATGTGGCTGCGCCGGGACCGGCACACCGACGACGAGCTGTTCGAGGAGCAGGCGGAGGCGAACACGCTGTCCGAGCGGCCCGCCGCCGACTGCGCCGAGGCGCCGGAGGCCTCGGACGACGCCGATGACGCCGACGATTCCGACGGGGATGCGGACGGAGGCGACGCCGACACGGTCGTCACCCCGCCGGCCGTCGCCGCTTCCGACGCGGCCCCGGGCAACGAGACCGTCACGGCCGACCAGGTCGCGGCGGAGCGGCATGCGCGGGCCCGCCGTGTCGCCGCTCACCGCCGCGCCCGGATCCTCGCCCGGCGCAGGCGGCGGCTCCTGTGGAGCATCCTGCTCGTGCTGGCCTCCGTGGTCACCGCGGCCGTACGCGTGATGCCCTGGTGGGCGGTCGCGCCCTCGGGCGTGCTCCTGCTCGGCTACCTCGCCGTGCTACGCGTGGCCGTACGCGCGGACAGGGAGCAGCGGGAGAGGGCCGCCCGGATGCGGGCCGAGCACCTGCGCCGCCGGCGGGAGCGCCGCCGCGCCCTGGCCGAGGCGGCCCGCGAGGCGGAGATCATCAAGTTCGAGGCGCGCAGGCGTGTGCAGGTCTTCGACCAGTACGCCGACGGGCGCCGCGCGGCCGGGGACTGATTCGGTGGCGCGAACACCCCGCAGAGTTTGCTAATCTAGTCGAGGTCGTTGGGGCTATAGCGCAGTCCGGTAGCGCACTTCGTTCGCATCGAAGGGGTCTGGGGTTCAAATCCCCATAGCTCCACCACGACGAAGGCCCGTCAGGTGATCCACCTGGCGGGCCTTTTCGCTGCTCAGAGCCTTACCGCTACGTCCTGGGGGGCCGGTACGGCTGCCGCTCCGCTCCGGCTCCACGCGCTCCTGCAGGGACCGGTCCCACCACGCCTGCAGCTCGCATGTGGTCCGGACCTGGTCATGACTGCCAGACCCGCCTGAAGCTCTCGCGGGCCCGGTGCAGGCGCGACTTGACCGTGCCGGCCGGCACGTCGAGCAACCGGGCCGCCGCGCTCTCCTCCAGCCCTTCCAGGTCGCGCAGCACGAGCACCGCGCGGTGTTCGGGGGACAGATGCCCCAGCACGTCCCTGATGTCGGCGGCGCGTTCGACGTCGACCGGGGAGGGCAGCTCGGTCAGCTCGGCGGCCACCGTGCGGCCCTCCCGTTTGGCGATCCGCACCGCTTCCCGTACGGCGATCGCCCGTACCCAGCCGTACAGGGCGGCGGGTTCCTTCAGCGTGCGCAGGTTGCGGAAGACCGCGATCAGCGCCTCCTGGGCGGCGTCGGCCCCGGCGTCCAGCGCGATCGGGCCGCAGATCCGGCCGAGGTAGGGCGTGAGCTCCTTGAGCAGGTCGTTCATCGCCACGGTGTCGCCGCGCTGGGCGGCCACCACCAGGGCGGCGGTGTCGTGCGCGGTCATCGGGCGGTCTGCCCGGCCTGGAGAGCGAGGGCGGCCAGGGCGCGCTCGCCCGCGGCGCGTACGCCGATGGGGATCAGCGCCGCGCGCCCGGGGACGCGGACGCCGCCGGTCTGGGCGACCAGGGTGCCACCGGGCACGGCGGTGGCCGCCAGGCCGATGAGCAGGAAGCGGCTCTGCATCCAGCACCAGCCGGGCTGAAGATCCACGTCGAAACGGGCGCGCATGCCATACCTGCTGCGGGCCCGTGCCACGAGCCGGCCCCCGCCCAGGTCCGCGTCGATGGTCAGGCCCCTCATGTCGGGCTCGAAGGTGCCGAAGCTCCTCTCCAGATCGCTCGCGATGCCCCACACCACGTCGAAGGGGGCCGGGATCGTGCGCTCGCTGACGTACGCGCCCGCGATCGCGGAGGCGAGCACGCGCAGCCGCCGCACCGGGTCGAGCTCGGCGACAGGCCAGGACGAGGACATGCTCATGTCCTTTCAGAGGAGGCGAAGGCCCGGAAGGTTCCATGGAACCTCCTCGGCGGGCGGCCCCTCCTCCAGGGTGTGAACACTCGAACGCGCAAAGCGCCTCGCGAACCTGGTCGCCGGAGTTCTGCTCACCGACGCGGCGGCACACCTCTACTGGACGACGGGCCGCACCTGGCCCGCCCACGACGTCAGGGCCCTGTCTCTCGCCGTGCTGAACATGGAGGTGCCCTTCACCCCGCCCGTGCTGATCCCGCTGGTCGCCGCGCTGACCACGGGCGCCGCCGCGGTGGTGGCCCGCTCACGCGGACGAGGCGGCAGGCTCGCCTCGCTGGTCACCCTCGCGGTGGGCTGCGGGGTGCTGCTGCGCGGGGCGGCGGGCCTGGTGTGGGCGTTCGGCATCGGCGCCGACACCGGCATGCCGTTCTACTGGCTCAACCTGTTCCTCTACACCCCCGCCTGCCTGGTGATGCCGGCGGCGGTCGTCGCGGTCCAGGCCGGCGATCCGGCTACCACGGTGTTCGGCGGCCGGCTGATGCCCGCGCTGGTCTTCGGCCGTCCGCGTCCGGAGCCGGCCGGCACCAGGGGGTTCACATCCCTATAGCTTCACCACGACGAAGGTCCGGCAGGTGATCCATCTGCCGGGCCTCTCCGCTGCCTCTGCCACGTCCTGGATGGCTCATCTCCTGCCCGGTCGTGTTCCAGTACGGAGGGTCGTTCCACACGTGGGCGGCCTCGGCGGCCACGCGGATGCCCTCGGCCTTGCCGGCCATGGCCGCGGGTGCGCGGCGCGACGGGTCGTCGATGTACGCGCGCCCGCTGATCGACACCGGTGGCCGGATGCCTGGCCCGGTACCTGCCGCGACCGGGTGCACCAGATCGACCCGCTTTCCGCGTCGAAGACGGCCGGTTCTCCCGAGCCGGCGTCGACGGCGGGGATCAGAAAGCGCGTTTTTCGGCCAGCCGCGGACGTCTCCGAGCCGGCGCCCGATCTCCGCGATGTGCTCCTCTTCGGGCGGCGTGACCGCAGTTCGCGCAATACGCCCCATTCGTGCGCCGAACTCCTGGGGGCTCTTTGACCTCTTCAGCGACCAAATCAGGCCTATTACTCCCATGGCGGTCGGTTTCGCGAGGCGTTCGCCGTACACGAGTTGTGCCTCCAGCGGCTTCTCGGGGTGGAGGCCCGCGGCGATCTGAGCTCCCACCACGGCATCGGCGGAGGTGCCCGCGATGAGGCCGGCGTCGCGTACGTCGATGCCCTGCTCGGCCCGGCCGGCGAGACACCCGCCTCCCAGGCGATCCCGGTCGGCCCGCCGCCGAGAACCAGCGCTCTTCCGCCCATGGGCCCCTCCCCGCTTGCCGAATCCCTGCTGTCGAATCACTGCGACATGGTTGAGATGAGGGAAACTGAGTACGTCGTACTCGATTTTGTGGGCCTGCGCGCTCCCGGGATGACACACCCGATCAGGAGGGGCGAATCGCTACCCGGCCATGCAGGGTGCGACGCTGGAGACGCTTTTATCGCCGTCCGAGCTGCCGTGGGAGCCCGCACAGGGGGACACGCGGACGAGAGACGGGGAAATCTTGGTGTTCCGCCGGAGACGTGGAGGGGCTCTGGCGGCCTACCGATATAGGACAGGCATTTCTTTTCCGGTTCTTTCCACCGCATATGGTCCACTGGCCGGGAGGGGGGAGGATGCGCCTGCACGACCGTTTCTCCATCACGTTTCGCATCACTCTGTTCACCGGGGTGATGGCGACTTTCCTGTGCGCGCTGCTGGCCCTGTCCATAATGACGGGCATCCATCATTACGTCAGTGACGACGTCGAGAGGGAGATCTCGGCGGCGGGCGGCCGCGTGGCCGTCCAGATCGAGCGGGGGCAGATGACCTACCCGCTCGACGTCTACAAGAGCCGCGATCTCCAGGTGGTCGACCCGTCCGGCCGGGTGGTCGCCGCGACCGCGAATATGCGTGGCAAGCCGAGAATGGCGAACTTCATTCCGCCGGACACCAGGAACAGCATCAGTCGTGTCGTGTGCGGCGATGACTTCGCGGCCCCCGGATGCAACGTCGTCGTGGCCCAGTGGGCGCACCGCAGCGGCGAGAGATGGCTGGTCTACAGCGCGGCCCCGCAGGTGCCGCCGTGGGTCGATCCCTGGCTGGCCTCGCTGGTGGGACTGAGCGCGGCGGCGCTGGCCGCGGCCATCACCTATCTGGGTTACCGGGACGTGCGGGCATCGCTCAGGCCGGTCGACGCCATCCGCACGGAACTGGATGAGATCAACGAGACCTGTCCCAGCCGCCGGGTGCCGATGCCGCCCGCGCGAGACGAGATCCGGGCGATGGCCGAGAGCGTCAACCATACGCTGGGCCGGCTCGACGGCGCGTTACAGCAGGTGCAGAGCGCGCTGCAACATCAGCGCCAGTTCGTCTCCAACGCCTCCCATGATCTGCGTACGCCGATAGCGGCCATGCGCGCCGAGGTGGAGGACGGTCTCCTCGCGCCGGAGGAGACCAGCGTCTCCCAGCTGGGCGAGGCCATCCTGCCCAGTCTCGAGCGGCTGGAGGCGATCGTGCACGACCTGCTGACCATCGAGCGGCTGGAGCACGGTGCCTACGGCGAACAGGCCAGGATCGATCTGGCCGTGCTCGTGGCCGCGGAGTTGCGGGGACGCGCGCAGAAGACCAAGCGGTACGAATGCGCACTCAAGCCCGGCGCCATCGTGGCCGGCGACAGGATGCGCCTCGCCCGGTTGCTGACCAGCCTCTTCGACAACGCCGAACGGCATGCCAGGTCGAAGGTCTCCGTGTCCGTACGGCACGAGGCCGGCGAGGGGCGCGGCACCGCGGTGCTGGAGGTCGGCGACGACGGGCCGGGCATCGATCAGGACAAGCGCGAGATCGTGTTCGACCGGTTCACCCGGCTGGACACGGCACGCAGCAGGAACGCCGGAGGCGCGGGGCTGGGGCTGCCGATCGCCCGCCAGATCGCGGAGGCCCACGGGGGCAGCCTGAAAATCGAGGACAGCCCGGTCGGCGCCCGCTTCGTCCTGCGCCTCCCGGCCGTTTGCGACCCGACGATGGCGGCCCGGGCCGGCGACGGCGTCCCCGGTGAGAACGACCCCAGTGAGCCGTGCTGAACATCGCGTTTGACGGAGTGAGTGCTCACTCCGTACATTGAGGGTATGACGGACACCACTCCCCGCCGGCGTGCGCCGGCCATGAGCACCGAGCAGCGCAGGGCGATGATCGTCGCCGCCGCGCTTCCGCTGGTCGCCGAGCGCGGCGCCGCCGTCACCACGAGCCAGATCGCCCGGGCCGCCGGAATCGGCGAGGGCACCGTCTTCCGGGTCTTCGCCGACAAGGACGAGCTGCTCGACGCGTGCGTGACCGAGGCGACGGACCCCGGTCACGTGCTGCGCGAGCTGGCCTCGATCTCCCTGGACGACCCGCTCGCCGACCGGCTGGCGCAGGCGGTTGAGGCGCTGCGCGCCCACCTGGAACGCATGGGAGCCGTGATCGGCGCCCTCCACGGCACCGGCCACCGCCTCGAACGCCGCGGACGGCAGGGCGAGGAAAGCGTCGGGCAGGCCCCGCAAAGCGGCGGGCGGGCCCAGGAAGGCAGGCCCGGAGGCGGCGGCGCCTCGCGAGGCAGGGAGGCCTCGATGAGGGCGATCCACGAGGCGATGGTCGAGCTGATCGAACCCGACCGGGCGGCGCTCCGCCTGGAGCCCGAGAAGATCGCCTCCGTCTTCATGGGAATGCTCTTCGTCCGTCCTCAGGCCGCTTCCGGCGGCGTGGAGGCGTCCCCGGAGGAGCTCGTGGACATCCTGCTGCACGGCACGCTCAAGACCCCCGGGAGCGCGGCATGACCTATGAGGTCATGTCCTCGGCCTGACCGAGGCCGAAGATCTTGGCGGCGTTGTCGTGACAGACCGCGCGGAGCCACTCGTCTCCCAGGTCCAGGTCGGCCAGGGCCGTCAGCGCCTCGCCGTACGGATAGGGGATGTTGGGGAAGTCGGTGCCGAGCAGGACGCGGTCCTGCAGCTCCAGCAGCAGCGGGACGGCCTCCCTGGGGAACGGCGCGGTCTCCTCGGTGAAGCCGGTGAAGGCCATCGTCGTGTCCAGGAAGACCGCCGGATGCCGCAGGGCCAGATCGAGGAACTCGGCATACTCGGGCGTGCCCATGTGGGCGATCACGAGCGGCAGCCTGGGATGCCGGGAGAGCAGGGCCGCGATCGGTTCCGGCCCGGTGTACGGCCCGGGGGCCGGGCCCGACCCGCAGTGCGTGACGACCGGGATGCCGTGGTCCTCCAGCAGCCCCCAGACGTCGTCGAGCAGCGGGTCGTTCGGGTCGTACGCGCCGACCTGGAGATGCGCCTTGAACACCCGGGCGCCCCGCTCGATGGCCTGCGCGACGTATCGCCCGGCGCCGGGCTCGGGGAAGAACGTGGCCGTGTGCAGGCAACCGGGCACCCGGGCGGCGAAACCGGCGGCCCAGTCGTTCAGCCACTCCGCCATGCCCGGCTTGTGGGGATAGAGCATGGAGGTGAACGCCCGCACGCCGAAGGCCCTGAGCCGCTCGACGCGGTCGTCCTCGGCCAGCCGATAGGCGATCGGCCAGGGCCGGCCGACCAGCGGCCCGGCGGAGTCGAAGTAGGCCCACACCTTGGTCAGGACGCGTTCCGGCATGAAGTGGGTGTGGACGTCGATCAGGCCCGGCAGGCCCAGCTCCCGCCAGAACGCGGTCACGCGTCGGATGTCGTCGCCTGCGGCGGATGTCTCGTCCGGCATGACCTCACACGTTATCCGCTCGCCGTCCGCCCGCCGCGTCGAGGTAGCGTCCGGCCGGCGCGCGCAGATGATCGCGCAGCTCGGGCGGGTCGAGCACGGTGCAGGGCACGTCGAGCCCGGTGAGGAAGGCGGTCAGGTTGTGGAGCGAGTCGCCGCCGGTCTCCAGCACGCAGGCGTCCGCGCCGTCGGCGCGCGGCAGCCCGGCCGCGGCGGTGAGCCGCGCGCCCACAACATCGGCGGGCGCGTGCAGCCGTACGACGGCCCGGTGCCTCCAGGCGGCCGAGCCCGCTCCGCGTACGACGTGGGCGGCGGCGCCGTCCTCGGGCGGTTCGCGCGGGGTGAAGCGGGGGCCGTTCGGGACGCGGAGCCGCATCCGGTCGGCGCGGAAGGTCCGCCAGTCGTCGCGGTCGACGTCCCAGGCCGGCAGATACCAGCGCCGGCCGGTGAAGACGAGCCGGTGCGGCTCGGCCGTACGGCGTCCCTCGCCGCCTCGGTGGCCGAGGTAGTCGAACCGCAGGGTCTCGTGGTCGCGGACGGCCGCGGCGATCGAGATCAGCGTCTCGGGGTCCACCGTGGGGCCGTGCCCCGGCACCGCGACCGTCGCGGCGCGCACGGCCTCGATCCGGTGGCGCAGCCGGGACGGCCGGACAGGTTGCTGTCGATGGGCGCGAAACAGCACGAGTCGCCCACGGAGCGCGGCCCCGGGTTCGTCACGGCCTCGGTCGCCGACCCGTTCGGCAACATCCTCGGGATCATGCGCAACGCCCACTACCTGGAGGTCCTCGAAGGCCGCGGATGAAAGTTGCAGCGCCGTGCCCCGCCCACCAGGCGCGTACGGCCTGCCGCTCCGGCGTACGTTGACCGGCCCGCCCTCCGCTGTGGACGATCGCCGTCACCGGGACCGCCGATCGACACGAGGGATGCGGACGATGAGATCGAAGAAGGAGATCAGCGCCTGGCTCACGGCGGTGCTCCTGGCGGCCGCCGCGCTGTTCGCGCCGCTGGCGGCAGAGACCGGGGCGGGAGCCGCGACGGTGACGACGCCGCTGCTGGCGGCCGCGTCGGCGATGCCCTGCAACACCGGCCCGGCCTCTTCGGCGGCGCCGCAGAACACGCCGCCGAGCGCCCCGGGGACGCCCGAGGTCGTCCACGTGTTCCTGAACTCGGTCACCCTGCGCTGGGCGCCCGCCACCGACGAGGACGGCATCGCCTGCTACTACGTCAGGGAGGGCACGACCAACGTGGCGACCTTCCAGCCCGCGGCCACCGAGGGCACCTTCGCCCTGCCGTGGCCGCCCTACGGCGTCCCCTACGAGGACCACGAGCTGCACGTCGTGGCCGTGGACACGAAGGGCGCGGTGGGGCCCGCGTCCGAGAGCGTGACGGTGCGGGTCCACAACGACGTCATCGTCACGACCTCGCCGTCGGTCCCGGCCCAGGGCGCCTGCCGGGTGACCTACCAGGCGTACCCCTGGTCCAGCGGGATGACCGTGAACATCTCGATCACCAACACGGGCACCCAGCCCGTCAGGGACTGGCGGCTCACGTTCACCTTCCCGGACACCGGCCAGCAGGTGACCTCGGGATGGGTGGCCACGTGGTCCCAGACCGGCACACAGGTGACGGCGGAGGCCCCGGCCTGGGGCAAGGACCTCACTGCCGGCGCCTCGATCACCATCGGCTTCAACGGCACTCACACGGGAGTCAACCCGACCCCGGCGCAGTTCAGGCTCAACGGCTCCGTCTGCGCCTGAAGCCTCCTCGGGGCCTGCCGCCGTCCGCGCCCGGTGCCCGCCATTGGCGGCGTACGCGGCACCGCTTCGGACGGCGGAAGGCCGGGTCGGCCGAGGTCGGTGGAGTGCGTTCAGCCCAGGCCGGCGTACTGGCGGGGCCGCAGGGCCTGGGCGCGCAGCGCGGCCAGCGCGGCGCGCCGCCCGGCGTCCGTGAGCCGCCACGGCGCGTCGTCGCCCGCCACCCGCGTCACGGGCTCGCGGCGCGTGCCCTCGGGCGCAGAACCCGTCGCCCGCGGCGCCGAAGCCGTCGCCTGGCCTTCCTGAGCCGCAGCCCCCGGCTCGGGGCCGACGAGGCCCAAAGCGTCGGCGCCCGAAGCGCCGGGGCCCTGAGCGTTCAGGCCCGGAGCGTCAGCGCCCTGAGCGCCAGCGCCCTGAGTGTCGAAGCCCAGCGTGTCGAGGCCCAGGGCGTCGAGGCGGTGGCGGAGCCGGGAGAGCGGGCCGGTGAGGTCGGCGCCGCCGACCCGGCCGCCGTCCGTGGCGCGCCAGCCCTCGCCGTTGACCACCTCGGCGATCCGGGCGCGCAGGTCGCCGTCGCGCACCACGTCGCCGTCCACGAGGATCATCAGCGCCGACTCGCGGATGGAGACCTCGAAGTCGTGCTCCCCGGGCGCGGGGACGAGCAGCGTGGGCGCCGCCGCGTCCCACATGGCGGCGCGGTCGTCCAGCAGGTTTCTGCCCGTGGTCGTGAGCACCAGCCTCCGTCCGCTGCGCCGCAGTGCCCCGAGATCGTGTACGGCGATCTGCCGCAGCTCGGTGAGCGCGGGCACGTCGGCCTCGCCGCGTACGGCCCCCGGCCTGGTGGGATTGCCCCAGCCGAACCGGTCGGCCGCCTCGGCGGCCACGGCACGCCCGACGTTGAGCCGCTCGGTCAGGCGAACCCCGGTGCGGGCCAGGCCGAGCAGCCACCGCAGCGGTTCCAGGTGGGGCTCGTCCGGAGCCGCGATGGGGGCGTGCAGCCGCACCTCGAAGGGCTGGGCGAGCTCGCGGCGGGCGGTGCCGCGCCCGAGCACCCAGCGGTTCAGCCGCTCGCCGTGCACCCGGTGCAGCCAGCAGTCGCCGCCCAGCTCCGGGCGGGGCGCGGTGAGCCACCGGCGGGTCAGCTCCTCGCGGTCCACCGGGTCGCCGGTGACGATGGCCAGCTCCAGGGCGGCCGCGCACGCGACGTGCGCCCCGAGCTCCTCCGGCCCCATGATCGAGCTCCATGACAGCTCGGCGACGTCCGGGGGCAGCACCCCGGTGGCCTCCAGCTCACGGTGGTAGGCCGCGGCCCCGGCCTCCTCGCCCTCCCTGGCGTACGTCATCAGGATGCGTGCGGTGGCCGGGGAGTCGCACAGGGCGGCGTAACGCTCCATGCCCGCGAGCCTGAGCAACCGGCCGAGCGCCCTGGCGATGGTCGCCTGGTCGCCCGGCACCTTGATCGGCAGCGTGTACCAGAGGAACTCGCACACGTCGAACTGGCTGATGGTCTCCAGCGCCTCGCCGCCGGCGAGCCACTCGACCGCGACGCGGGCGGGCTCGGCGACGTCCGGCTCGGAGCGCTCCAGCAGGGCGAGGAGCGCGGCGACGTCAGGTGCGGGCATGACCCGCAGTCTGCCGTATCGACCCCATCGTTGACGACGACCGGG
Organism: Microbispora hainanensis; assembly: GCF_036186745.1. NCBI lineage: Bacteria > Bacillati > Actinomycetota > Actinomycetes > Streptosporangiales > Streptosporangiaceae > Microbispora > Microbispora hainanensis. Next base: position 1,243,113 of record NZ_CP108086.1, on the reverse strand, counting down.
CATCACTCGCGACCACCCCCCCTCTGGGTGCACCATAGGGCGCACAGTACGCGCCCAACGATACGGGGGTGTCAGATCCACGAGTCGAACAGCATCCTCGCGTGCCAGGATTCGTACGGGACGGATTCGGCGCCGATCACGGGATAGAGCCAGCCGAAGTTGACCAGGGCCAGGAGCACGAACGCGCCGACCACGGCCGTGCCGACCACGCGCCGGTTGGGCCGGGCCGGATCCTCCTTGCCGATGATCAACCCGCAGGCCAGCACGAGTGCGAGGATCATGAACGGCACCATCGGCATCGCGTAGAACATGAACATCGTCCGGTTGTCCGCGATGGCGAAGTAGAACCACGGCAGCCATCCGGCGGCGTAGCCGAGCAGCACCGCGCCCGCCCGCCAGTCGCGGGTCGCGACATACCAGGCGATCATGCCGATGAGCGCGATCAGACCGGCGTACCAGATGACCGGCGTCCCGGTGCCGAGCACCGCCCAGGAGCAGGAGTCGGCGCCGCAGTTCTTCGGCGACTCGTAGAAGAACGCCACCGGGCGCAGCAGCAGCGGCCACTGCCACGGCTCGGACTGGTACGGATGGCTCGACTCCAGACCGGTGTGGAAGCTGAGCACCTGCTTCTGGTAGTCGAACCAGGAGCGGAGCGAGTCGATGATGAAGTAGACCGGGCCGCTGGAGGTCGCCTGGTCCCAGTTGCGCCCGTAGCCCTTGTCGGTGACGAACCACCCCGTGAACGACACGATGTAGGTGAGGACCGGGACGGCCGCCATCCACGCCGTGGCGAGCGGCAGGTCGCGGCGGATGACCGTGCCGTACGGCCGGGGCGTGCCGACGGCCCGCCGGGCGCCCGCGTCCCACAGCAGCGTCATGATCGCGAAGGCGGCGATGTAGAAGCCGCCGGTCCACTTGGTGGCCATGGCCAGGCCGAGGCACAACCCGGCGGCCAGGCGCCAGGGCCGCAGGCCCAGCCGCGGCCCCTCCGCGGGCGACCCCGCCTCGTGCCACTTGGCCAGCCGGCTGCGGGACCAGTCCCGGTCGGCCACGAGGCAGGCGAACCCGGCGAGCACCCAGAACATCAGGAAGATGTCCAGCAGCGCCGTACGCGACAGCACGAAGTGGAGGGCGTCGAGCGACAGCAGCAGACCGGCCGCGCAGCCGAGCAGCGTCGAGCGGGTCATCCTGCGGGCCGTGCGGGCGAGGATCAGGATGGACAGCGTGCCGAGCAGCGCGGCGGTGAAGCGCCAGCCGAGCGGGTTCGCTCCGAAGATCAGTTCGCCGACGCCGATCAGCCACTTGCCGACCGGCGGGTGCACCACGTAGGAGGCGCACTCGCTCACCGAGCCGCAGTGCTTGAAGATGTTCTCGTTGCCGGCGAGCAGGAGCTTGTCCGCGCCGTCGACGAACTGCCGTTCGACACCGTATTTGATGGTGGCGAAGGCGTCCTTGGCGTAGTAGGTCTCGTCGAAGACGACGGCGTGCGGCGTGCCCAGGCGGTAGAACCGCAGGAATCCGCCGAAGAGGGCGACCAGGATGGGGCCGAGCCAGCCCCACATGGCGCTGCCGGGCATGGGCGGCACGAGCCGGTCGCGCAGGGAAACCGAGGGAGCGTCGTCCTGTGGTCCCTCTTCCGGCTGCTCGAACGCCTTGTGGGAATAGTCGGTCACGGCCACGCCGACAGATTACTGGTGAGTCCCCGTTGAGGACACGGCTCGCGGGTGGATTGGAGTATCTGGCCGTTCGTCGATGAATGTTTCATGTCCCCATAGGGTGGACGGGTGCTCGTTCTCGCCGGAGCCCCGATCGGCCAGCCCAAAGACGCGTCCCCACGGCTGCGCGAGGTGCTCGCCGCGGCCGACGTGATCGCCGCGGAGGACACCCGCCGGCTGCGGCGGCTCGCGGCCGACCTGGACATCGCCATCGGTGGCCGGGTGGTGTCCTACTACGACGCCAACGAGAGCGCGCGGGCCGCCGAGCTGCTGGAGGCGCTGCGCGAGGGCCGCACCGTCGTCGTGATCACCGACGCGGGGATGCCGGGCGTCTCCGACCCCGGCTATCGGCTCACCCGCCTCGCGGTCGAGGCGGGCCTGCCCGTGACGGCGCTGCCGGGCCCGTCTGCGGTGACGACCGCCCTCGCCGTCTCCGGCCTGCCGAGCGACCGGTTCTGCTTCGAGGGGTTCCCGCCGCGCAAGCCGGGGGAGCGGGCCAGGCGGCTGGCGGCGCTGGCGGCCGAGGAGCGCACGATGGTGTTCTTCGAGGCGCCGCACCGCCTGCACGCGACCCTTGAGGCGATGGCGGAGGCCTTCGGCGCGCAGCGGCCCGCCGCCGTCTGCCGGGAGCTCACCAAGACCTACGAGGAGGTACGCCGCGGCGGCCTCGGCGAGCTGGCCGAATGGGCCGCGGGCGAGGTCAGGGGCGAGATCACGCTGGTGGTGGCCGGGCGCACCGCCGAGGAGGCCGCGCCGGTCATCGAGGAACTGGTCGAGGAGGTGGCCAGGCGCGAGGGCGCGGGCGTGCCGCGCAAGCAGGCCATCGCCGAGGTGGCCAAGTCGGCCGGCGTCCCCAAGCGCGACCTCTACAACGCCGTCCATAACGCCTGACCAGCGAGAACACCGGCCGTCCGTAACCACCGGCCGAACGCCGCGGGCTCAAGCCCGACGTGGTGTTCTTCGGGCGAGAACGCTCTGTTCGGCGGGGTGGACGGGGGAGGCGCCAGCACGCTGACACCGGGAACCGCCCGCAACCACCGGCGGAACGCCTGACACCGGAAGCGCCCGGCCCCTGCTCAGGGGGCCGGGCGCCGTGTCAACGGAGCGAGGAGCCGCGCCGCGACCACGGGCGCAGCGAGGACGAGCGCAGTGGCAGCGGCCGCAGGGACCAGGGGCGCAGGGACGACAGCCGCGGCGAGGGGCGGCCCAGCAGGCCGGCGGCGGTGATGCCGGCGGCGAGGCAGGCGAGCGGCACGGCGGGCAGCAGATAGCGGTAGTCGAACTCGGCCGTCGCCGCCGGGGCCAGGATCAGCCCCACCGCTCCCAGCCAGGGCAGCAGCTCGGGCCCGCCGAGGTCGCGCCAGCGCCGCAACACGCCGTACAGGCCGAACAGCAGCACCAGGCCCAGCACGAGGCCCGGCAGCCGTACGACCTTCTGGTAGCCGATCATGATGTCCGACCACGGTGAGACCACGTGTGTCGCGGCCGGGCCGTTCTCGTACGCCTCGGCGTCCTTGTCCGTGGTGCTGTGGTAGGAGCTCCACTTGGGCAGCTTGCGGGTGTACTCGTTGTCGAACTCGTACTGCAGGAAGGTCTTGGCGTCGGGGAACCGCGGACGGCCCCACTGGAAGGCGCGGAAGAAGTCCTTGGCCACCGCGGCCAGATAGTCGCCCGGCTGCGCCAGGATCGCCTTCTTCGCGAAGGCGCTCGCGTTCGCGTTGATCTCGGGGGTGAACTTCATCCCCGAGCCGAAGACGTGGAGCTGGTTCTGGTCGTCCCACCACAGGTACGCCTGGGCGGACAGCCCGCGGTCCTTGGGCGGGATGTTGATGCACAGCAGCGCCAGCTCAAGCTCGCGGCGCTCGTCGATGTCCATCTTGTGGCAGTCGGCGAACAGCGACGTCCTCATGTAGAGGATCACCCCGTCGCTGTTGGTCATCGCGAACTGGCCGTTGACCGCCTTGAACCAGCCCATGTAGCCCACCACGGGCAGCGCGCACGCGACGACCATGGCGACGATCGGCTTCCAGCCCGCCCGCTTGATCACCAGATAGCCCACGACCAGGGCGAGGATGGGCAGGCCGATGCTCCGGGTCAGCGCCGTCAGCGCGAGCAGCAGCCCGACCACGGCCCCGCTCCGCCAGGTCATCCGTTCCCGCCACAGCACGAGCGTCACCACGCCCACGACGAGCAGGATGAACATGGTGTCCGACATGATCAGCTGTTCGAGCTGGATCTGGTAGGCGTCGAACATCACGGGGACTGCGGCCAGCGTCGCCCCCCAACCTGGCATCCCAAATCTTCTGGTCAGCAGCGCATAGATAAGGAACGCCGCCGTCAGCCCCATGAGGTGCTGGGTCAACACCACGAGCGAGAAACTGTGGAACGGCTTGAGCAGCAGCAGCCAGAAGCTGTACCCGTCCGGGCGGATCGGGTGCGGACGCGGGCGCAGCGCCACCGACACGTAGTCGTAGGAGTCGTTGAACCACATGGCCGGGCCGAAGCCCAGCATCGTGATGACCCGCAGCACGAAGGCGACGCCGAGCGTCACCGCGAAGACCCTGTGCCGGCGCAGCAGGGCGAGCGGACGGCCCCAGCCCCCGGCCGGAGAGACGTCCACCGACGGGGGATCCGCGATCGCGACCATCACAGTCGCGCGGATTCGACCGCCTGCTCCAACCGGCGGATGAGTCCGCGCTTCCTCCCCTCGAATGTCGCCGGTGCCTTCCATGGAACGCCCACGGGCGTGCGGCGCGGGAGAACCGCGCCACCGGGAGCCCCGCCACCCGGGCGGAGTTCCGGCCCGTCACCTGTGGGCATACCCTGCACGCCGACGTGGCCGGCGCGCTGAGAATTCTCCGGGCCGGGCTCGTCCTCTGCGACGCCGCTTGGCCGGCGACGCGGGGAGCCCGCCGCCCCAGCGGTGGGTGGAGTCACGGTTACAGAATGCCAGCCGTTTCACGGACTTGACTCGGGCGCTACGGGGAAGCGGGCATCATTGGTGTCCTGCCGTCATATGCGAGGAGTTGCGACGTGGAACTTACCGTTGTCATGCCATGCCTCAATGAGGCCGAGACCGTTGAGATCTGTGTTCGCAAGGCTCTCACCTGCATGCGCGAGAACGGAATAGACGGCGAGGTGGTCATCGCCGACAACGGCAGTACGGACGGCTCCCAACAGCTTGCCCGCGACGCGGGCGCCCGGGTTGTCCATATTGACGAGAAGGGTTACGGCAACGCCCTGATCGGCGGCATCCGTGCCGCCCGCGGCAAGTACGTCATCATGGGCGACGCCGACGACTCCTACGACTTCACGAACCTGATGCCCTTCGTCGAGCAGCTCCGGGACGGCGCCGAGCTGGTCATGGGCAACCGGTTCCGCGGCGGCATCGCTCCGGGGGCCATGCCCCCGCTCCACCGTTACCTGGGCAACCCGGTCCTGTCGTTCATCGGCCGGCTGTTCTTCCCCAGCGAGATCGGCGACTTCCACTGCGGGCTGCGCGGCTTCCGCCGCGACTCGATCCTGCGGCTGGGGCTCCAGACCGGGGGCATGGAGTTCGCCTCCGAGATGGTGGTGAAGGCCACGCTGCAGGGGCTCGACGTCCGCGAGGTGCCCACCACCCTGTCGCCCGACGGCCGCTCCCGCCCGCCGCACCTGCGCTCCTGGCGGGACGGCTGGCGCCACCTGCGCTTCCTGATGCTGTACAGCCCGCGCTGGCTGTTCTTCATCCCGGGCCTGGTGCTGATGAGCCTCGGCCTGGTCGCCGGGGCCGTGCTCTCGTTCGGCCCGGTCTACATCGGCAAGCTCGCCTTCGACGTCGACACGCTGGTCGGCGCGTCCGCGATGGTGGTCATCGGCTTCCAGGCCGTCCTGTTCGCGCTGTTCACCAAGGTGTACGCGGCCGAGGAGGGCTTCCTCCCCGAGGACCGGCGCATCCGCAGGCTGGTCGACGTCGTCACGCTGGAGAAGGGCCTGCTCGCGGGTGGCGCGCTGGCCGTGGCCGGTCTCGCGGGCCTGGTGGCCTCGCTCGCCCACTGGGGCGGCAAGGGCTTCGGCGAGCTGATCCCGGCCGAGTCGCTGCGCCTCGTCGTGCCGTCGGCGACCGCGTTCATCATGAGCTTCCAGACGATCTTCGCGTCGCTGTTCATCAGCATCCTCGGCATCCGCCGTACGCGGGAGAACCCGGTCGACATCGCGGCGTCCGCGGCCGAGGAGGCCGCCGAGGCCGTCAGCCGCGAGGCCGAGACCGTGGCCGACCGCGAGTCCGTGGCCTGACACGCGCCGCGCCGGCACGGTGTCCGCGCCGACCGTGCCCGCGGCGCGCGCGCCGCGCTGACAGGGCCTCCGTGGCGCGCGTCCCGCGCTGACGAGGTCTCCGCGGCGCGCGTGGCGCTCGCCCCGCGTCCGGGCGCGGCGTACGGCGGTTCAACCCGGGGAGTCATCTCTCCGGGGCCGATAGGATTCGCACATGGCGGCTACAGGAACGACTGCATCCGGGGAGTCGGCGTTCTACGTGACGACGCCGATCTACTACGTCAACGACGCCCCGCACCTGGGCCACGCCTACACGACCGTCGCGGGCGACGTGCTCACCCGCTGGCACCGCCAGCGCGGCGAGAAGGTGTGGTACCTCACGGGCACGGACGAGCACGGTCAGAAGATCATGCGCACGGCCGAGGCGAACGGCGTCTCGCCGCAGGAGTGGTGCGACAAGCTCGTCGAGGACGCCTGGAAGCCGCTCTGGGAGCACCTCCAGATCGCCAACGACGACTTCATCCGCACCACCGAGCCGCGCCACACCGACCGCGTGCAGGAGTTCGTGCAGGACCTGTACGACAAGGGCGAGATCTACAAGGGCGAATACGAGGGCCCCTACTGCGTCGGGTGCGAGGAGTACAAGTCGCCCGGCGACCTGCTGGAGGGCGACCTGTGCCCGATCCACAAGCGCCCGGTCGAGTGGCTGAAGGAGGAGAACTACTTCTTCCGGCTCTCCGCGTACGGCCCGCGCCTGCTGGAGCACTACGAGCAGAACCCCGACTTCATCCAGCCCGCCTCGGCGCGCAACGAGATCGTGCAGCTGGTGAAGCAGGGCCTGCAGGACCTGTCGATCTCGCGCTCGACCTTCGACTGGGGCGTCCCGATTCCCTGGGACCCCAAGCACGTCATCTACGTGTGGATCGACGCGCTGCTCAACTACGCCACGGCCGTCGGCTACGGCTCCGACCAGGCGAAGTTCGACGACACCTGGCCGGCGAACGTCCATCTGGTCGGCAAGGACATCCTGCGGTTCCACGCGGCGATCTGGCCGGCCATGTTGATGGCCAACAACCTGCCGCTGCCGCGCAAGATCTTCGCCAACGGCTGGCTCCTGGTCGGCGGCGAGAAGATGAGCAAGTCCAACCTCACCGGCATCTCGCCGCGTGACCTGACGAGCCACTTCGGCGTGGACGCCTACCGCTACTACTTCCTGCGGGCGATCCCGTTCGGCCAGGACGGCTCGTTCTCCTGGGAGGACTTCTCCGCGCGCTACACCTCCGAGCTCGCCAACGACTTCGGCAACCTGGCGTCCCGGGTCGCCGCGATGATCGGCAAGTACTTCGACGGCGTGCTGCCGGAGGCGAAGGACACGGGCCCGGCCGAGCAGGCGATCGCGGACGGCCTGGCCGCGGCGGTGGCCCAGGCGGACACCGCGATCGGCGACAACCTCGACTTCGCGGGCGGCATCGGCGCGATCTTCGACTTCGTCAAGCAGGTCAACGGCTACCTGAGCGACCAGGCGCCGTGGAAGGTCGCCAAGGACGCCTCGCCCGAGGGCCAGGCGCGGCTCGCCACGATCCTCTACACGGCGGCCGAGTCGCTGCGCGCGATAGCGGTGCTGCTCAACCCGGTCATGCCCGCCACCAGCGAGAAGCTGTGGGCGTCCCTCGGGGCGGAGCCGCACCTCGGCGCGCTCGCCGACCAGCGGATCGCCGATGTCGCCACCTGGGGCAAGCTGCCCGCCGGGGCGCAGGTCGTCAAGGGCGAGATCCTCTTCCCGAGGCTGGAGAACGCCTGACCATGTCGCGTGAGCGTCCCGCGCCGCCCGAGGCGCTGCCGGGTGAGGTCTTCGACAGCCACTGCCACCTGGACATCATGGTCGGCAACCGGCAGGCGTCCTCGGGTGACCCGGTCGCGCTGGCGGCCCAGGCCGCCGGGGCGAGCGTCGAGTCGATCCTCGCCGAGGCGAAGTCGGTCGGCGTGACGCGGCTGGTGACGGTCGGATACGACCTGCCGTCCTCCCGGTGGAACGCCGAGGTGGCGGGTCGGCACCGGGACGTCTACGCGGCCGTGGCCATCCACCCCAACGAGGCGCACGCCGCCACGCCCGAGGTCCTCGCCGAGATCGAGGACCTCGCGCGGCGGCCGGACGTGCGGGCGGTCGGGGAGACCGGCCTCGACTACTTCCGCGACTGGGCGTCGAAGGACGACCAGCACGCGAGCTTCCGCGCGCACATCGAGATCGCCAAGCGGACCGGCAGGGCCCTGGTGATCCACGACCGCGACGCGCACGACGACGTGCTCGCCGTGCTCGCCGACCAGGGCGCGCCCGACGTGGTCGTCTTCCACAGCTTCTCGGGCGACGCCGAGATGGCCAAGCGGTGTGTGGACGCCGGTTATTTCATGTCGTTCTCCGGCCCGGTGACGTACAAGAACGCCGGATATCTGCGCGAGGCGGCGGCGGTGGCGCCGCCCGAGCTGATCCTGGTCGAGACCGACGCGCCCTACCTGCCGCCGACGCCGCACCGGGGCAAGCCCAACGCGCCCTACCTGATCCCGCTGACGCTCCGCTGCCTCGCCGAGGTCAAGGGCATGGACCTCGCCGACCTCGCCGCCCGGATCACGGCCAACGGCGAGACCGTCTTCGGCGCCTGGTAGCGCGGGAGACACTGGAGGCATGAGTCTGCTCGGGCCGGTCGAAGTGCGCGCACTCGCGGAGAAGCTGAACATCCGGCCGACGAAGAAGCTGGGGCAGAACTTCGTGATCGACGGCGGCACCGTCCGCCGGATCGTCCGGCTCGCCGGCGTCGAGCCGCACGACGTGGCGATCGAGGTCGGGCCGGGCCTCGGCTCGCTCACCCTCGCCCTGCTCCCGGAGGTCGCCGAGGTCGTCGCCGTGGAGATCGACCCGGTGCTGGCGGAGCAGTTGCCGCTGACGGTCGCCGAGCGGGCCCCCGAGGTGGCCGGCCGGCTGAAGGTGGTGCACGCCGACGCCCTCAAGGTCGGGCCGGTCGAGCTCGGCACCGAGCCGACCGCGCTGGTCGCGAACCTGCCCTACAACGTGTCAGTGCCGGTCGTGCTGCACCTGCTGGAGGTGCTGCCGTCGCTGCGGCGCGGGCTGGTGATGGTGCAGTCGGAGGTCGCCGACCGGCTCGCCGCGACGCCGGGGTCGCGCATCTACGGCGTTCCCTCGGTGAAGGCCGCCTGGTATGCGGAGGTGCGCCGGGTCGGCCCGGTCGGGCGCAACGTCTTCTGGCCCGCGCCGAACGTCGACTCCGGCCTGGTCTCGCTCGTACGGCGGGAGCCGCCGGTGACGACGGCGACCCGGCGGGAGGTGTTCGCCGCCGTCGACGCGGCGTTCGCGCAGCGCCGCAAGACGCTGCGGGCCGCGCTCGCCTCCTGGGCCGGTACGGCGGCCGCCGCCGAGAAGGCCCTGCTCGGAGCGGGGATCGACCCCTCGGCCCGCGGAGAGCAACTGAAGATCGAGGACTTCGCCCGCATCGCCGAGCAGCGGGCCGCGGCGGCGACCTAGAACCGGTTGGAACCGGTTCAGATCGGCCGGCGGCCGAGGTAGGCCAGCAGCGCGGCCACCGCGCCGGCATCGTCGCGGGCATCGTCGCCGGTTTCGATGGCGGGAGCGTACGCGCCGTAGGCCCGGAGGGGTTCGACGATCCGGGTGGCGACCTCCATCAAGGGCACGGCCATCTCTGGGGTGAGCGGCGAGGGCCGCCCGGTGGCCACGGCGATGTCCCAGGCGTGCACCGCCGCGTCGAGCGCGCACGCGCCGGCCGCGAGCCACGCAGGCATGGGGCCCTGGGGGAGCGGCACCGGCACCTGCTCGGCGTCGTCGTCCACCGTCGCCCAGGCGCGGGCCGAGTCGTCCAGCGCCGCGACCTGGTCGCCGACGACTTCGGCCTTGTGCTGGAGGGGTGCGCCGCCGTACGCGTGCCCGACCCCGAACGCACGCGCGAGCTGCGGCGGCGCTTCCTGGCGATGGCGCTGGCCGGTATCGCGAGAGCCGCCGAAGAGGGGGTCGATGGGGGTGCTTTCCCCGGCCCGGCTCCGGAGCCGGGCGAGCTGAACTGGCGGTGGCGGCGACCCCGTTGATCGGGCCAATTTGGACGTGATCGACGGGAGATCCGTTCCATCGAAGAAGTGTGATTTACATCACACCGAGCACATGTGTCGATCAGTGACAATTCGTGACAAGGCGGCGACGGCGGCCCGTGTGATCAGCGAAAACGTGACGGCCGCCGAGAGGGTGCGGGCGGCGGCGACGGTCGAGATCTTGACGGGTGGCTCAGACCGAAAACCACTAGGGCGGTCACTGACAGCAAATCCTCAGATAGCTTTTAGCCGTCCTTTACTGACGGATGGGGCGCAATGGCGCCCGACGATCAGACCAGGGAGTAGTAAGTTGAAGCGCACCCTCACCCTCGGCGGCATCGCGGTCGGCCTGCTGGCCTCTGCGGCCGTCGCCACCCCCGCCCACGCGGACTCCGTTCCGCACGACACCCTGGCCAGCACGAACTTCGCCGCCCAGCAGGTCGCCGCGTTCTGGTACGGCCAGAACAAGGCCAACCTGGTCAACGCGACGCCGTACGCGGTGGAGACCACGGTCCCCACCAAGCACGTGTCCACTGGCGGCGCCTCCGCCGACACCAAGGCCGGCGTGGTCGGCTCCAGCGGTGACAAGAAGGCCTCCTCCGGCACGTCGAAGAACGTGAACCTGCCGAAGACCACCGGCAAGGTGTTCTTCATCGGCGCGGACAAGAAGCCGCACTGGTGCTCGGCGACCTCCGTGCAGAGCCAGTACAAGAACCTGGTGGCGACCGCCGGCCATTGCGTGTACGACACCAAGAGCAACAAGGCGACCCTGGACAAGTGGGTCTTCGTCCCGGGTTACTACAACGGCAAGACGCCGTGGGGCATCTACGTGGGCAAGACCGCGTACACCCACTACGACTTCGACGTCTACGAGGACGGCGACCGCGACTACGCGTTCGTGACCGTCTACAACGGCGTCCTGCCCACCAGCGCCTCGGGCAAGAGCTACAACCGGACCTACGAGACCCTCCGTGAGGCTCAGCGGGCCAAGGCCAAGCTCGACCGCGACAAGGCCTACTCGCACGTGACCATCCAGCCCGTGGTCGACACCGCCCATGTGGTCAAGGAGGGCACCCGCGACTCGCAGAAGGTCTACGTCAAGCGGGACGACTGGAAGAAGCTCAACCCCGAGGGCACCCCGGCCGACGGTCCCTTCAAGGAGGGCACCGGCGTCACGGACAAGGAGTACCGCTTCAAGCCGCGTGGCTGGGAAGAGGGCAAGCAGTCCCGTGACGGCAAGGCGTTCTACCTGAAGAAGGGCGACAAGTACGTCGTCCGCACCTACTGGATCAACTACGACGTCGACTACCGCCTGACCGGCCGGGCTCTGTCGATCGGTCTGAAGGACGTCGGCACCCTGGGCTCCAACGTGGGCGGCCAGGGCCTGGCGTACAACCAGAAGATCGGCAGCGGCACGTTCGTGTTCGGCTACCCGAGCGGCTCGCACCCGGACGGCAACCACGCCTTCTCCGGCAAGACCCTCAAGTGGTCGTACGGCAAGACCTTCAAGGCGGCCGCGCCGTCGATGAAGGCCGAGGAGCTGATCGGCATCAAGTCCTCCTTCACCGGTGAGGGCGCCATCGGCTCGTCCTGGCTCTACCGCTACAGCAGCGCCAAGCGGCTTGGTTACCTGAACGGTGTGACCATCGCGGTCTCCGACACCGACGGCAACAAGCGCATCGACACCAGCGTTTCGCCGTACTTCGACGGTGAGACCCTGGCCGTCTACAAGACCGCCGCGAAGAACTGGTCCGGCAAGATCGTCTGATCGGTCACCGCTGCACGCGAAGGGGCCCGGCATCCCGCCGGGCCCCTTTCCGCTGTCCGGACCGCATCCGCCGGCGGATCTCGGGGGGTGCGGGTGACGCTAAGCTTCGGTCCCATGTCCAGGCAGTGCAGGCATGGCGACGTGAGGCGGTAGGGCGGGCGATGAGCGCGATCACGGTGCGCGTGCCGGCGAAGGTCAATCTCCAGCTCGCGGTCGGGCCGCTGCGCGAGGACGGCTATCACGACCTGGTGAACGTCTTCCACGCGGTCTCGCTGTTCGACGAGGTCACCGCCGCCGAGCCGCTCGACGCGGATCCCTCCGCCGCCCCGCTCAGGGTCAGGGTCGAGGGCGACCTCACGGGAGAGGTCCCGGTGAGCGACGACAACCTCGCCGTACGGGCCGCCAGGGCGCTGGCCGACCGCGCGGGCCGTTCCTACCGGGCCGATCTGCTGATCCGCAAGTCGATCCCCGTGGCGGGCGGCATGGCCGGCGGAAGCGCCGACGCCGCCGCGGCGCTGGTCGCCTGCAACGACCTGTGGGGCCTCGGCCTGCCCGTCGAAGACCTGATGGAGATCGCCGCCGACATCGGCAGCGACGTGCCGTTCGCGCTGCTCGGCGACACCGCCGTGGGCACCGGACGCGGCGAGCGGCTCGCCCCGCTGGAGACAGCCGGGGTCTTCCACTGGGTCTTCGCCCTCGCCGACGGCGGCCTGTCCACGCCCCGGGTGTACGGCGAGTGCGACCGGCTGCGCGAGGAGGCGGGAGTGGCCGCGCCCACGCCCGCGGTGAGCGAGGCCCTGCTCGCCGCGCTGCGCGAGGGCGACGCGAGGGCGCTCGGGCAGGCGTTGTGCAACGACCTGCAGCCCGCCGCGCTTGCGCTGCGTCCCTCGCTCGCGGACACGCTCGCCGCCGGCCGCACGCACGGCGCGCTCGGCGCGATCGTCTCCGGATCCGGCCCCACCTGCGCCTTCCTGGCCGAGTCGGCCGAGCACGCGCACGAGCTGGCCGCCCTGCTCAAGGACGTGGACGGCTGCAGGTCCGTCGTCACCGCCCACGGGCCCGTCCCCGGGGCCACCGTGGCCGGATAAGCTTTACGGGCGATGAATCTGGTCAATCTGGAGTCCGTCTCCCACGCCTTCGGGCCCAAGCCCCTGCTCGCCGACGTCTCTCTCGGGCTGGAGGAAGGCGACCGGATCGGCGTCGTCGGCCGCAACGGCGGCGGCAAGACCACGCTCATCTCGATCATCGCCGGAACGCTGAAGCCCGACAGCGGGCGGGTCACCCACACGCGCGGGCTGCGCGTCGGCGCGCTCGCCCAGCGCGACCAGTTCGACCCGGACGCCGCCGTGAAGGACATCGTCCTGGCCGGCCGGGCCGAGCACGAGTGGGCCGGCGACGCCGCGATCAGGGAGATCCTCGCCAACCTGCTCGCCGACATCGACCTCGCGGCCCCCGCGGGCGCGCTGTCGGGCGGGGAGCGCCGCCGTACGGCACTGGCGCGGCTGCTGGTCGAGGAGCACGACCTGCTGATCCTCGACGAGCCCACGAACCACCTCGACATCGAGGCCATCGCCTGGCTGGCCGGGCATCTCGTCCAGCGCAAGTCGGCGCTGCTCGTCGTCACCCACGACCGGTGGTTCCTCGACGCCGTCTCCACCCGCACGTGGGAGGTCGTCGACGGCTCGGTCGAGCGATACGAGGGCGGCTACGCGGCGTACGTGCTGGCCAAGGCCGAGCGGGCGCGGATCGCGCAGGCCGCCGAGGAGCGCCGGCAGAACCTCATGCGCAAGGAGATCGCCTGGCTGCGGCGCGGCCCGCCGGCCCGGACTTCCAAGCCCAAGTTCCGCATCAACGCCGCCGAGGCGCTGATCGCGAACGAGCCGCCGCCGCGGGAGACAGTCGAGCTGCTGAGCTTCGCCTCGGCGCGGCTCGGCAAGACCGTTGTGGACCTGGAGGACGTGACGCTCCACGCGGGCGGCCCCGGCGCGGGGCCCCTGGTGCTCGACCACTGCACGTACCAGTTCGGCCCGGGCGACAGGATCGGCCTGATCGGCGTGAACGGCTCGGGCAAGTCGTCGGTGCTGCGCCTGCTGTCCGGCACGGTCGAGGCCGACTCCGGCCGCATCGTGCGCGGCAAGACCGTGCGGCTCGCCCACCTGTCGCAGGAGCTCGCCGAGCTGGACCCCACGCGGCGGGTGCTGGAGACGGTCGAGGAGATCCGCAAGTACGTCCAGGTGGGCAAGAAGGAGTGGTCGGCCTCCCAGCTGCTCGAACGCCTCGGTTTCCGGGGCGAGGCCCAGTGGAAGGTCGTCGGCGACCTGTCGGGCGGCGAGCGGCGGCGGCTGCAGCTCCTCCGGCTCATCATGAACGAGCCCAACGTGCTGCTGCTCGACGAGCCGACCAACGACCTCGACATCGAGACGCTCACCGAATTGGAGGACCTCCTCGACGGCTGGCCCGGCACGCTGGTGGTGGTGAGCCACGACCGCTACTTCCTGGAGCGGGTGGCGGACCGCTGCGTCGCGCTCCTGGGGGACGGCAGGCTGTCGATGCTGCCCGGCGGCGTGGACGAATACCTGGAACGCCGCGCTGCGGGCGCCGCGTTGTCGGCCCGGGCGGCCGCCGCCACGGGCGCTCCCGAGCGGGCCGCCCGCGACGAGCAGCCGGCGCCGTCGGGCGGGCTGTCCGCCAAGGAGTTGCGGGAGCTGCAGAAGGAGCTCAACCGGCTGGAACGGCAGATCGACAAGTTCGGCGAGCGTGAGGCGAAGCTGCACGCCGAGATGGCCGAGGCGGCGAGCGACTTCGAACGCCTGGGCAGGCTCGACGCCGAGCTGCGGGAGATCGCCGCGCAGAAGGAGGCGGCCGAGATCGAGTGGATGGCGTTGGCGGAGCGCCTCGAAGGGCAGTAGGCCGCCGGCCGGTCGCGATCTCGGCAACCGGAGATGTGATCAACCCATCGGCGAGGCGGAGAAACCCGCCACCGGCGAGGCGGAGAACGGAAAGGGGCCCGGCGGGATGCCGGGCCCCTTCGCGTGCGCGGTGGCAGATCAGACGATCTTGCCCGACCAGTTGTTCGCGGCGACCTTGTACACGCCGTACGTCTCACCGTCGAAGTACGGGGAGACGCTGGTGTCGTAGCGCCGGTTGCCGTCGCGGTCGGCGACGCCGATGGTCACGCCGTTGAGGTAGCCGAGCCGCTTCTTGCTGCTGTAGCGGTACAGCCACGCCGAGCCGAGCGCGCCCTCGCCGGTGAACGACGACTTGATGCCGATGAGCTCCTGCGCGTTGATGGTGGGGGAGCTGGCCTTGAAGGTCTTGCCGTACGACCACTTGAGCGTGTTGCCGGAGAAGGCGTGGTTGCCGTCCGGGTGCGAGCCGCTCGGGTAGCCGAACACGAACGTGCCGGCGCCGATCTTCTGGTTGTACGCCAGGCCCTGGCCGCCGACGTTGGAGCCGAGGGTGCCGACGTCCTTAAGGCCGATGGAGAGGATCCGGCCGGTCAGGCGGTAGTCGACGTCGTAGTTGATCCAGTAGGTGCGGACGACGTACTTGTCGCCCTTCTTCAGGTAGAACGCCTTGCCGTCGCGGGACTGCTTGCCCTCTTCCCAGCCACGCGGCTTGAAGCGGTATTCCTTGTCCGTGACGCCGGTGCCCTCCTTGAAGGGACCGTCGGCCGGGGTGCCCTCGGGGTTGAGCTTCTTCCAGTCGTCCCGCTTGACGTAGACCTTCTGCGAGTCGCGGGTGCCCTCCTTGACCACATGGCGGGTGTCGACCACGGGCCGCAGTCGAAGGTGGGAGTAGGCGTTGTCGCGGTCGAGCTTGGCCTTGGCCCGCTTGGCCTCGCGGGAGGTCTCGTAGGTGCGGGCGTAGCTCTTGCTGGAACCGCTGGTGGGCAGGACGCCGTTGTAGACGGTCACGAACGCGTAGTCGCGGTCGCCGTCCTCGTAGACGTCGAAGTCGTAGTGGGTGTACGCGGTCTTGCCCACGTAGATGCCCCACGGGGTCTTGCCCTGGTAGTAACCGGGCACGAAGACCCACTTGTCCAGGGTCGCCTTGTTGCTCTTGGTGTCGTACACGCAATGGCCGGCGGTCGCCACCAGGTTCTTGTAACGCGACTGCACGGCGGTCGCCGTGCACCAGTGCGGCTTCTTGTCCGCGCCGATGAAGAACACCTTGCCGGTGGTCTTCGGCAGGTTCACGTTCTTCGTGCTGCTGGTCGCCTTCTTGTCGCCGCTGGAGCCGACGACGCCGGGCTTGCTGTCCGCGGAGGCCCCGCCGGTCGAGACGTGCTTGGCGGAGACCCGCGTCTCCACGTTGTACGGCTTGGCGTTGCGGAGGTTGGCCATACGCTCGCCGAACCAGAAGGCGGCGACCTGCTTGGCGGCGAAGTTGCTGCTGGCCAGGGTGTCGTGCGGAACGGAGTCCGCGTGCGCGGGGGTGGCGACGACGGCGGAGGCCAGCAGGCCGACCGCGATGCCGCTGAGAGTGAGGGTGCGCTTCAAGGGTTGTACTCCTCGGTCTGTCGGGGGCACAAAACAGGCCCACACGTCAGTAAAGGGACGGTAAGCAAGCTATCGAAGGAGGCAGGCGGAAAGTAGGGCCGAAACCTGCCCCGGAGGCGCACCCGCATTGATGGAGGTCGGAGCCGAACCTGAAAGGTTCCTGTGTTTGCGCTGATGAGATGCTGATTTCGCGGGGGTGTGCGCGATCTGTGTCGCTGATCACAAACGCGGAAAATGTGACGTAAATCACATTCGTGAGATGGAACCGTGTGGCCCGGTGATCACGTCTGATCCGCCTCATGCGGCGTCGCTCCGGCGGCCGAGGGCCCGGTCGCCGCGGACGGCGGGAAGACGCGTCTGAGGCGTCGTGAGGGCGTCGTGGCGGCGGGGAGCGTGGAGAGCGTTCGCGGGAGATACCGGCACAAAAGGAGAAGGGCCCGGCCGCAGGCGGCCGGGCCCTTGCTCAGCTGAGCCTCAATCAAGAAGGCATCAGACGATGTTGGAGGAGGGGGTGGCGGCAGCGGCCTTGTAGACGGCCAGGGTCTCACCGTCGAAGTACGGCGAAACGCTGGTGTCGTAGCGGTCGTTGCCATCGGTGTCGGAGACACCGATCGTGACGCCGTTCAGGTAACCGAACCGCGTCGCGTTGTTGTACTTGTACAGCCAGGCGGAACCGGAGGCGCCCTCGCCGGTGAACGACGACTTGATGCCCTGCAGCGCCTCACCCTTCAGGGCCGGAGCCGTGGCGGGGAAGGTCTTGCCGTAGCTGTACTTGAGGGTCTTGCCGGTGAAGGCGTAGTTGCCGTCCGGGTGAGAGCCGCTCGGGTAGCCGAACACGAAGGTCGGCTGGCCGACCTTCTGGTTGTAGGCCAGGCCCTGGCCGCCGACGTTGTCGCCCAGCTTGCCGACGTCCTTGAGGCCGATCGTCAGCTTCAGGCCGACGACCTTGTAGCCCACGAGGTACTTCTTGCTCTGCGTGGACGAGGGGGAAGCCGAGGCGGACGGCGAGGGCGACGGGGAGGGGCTCGCCGACTTGACGCCCGGCTTCTGGTCCGTGTAGACGGGCACGACCTTGAGGCTCGAGTAAGCCGTGGTCTTGTCCTTCGCCAGCTGGTCCTTGGCCTTGTAGGCGTCCCACTTGGTCCGGTAGAGCCGGGACTCGTACTTGCCGCCGCTGGTGCCGCCGTCCGTGGGGACGACACCGTTGTAGACCGCGACGAACGCGTAGTCGAAGTCGCCGTCACCGTAGGTGGTGAAGTCGAAGTGGGTGTACGCGATCTTGCCGACGTAGATGCCGTACGGCGTCTTGCCGTTGTAGTAACCCGGGACGAAGACCCACTTGTCCATCAGGTCCTTGTCCTTCACCGTGTCGTAGACACAGTGACCGGCCGTGGCCACCAGGTTCTTGTGCAGCGACTGCAGGGCGGTCGCGGTGCACCAGTGCGGCTTGTTGTCCGAGCCGATGAAGAACACCTTGCCCGTGGTGCGGGGCAGGTTGACGTTCTTCGACGTGCTCGTGGCCTTCTTGTCGCTGCTGGACGAGACGACACCGGGCTTCGTGTCGGCCGTTCCCTTGGGCATCGTCGAGACGTGCTTGGCGGCGACCTTGGTCTCCGTGCCGTACGGCGTGGCGTTGACCAGGTTCGCCATCTTCTCGCCCAGCCAGAAGGCGGCGACCTGCTTGGCGGCGAAGTTGGTCTCGGCCAGCGGCTTGGCCTTGGGCTTGAAGTGGTCGGCGTGCGCGGGGGAGGCGACGAGGGCGGTGGCCAGCAGGCCGGCCGCGACGCCGCCGAACGTGAGGGTGCGCTTCAAGTGCTCTCCATGGTCTGTCGTGAGGCGCGGCTTCGCCTCATGCGTCAGTAAAGGATGCGCAAAAACTACCGGATTGGTAGCTGAGGGCGTAAGAGAGGTGAAGCAATGGGTATCACCTCGTGATCTTGATCGTGATCTTCAATGTGAATGCCATTGCTCGCGGGCGCTGCGGGGTCTTTCCCGGTGAAATTCGCCGTGGCGGGAGCGGGCTTCCCGGGTGTCGTGAGGTCGTACGGGCCGGCCGCGTCCGGGCACTGACGGGACGGACTCCTCCCTGGCCGTACGGAGGGAGAGGACCTGGCGGCGCCGGAACCGGATGCCGCCGTCGCGGCGGTGGCCGGGCGGTCCCGGGAAGGGCGAGGGGGACGGTTAATAGCCGACGCCGTTCGTTTTCCCCGGCGTCTTCTCACCGTCTTCCCGGTGTCTTCAGTGGTGTCTTCACGGAGTCTTCTTCCCGGCGCCTTCTCGGCGGTCCGGCGAAATGCGTAAGAAAAAGGACCCGGCTGGAGGCCGGGCCCTTTTCTCACATCATTGACCGGGGGAAGATCAGACGATCTTGCCCGACCAGTTGGCGGCGGCGGCCTTGTAGACGCCCAGGGTCTCACCGTCGAAGTACGGGGAAACGCTGGTGTCGATCCGGCCGTTGCCGTCGGTGTCGGAGACCGCGATGGTCACACCGTTGAGGTAGCCGAGCCGCTTCGCGCTGCTGTAGCGGTACAGCCAGGACGAACCGATGGCGCCCTCACCGGTGAAGGAGGACTTGATGCCGACGAGCTCCTCGGCCTTCATCGAGGGAGCGCTCGCCTTGAAGGTCTTGCCGTAGGCCCACTTCTGGGTCTTGCCGGTGAAGGCGTAGTTGCCGTCCGGGTGCGACCCGCTCGGGTAACCGAACTCGAAGACGGCCGTGCCGACCTTCTGGTTGTAGGCCAGGCCCTGACCACCGACGTTGGCACCGAGGGTGCCGACGTCCTTGAGGCCGATCGACAGCTTCACGCCGGTGACCTTGTAGCCGATGATGTTGCGGCCCGGGCCCTGGTCGTGGCCACGGCCACGGTCGTTACCGCGGTTGTCGCCGTTCTTCCAGCTGTGGTCGTTGTCCTTGCCGGCGGACTTGCCGAAGACCGGCACGACCGCGAGCTTCGACCAACCGGTGGTCTTGTCGGCCGCGAGCTTGGCCTTGTAGTCCTCGGCGTCCTTCTTGTTCTTGAAGAACTTCGAGACGCCGCCGCCGCTGGTGCCGTTCTCGGTGGGGATGACGCCGTTGTAGACCGTGACGAACGCGTAGTCGCGGTCGCCGTCCTCGTACACGCTGTAGTCGTAGTGCGTGTAAGCGGTCTTACCGACGTAGATGCCCCAGGGGGTCTTGCCCTCGTAGTAGCCGGGGACGAAGACCCAGTTGTCCAGCGTCGTCTTGTTCGACTTGGTGTCGTAGACGCAGTGACCCGCGGTCGCCACAACGTTCTTGTAGGTCGACTGCAGGGCGGTCGCGGAGCACCAGTGCGGCTTGCCGTCGGCGCCGGTGAAGAACACCTTGCCGGTGGTCTTCGGCAGGTTCACGTTCTTCGACGTGCCGGTGGAAGCCTTCTGGTCGCCGCTGGAGCCGACGACACCGGCCTTGGTGTCAGCGGAAGCCCCGCCGGTCGTCACGTGCTTGGCGGCGACCGTGGTCTCCACCGTGTACGGCGTGGCGTTGACGAGGTTGGCCTTGGCCTGGGCGTACCAGTACTGGGCGACCTGCTGAGCGGCGAGGTTGGTGTTGGCCAGGTTCACGCTCGGGATGGAGTCGGCGTGAGCCGGGGCGGCGATGGCGGCGGAGGCCAGCAGGCCGGCCGCGACACCACCGAGTGCGAGGGTGCGCTTCAACTTTCTCTCCCTGGTCTGTCGTGAGGCGACTCCTGCGCCCCATACGTCAGTAAAGGAACGGTCAGAAAGTTATAGGAGAAGTTGGTGTGGTGTAAGTGGAACCACCGCGTCCGCCCACCCCCTCCGGACCCGCGAACTTCGGGGTGGTTGAGGGGTCTGTGCGGCATCTGCGCTGATCACGAGTGGTGTCGGACGTCTGTTGCCGTACCGAGTGTCGGCTCTCAGATGGGGGCTTATGTGATGTAAATCACACTGATCGGATGAAACCGAGAGAGGGGGTACTACGTCAAAAGGGCCCTCGGCGGACCGTGTCCATGCGCTCAGCCGCCCGTTCCGGGTGCCCAATAAGGGCCCAAACGGCGGTCCGTGGGCGATCTGGCGGGATAGGGGTTCCGAGTGGTTCCCGTCCGTCTGGGAGCGATCTGCGGCGTGTACGGCGAGCCGGCCCGTCACACGTTCATCCGGCGGCCGGCGGCCCGGGCACGAGCATCGCGAGCATCGTGGGCGCAGGGGATCCGGATGGCGCTCGGAGCGCAGGGAGTGCGGCGTCTGTGCTCCAGGCGCTCACCGAAGGGCCCGGCGGGGCGTGGGATGCCCGCTGCGGCGAGACGGCGGGCGAGGGCGAGGAGAAGGAGACGGGCCGGAGCGGACGGCTCTGAGATCGACTTGCGGGATCGGCTCTAAGCTCGGCCTTGTGAGCTCGGCCCTGTGGCTCGGCTCAGAGACCGGCCGTGAAATCCGCGCGGGGATCCGTCTTGAGATCGGCTATGGGCTCGACTCCGGGAATCGGCCCGGGCTCGGCGTTGGGCTCGGTTCTGGGATTCGCCCTGAGTGCGGCTCTGGGATCGGCCGTGAGATGGATGGTGTGACCGCCGTGCTTGAAGCGCGGGTGTGGTCGGTTTCGGGCAATGGAAAAGGGCCCGGCTGGAGGCCGGGCCCTTTCCTTGACTCTGCGTTACTGGGGGGTTGATCAGACGATCTTGCCGGACCAGTTGGCGGCAGCGGCCTTGTAGACGCCCAGGGTCTCACCGTCGAAGTACGGGGAGACGTTGGTGTCGATGCGGTTGTTGCCGTCGGTGTCGGAGACCGCGATGGTCACACCGTTGAGGTAGCCGAGCCGCTTGGCGTTGCTGTAGCGGTACAGCCACGCGGAACCGATGGAGCCCTCGCCGGTGAAGGAGGACTTGATGCCCACCAGCTCCTCGGCCTTCAGGGACGGCGCGGAGGCCTTGAAGGTCTTGCCGTAGGCCCACTTCTGGGTCTTGCCGGAGAAGGCGTAGTTGCCGTCCGGGTGCGACCCGCTCGGGTAACCGAACTCGAAGATGCCCGTGCCGATCTTCTGGTTGTAGGCCAGACCCTGACCACCGACGTTGGACCCGAGGGTGCCGACGTCCTTCAGACCGATCGCGAACTTGAAGCCCACGACCTTGTAGGTGGTGAGGATCTTCGCCGAGAAGGTCCGCTTGAAGAAGTCGAACTCGTTCCGCTTACCCGGCTTGGGGACCCGGTAGTACAGAGTCGTCCCGTCCTGGCTGACGTACGAGTCCTTGTTCCAGAACTTGTACTCGCTCGGCTTGATCGAATCGGTCTTGACGGACGTGAAGGGAGCCCAGGGGCCGTTGCCCGTCAGGTTCGCGCCCTTGTTGTAGTTCTGGAAGTCGGCGACGCTGATCGCCGTCTCCTTGCCGAACCGCGAGAGCTCCTTGACCTCTTCGACCTTCAGCTTCGACGCAACCGTGGTCTTGTCGGCCTGGAGCTTCTTCAGCGCCGCTTCGGCCTGCCACTTGGTGCGGTAGGTCTGCGACTCGTACTTGCCGGCGCTGGTGCCACCCTCGGTGGGCAGAACGCCGTTGTAGACCGTGACGAACGCGTAGTCGCGGTCGCCGTCCTCGTACACGCTGTAGTCGTAGTGCGTGTAAGCGGTCTTACCGACGTAGATGCCCCAGGGGGTCTTGCCCTCGTAGTAGCCGGGGATGAAGACCCACTTGTCCAGGGTGGTCGCGTTGGACTTGGTGTCGTAGACGCAGTGACCCGCGGTCGCCACCAGGTTCTTGTACTGCGACTGAACCGAGGTGGCCGAGCACCAGTGCGGCTTGTGGTCCGCGCCGATGAAGAACACCTTGCCGGTGGTCTTCGGCAGGTTCACGTTCTTGAGGCTGCCGGTGGCGGCCTTCTGGTCGCCGCTCGACCCGACAACGCCGGCCTTGGTGTCGGCGGACGCGCCACCCGTGGTGACGTGCTTGGTGGCGACCGTGGTCTCCACCGTGTACGGGGTGGCGTTGATCAGGTTGGCCTTGGCCTGGCCGTACCAGAACGCCGCGACCTGCTGAGCGGCGAGGTTGGTGTTGGCCAGGTTCACGGCCGGAACCGAGTCGGCGTGAGCCGGGGCAGCGATCGCCGCGGAGGCCAGCAGGCCGGCCGCGACCCCGCCCAGAGCGAGAGTGCGCTTCATAACTTTCTCCTGGTCTGTCGTGAGGCGTCACCTGCGCCCCATCCGTCAGTGAGGAACGAGGAGAAAGTTATAGGAGGAAATGCGGTGGCGTAAGAGGGTTTGCGACAAGGCTTTTGCGGGGAGAGGCGCACGCGCGCGGCATAACTGTGTGAGGGACGGATCGTTTTGGCTGATCATGAGCGCGCCTCGGGCCTTTCCGTCACGCTCCGCGTTGGACCGATATAACGGCCTGTGTGATGTAAATCACATCATTGGATGAAACCGGGGAGGTGCCTGATCACGTCAGGGGGCCGTGACGGGGGCCGAACGGCGACCGCCGGCCGTCTCGGCGCAGGCCTAGGGAAATCGGAAAAACAGCACCATTCGTGAGGCAGCAGGTCGAATGGTGATTGTTTTCGCCTGTGGCTCTATTCGGGCGATATCCCGACAGGGCATCGGGTAGCTTCGGGCAATGGAAAAGGGCCCGGCTGGAAGCCGGGCCCTTTCCTTGACTCTGCGTTACTGGGGGGTTGATCAGACGATCTTGCCGGACCAGTTGGCAGCAGCGGCCTTGTAGACGCCCAGGGTCTCACCGTCGAAGTACGGGGAGACGTTGGTGTCGATCCGGCCGTTGCCGTCGGTGTCGGAGACCGCGATGGTCACACCGTTGAGGTAGCCGAGCCGCTTGGCGTTGCTGTAGCGGTAGAGCCAGGACGAACCGATGGAGCCCTCGCCGGTGAAGGAGGACTTGATGCCCACCAGCTCCTCGGCCTTCAGGGACGGCGCAGCCGCCTTGAAGGTCTTGCCGTAGGCCCACTTCTGGGTCTTGCCCGAGAAGGCGTAGTTGCCGTCCGGGTGCGACCCGCTCGGGTAACCGAACTCGAAGACGGCCGTGCCGATCTTCTGGTTGTAGGCCAGACCCTGACCGCCCACGTTCGAGCCCAGCGAGCCGACGTCCTTGAGGCCGATCGACAGCTTCACGCCGACGACCTTGTAGCCGATGATCTTCGGGGTCTGCGACGGGGACGGCGTCGGGTGGTTGCCCTTCCTCCAGCCGAAGTTGCCAGCGGGCTTGTTGCCGCCCTCGTAGACCGGCACGACCGCGAGCTTCGACAGCGCCGTGGTCTTGTCGGCCTGGAGCTTCTTCAGCGCCCGGTCGGCCTGCCACTTGAACTTGTAGGTCTCCGACTCGTACTTGCCGCCGCTGGTGCCACCCTCGGTGGGCAGAACGCCGTTGTAGACCGTGACGAACGCGTAGTCGCGGTCGCCGTCCTCGTACACGCTGTAGTCGTAGTGCGTGTAAGCGGTCTTACCGACGTAGATGCCCCAGGGGGTCTTGCCCTCGTAGTAGCCGGGGATGAAGACCCACTTGTCCAGGGTGGTCGCGTTGGACTTGGTGTCGTAGACGCAGTGACCCGCGGTCGCCACCAGGTTCTTGTACTGCGACTGAACCGAGGTGGCCGAGCACCAGTGCGGCTTGTGGTCCGCGCCGATGAAGAACACCTTGCCGGTGGTCTTCGGCAGGTTCACGTTCTTGAGGCTGCCGGTGGCGGCCTTCTGGTCGCCGCTCGACCCGACAACGCCGGCCTTGGTGTCGGCGGAGGCCCCGCCGGTCGACACGTGCTTGGTGGGGACCGTGGTCTCCACCGTGTACGGGGTGGCGTTGACGAGGTTGGCCTTGGCCTGGCCGTACCAGAACGCCGCGACCTGCTGAGCCGCGAGGTTGGTGTTGGCCAGGTTCACGGCCGGAACCGAGTCGGCGTGAGCCGGGGCAGCGATCGCCGCGGAGGCCAGCAGGCCGGCCGCGATCCCGCCCAGAGCGAGAGTGCGCTTCATTGGAATTCTCCTGGTCTGTCGTGGGGCGTCACCTGCGCCCCATCCGTCAGTGAGGAACGAGGAGAAAGTTATAGGAGGAAATGGGGTGACGTAAGTGGCTTCGTGACCGTGCTCCGGGGGAGTGTGCCTCACGGCGCCGATCTGGATCATGTGCGAAGGACGTTTTGGCTGATCATCGCGGGTGTGGGGCGGTGTCCGATACCTGCTTCGTTGGACCGATTCAATGATCGCTGTGATGCAAATCACACTTTGGAACGAAACCAACACATCGAGCGACCCGTCAAAGCGGCCTCGCTCATGGCGGAGCGGAGGCCGCCGGCCATCCGGGCGTAGGCCGATGAATGGGACGAACGGCATATTCGGGACCGTTAGTCAAGAGGTCGAAGGAGGCGAGCCCGCGCCCCGTCGTTTCCCGGCAAGCGCGGCGCCGTTGCCGACGACGTGAGGGGAGACGGCTCGGTGGTCGGCTGATCAAGACTCTCCGCGAGGGCGCAATGCGCCGGACTGTTTCTGGGCGGCCGGACTGTTTTGGGGCAATGGAAAAGGGCCCGGCTGGAGGCCGGGCCCTTTCCTTGACTCTGCGTTACTGGGGGGTTGATCAGACGATCTTGCCGGACCAGTTGGCGGCAGCGGCCTTGTAGACGCCCAGGGTCTCACCGTCGAAGTACGGGGAGACGTTGGTGTCGATGCGGTTGTTGCCGTCGGTGTCGGAGACCGCGATGGTCACACCGTTGAGGTAGCCGAGCCGCTTGGCGTTGCTGTAGCGGTACAGCCACGCGGAACCGATGGAGCCCTCGCCGGTGAAGGAGGACTTGATGCCCACCAGCTCCTCGGCCTTCAGGGACGGCGCGGAGGCCTTGAAGGTCTTGCCGTAGGCCCACTTCTGGGTCTTGCCGGAGAAGGCGTAGTTGCCGTCCGGGTGCGACCCGCTCGGGTAACCGAACTCGAAGATGCCCGTGCCGATCTTCTGGTTGTAGGCCAGACCCTGACCACCGACGTTGGACCCGAGGGTGCCGACGTCCTTCAGACCGATCGAGAGCTTCAGGCCGACGACCTTGTAGCCCGTGATGACCTTCGCGGTGAAGGTCCGGCTGAAGTACTTGTACTCGAAGTGGCCCTGGTCGCGGTGCCCCCAGTTGTTGCCCTGCCACTTGTTGCCCTGGGCCTGCGCGCTGGCGCTGGGGCTCGGGCTCGCGGACGCGGCGGCGGCCGGAGCCTGGACCTTCGTCCGCCAGTACAGGGTCTTCCCGTCCTTGCTGACGTAGGAGTCCTTCCAGGAACGGTACTCGTTCTTGGAGATCTCCTTGGCCTCGGACGCGCTGGTGCCCGGGGTCCAGGGGCCGTTGCCCGTCAGGTTCCTGCCCTTGTTCCAGGCCTGGAAGTCGGCGACGCTGACCGCCGTCTCCTTGCCGAACCGCGAGAGCTTGTTGACCTCGACGACCTCGAGCTTGGAGTAGCCCGTGGTCTTGTCGGCCTGCAGCTTCCGCTTCGCACGGTAGGCGTCCCACTTGTTGTGGTAGACGCGCGACTCGTACTTGCCGCCGCTGGTGCCACCCTCGGTGGGAACCACACCGTTGTAGACCGTGACGAACGCGTAGTCGCGGTCGCCGTCCTCGTACACGCTGTAGTCGTAGTGCGTGTAAGCGGTCTTACCGACGTAGATGCCCCAGGGGGTCTTGCCCTCGTAGTAGCCGGGGATGAAGACCCACTTGTCCAGGGTGGCGGCGTTGGACTTGGTGTCGTAGACGCAGTGACCCGCGGTCGCCACCAGGTTCTTGTACTGCGACTGAACCGAGGTGGCCGAGCACCAGTGCGGCTTGCCGTCGGCGCCGATGAAGAACACCTTGCCGGTGGTCTTCGGCAGGTTCACGTTCTTGAGGCTGCCGGTGGCGGCCTTCTGGTCGCCGCTCGACCCGACAACGCCGGCCTTGGTGTCGGCGGAGGCCCCGCCGGTCGACACGTGCTTGGTGGGGACCGTGGTCTCCACCGTGTACGGGGTGGCGTTGATCAGGTTGGCCTTGGCCTGGCCGTACCAGAACGCCGCGACCTGCTGAGCCGCGAAGTTCGTGTTGGCCAGGTTCACGGCCGGAACCGAGTCGGCGTGAGCCGGGGCGGCGATCGCCGCGGAGGCCAGCAGGCCGGCCGCGACCCCGCCCAGAGCGAGAGTGCGCTTCATAACTTTCTCCTGGTCTGTCGTGAGGCGTCACTTGCGCCCCATCCGTCAGTGAGGAACGAGGAGAAAGCTATAGGACCAATTGGAGTGACGTAAGTGGAATTGATCGCTTCGCGCATTGCCTCCAACTTCGTGCCTTCAGTCGCTTCCTGAACGGAAGCTGAAAACGAGCTGATCGCGGGCTGTGTGGAAGGATTACGGTCACGTTCCGCGCCAGGTCGGTCACGGCTCGATGTGACGTAAATCACAGGTTTGAGTGAAACCGGATGGCCGGGAAATTGCGTCAGAGTGTGCCCGTTCGCCTGGACCGTGGTCCGTGTGGCCGGCCGGGGGTGCGACTTGATGATCAAGGAGATGTGCGAAGGAGCACGTAGATCCCTGGATGGCCGCGACGCGGCCCTCCCTGGACCGCTGGAGCGGGCCTTGGCCGGCTCCGGTTCCCCTGCGCCGGAAGGCTGCCGAGAGGTGGCCGCCGCGGTGCGGCGATGGCCTTCCTGAAGGTTTCCTGGGAACTCTCGCCGAGGGGGTTACCATCCGGTAAGCCAGCTAATCGGATGACCGATATCCACTGGGCACTCTAAGCCGCCGAATCGAGCCGTTCAGGGCTCGGCTGGAGCTTTCTCGGGAACGCCGTACGGCTCGCGATGCGCATTCTCTGAATGGCAGAGTGGGTTTTCCGGGCGGAGTATCACTGTCATCGCACAGTTTGCGGGCGCGATTCCGGCGGTGATTGAACGCCCGTCGCCGAGAGGGCGAAGCGGGGGCGTCGTTCGTGCTCGGAGGCCGGTGGGTCGGTGGCATTCGCACAGGTAGATCGATGTTTTGTCGGCGTTCGGCTCGTCTGGGAGAGCTGTCTGTGACGGCTTGCCGTGCCCCTCGGAATCGGCGCGAGACCGCGGATGCGAGAGCCGCTCGAAGGCTTTCATGCCCGCGATGCTGTGCTCTTGGTAAGTTGGCGGCGAGGCTTAGTGGAAGCAGGTGCGAGTAGCTTTCCGCTCGCTTTCTTGGTGGTCTGCCGCAGATGATTTCCTCATTGCGATTTACCAGTCTGTCAGTGATCATTGTCCTGATCATTTTTGACTCCTCGTGGCCCGGCCGTCCTTTGTTCGTGTGCTTTTCTCCGGGGTCGTGCCGACGAAGTCGCGAAGGGGTCATGGGCCCGAGGAAGCGGATTCCCTAATGCCGCTGTGCGGGGAAAGTCCGTCGAACTCCGACATGGTCGATCAAGCCGGGGAGGCCGGGAACGGGCCTGAGAGGCCGTACGGGCGGCCGGCGTGGCGGTGCGAACAGGGCGGCCGCCCGCGCTCGTCACCCATCGGGGAGGGGCTGCCCTGACCAGGCACAAGGCGCCAGGCACACGGCAACGGGCGTGAGGCGACCGGCGCGAGCCGGCTGGCGAGAGGCGGCAGACAAAAGGAAAGGGCCCGGCTGCGAACAGCCGGGCCCTCCTGGACGTCAGGAGTCGGAGACTCAGACGATCTTGCCGGACCAGTTGGCCGCGGCGGCCTTGTAGACGCCGAGCGTCTCACCGTCGAAGTACGGCGAGATGCTGGTGTCGATGCGGCCGTTGCCGTCGGTGTCGGCGACACCGATGGTCACACCGTTCAGGTAACCGAGCCGCTTGGCGTTGCTGTAGCGGTAGAGCCAGGACGAGCCGATGGCGCCCTCGCCCGTGAAGGAGGACTTGACCCCCACGAGTTCCTCGCCCTTGATGGCCGCGGAGCTCGCCTTGAAGGTCTTGCCGTAGGCCCACTTCTGGGTCTTGCCGGTGAAGGCGTAGTTGCCGTCCGGGTGCGACCCGCTCGGGTAGCCGAACATGAAGATCGAGGTGCCGATCTTCTGGTTGTAGGCCAGGCCCTGACCACCGACGTTGGAGCCGAGGCTGCCGACGTCCTTCAGCGTGATCTTCAGGGTGCCGTGCGGCCGGTGGTCGACGCGGGTCTGCGCCCAGAACGTCCGCGCGTAGTACTTGTACTTCGGGCGGAAGGTGGGCTTGGCCGTCGGCTTGTAGGTGGGAGTCGCGGTGACGGTCGCGGTCGCGGTGACGGTCGCTGTCGCCGTGACCGTGGCGGTCGCGGTCGCTGTGACCGTGACGGTCGGCTGCGGCTTGGGCGGCTTGGGCGGCTCCGGGGGCGTGGGGGGCTTCGGAGGCGTGGGGGGCTTGGGAGGCGTGGGAGGCGCCAAGCGGTTGTTCTCGCCGCTGGGCGCGGCCTTCGGCGTGAGCTGCTTGTCGTCGCTCTTCGGACCCTTGTAGTCGTCGCGGTCCCAGACCTTCTTGCGGAAGTAGAGGGTCTTGCCGTCACGGCTGACGTACGAGTCCGCGTGGCTGTGGTAGGCGAACTCGCCGATCTCGTGGGTCTGGACGCCGGTGCCCTTGGCCCAGGGGCCGTTGCCGGTGAGGTCCTTGCCCCTGTTCAGGGCCTGGAACTGCCGGACGGAGACGGGCGCCACACGCCAATCGCTCTTGCCGTGGTCACGTCCGCCGCGGTGCTTGCCGTCGTGGTCGTAGCGGCCGCTGTGGCCCTTGCCGCGGTGGTCGTCGTGCTTGTCGTAGCGCACGTCCGTGACCTGGACGCCGTTGTAGACCGTGACGAACGCGTAGTCGCGGTCGCCGTCCTCGTACACGC